>CAKTZP010000061.1 GCA_934636045.1 uncultured Oscillospiraceae bacterium
TCATCGACTCGCTGACGCACCTTGACGAGATCAAGGAAGAGCGCGTGACGCTGTTCGTCCTGCCGCTGCGCATGAAGCGCGTGGACTCCTGTGCCGCCCGCGTCATCGCCATTCGCAACATCTGACCGAGTACGCAATCCCCATTAATATAAAAAGGAGAAAACAAAATGAAAAAGCTGCTCGCACTGCTTCTGGCTGTCGTGATGGTGCTCTGCATCCTCGCAGGCTGCTCCGACAACGCCGAAGAACCCAAGGCCACGGATGAGCCCAAGGCTTCCTCCGAGGACACCCCCGCCACCGACGGCGAAGACACCGACAAGCACTACACCATCGGCTGCGTTATCATCAACGACGCCAACACCCACTGCATCGCGTTTGCTGACAAGTTCCGCGAGATCGTGGAAGGCCGCGGCGACGAAGCCATCGTCCTTGCTGCGAACGACGATTCTGAGACCCTCCTGAAGTGCATCGACGACCTCATCGCCGCGGGCGTTGACGGCATCGTCATGGAATCCCCGAACGCGACCGCTCCGGTCGAAGCACTCCGCGAAGCTGCGAAGAACGGCATCGTCATCTCCGCTGCCGACGTTCTGCTCGACATCGATGAGTCCGAGGGCGTTCTGGTCTCCCAGACCGTTTCCGACAACTACGGCGCGGGCGTCCTTTGCGCCAACGACCTGATCGCGCGCCTCGACGGCAAGGAAGCCGGCGTGTGCTACATGATCTACGAAGAGAACGAAGCCGTTACCACCCGTGTGCAGGGCTTCCTTGACACCATCGCGGGCCACGACAACATCAAGGTCCTCGAGGGCACCCAGCCGACGCCCGTGACGCAGGAGGCCGAAATGGCCGTTGCGGAAGCTTGGGCTTCGAAGTATGACACCCAGATCACCGCGGTCTTCGGCGGCGGCGGCCCGATCTCCATCGCGTTCATGCGCGGTCTGGAATCCGCCGGCATGACCTGCTCTGCGGAGAACGGCATCTACATCTACGGCGTCGACGGCTCTCAGGACGAATATGCCTGCATCCTCGACGGCGACTACACCGGCACCGCCCGTCAGCAGCCCGATGAGCTGGCCCGCATTGCGACCGAGGACGTCTACACCGTTCTCGCCGGCGGCACCATCGCGCATGACTGGCTGACCTATGTTGACGTCATCTACGTCGACAAGACCAACGTTAACGAGTACTACACCGGCTGATTTACCCCTGCCGAAGGAGGGCGCGTCACGGCGCGCTCTCCTTTCTCTAAAGGACACGGAAAGGGAAGTACCAATGGAAGAAATCATTCTGAAAATGAACGACATCACCAAGTCGTTCCCCGGCGTTAAGGCGCTCAAGGGCGTCACGCTGGAGCTGCGGCGCGGCGAGGTGCACGCGCTGCTCGGGGAAAACGGCGCCGGTAAGTCCACGCTGATGAAGTGCCTTGCCGGAATTCATGCCATTGACAGCGGCTCGATCGAGTTCGAGGGCAAGCCCATCCGGCTGACCAGCCCTATGGACTCCATGCGCTGCGGCATCAGCGTGATCCATCAGGAGCTGGTTTTGGCAGAACAGCTCACCGTTGCAGACAATATTTATATGGGTCAGGAGCCGGTCAACCGGCTGGGCTTTATTGACAAAAGAAAAATCAACGACGCGTGCGAGCAGATCTTGCAGTCGCTCGGCGCTGACTTTAACGCATATACGCGCGTGTTCTCCCTGAGCACGGCGCAGAAGCAGATGCTGGAGATCGCAAAGGCCATCAGCCGGAACGTCAAGATCTTGGTCATGGACGAGCCGACGGCGGCGGTCTCGAGCAAGGAGGTCGAAAAGATCTTTTCGCTGGTGCGCGAGCTGAAGGCGCGCGGCATTACCATCGTCTATATCTCGCACCGCATGGACGAGATCTTTGAGATCGCCGACCGCATCACCGTCCTGCGCGACGGTGCGAATGCGGGCACGGCGGAGGTGCGCAATATCACGCGTGACGAGCTGGTGCGCATGATGGTCGGCTACAGCCTCGACCAGTATTACACCAAGTCGAAAAAGGCGCTGGGCGACGACGTGCTGCGCGCTGAGCACATCACGCGGCTGGACGGCCGCGTGACCGACGCGAGCATCCACCTGCGCAAGGGCGAGATCGTCGGCTTGGCCGGGCTGGTCGGCTCCGGGCGCACAGAGCTCATCCAAACGCTCTTCGGCCTCGCGAAATACACCGGCGAGGTCACGGTCAACGGCAAGCGCGCCGCGTTCCGCAATCCGCGCGAGGCGCTGGCGGCGGGCGTGTGCTTGGTGCCCGAAGATCGTAAGCACGAGGGGCTGATCCTGCGCAACGACGTAAGATTCAACCTCAGCATCGGCGTGCTGCCGCAGTTCATTTCGATCAAATGGCTCGGCGTGAACCATGTGCGCGAGACGAAGATCGCCAACACCTATGTCGACAAGCTGTCCATCAAGGTCTCCTCGCTGCGGCAGAAGGCGGTCAATCTTTCCGGCGGCAACCAGCAGAAGATCGTGCTGGGCAAATGGCTGGCCGCGTCGAAGGACATTCTCATCCTCGACGAGCCGACACGCGGCATCGATGTCGGCGCAAAGGCGGAGATCTACGCGCTGATGGAGGAGCTGACCTCGCAGGGCAAGAGCATTCTGATGGTCTCGTCGGAGCTGCCGGAGGTCATCAACATGAGCGACCGCATTTACGTCATGCAGGAGGGCAGGATCAAGGCGGAATTCGACGACCCCGCGCGCTTTGATCAGGAAGAAATTCTGAGCTACATGCTCGGTTTGAAGTGAGGACATGAACATGGAAACAAAGTCCGTTTTGAAAAAACGCTCCGGCTTTCTGGAGATCCTGAAGCTCAACGCCGGTACGCTCTCGGCACTGGTGCTGATCTTCCTCGTGAGCTGTCTGCTCAGCGAGAAATTCTTGACCACAAAAAATATGATGACGATCCTGCGCACAAACGCCAGCACGGCGCTCTGCGCGTTCGGCATGACCTTTGTCATCCTGACGGGAAACATCGACATTTCCATCGGCTCGTTCATGACGCTCTGCGGCTGCCTGACGAGCTTGCTCATCGGCAAGGCGGGCTTCGGCACGTTTGCGGCCATCGGCGTTGCGCTGGTCGTGGCGGCGGCCTTCGGCTACCTCAACGGCCTGCTCGTGACGGTCGTGAAGGTTCCGGCCTTCATTGCCACGCTGGCGACGATGAACATCATGCGCGGCGCGTGCTACGTGATGACCAACGGCAAGCCGGTCGTCTTCTCGAAGGGACTGTTCACCTCCATCGGCGGCGGCTATCTCGGCATCGTGCCGCTGCCCGCGGTGTACATGCTGGTGGCCTTTGCCATCTTGTGGGTGGTGCTCAATAAGACCAAATTCGGCCGGCGCACCTACGCCGTCGGCGGCAACATTGTCGCGGCGCAGTATTCCGGCGTCAACACCCGGCGCACGGTCTGCCTTGTGTACGTGATCTCCGGCCTGCTTTCGGCCTGCTCTGGCATTCTGCTCATCTCGCGCCTCGGCTCCGGCCAGCCGACCATCGGCGAGGGCGCCGAGCTGGACGCGATCGCCTCGTGCGTGGTCGGCGGTGTGTCCATGGCGGGCGGCAGCGGTACGCTGGCCGGAACGCTGCTGGGCTGCCTGATCATCGGCATCATCGGCAACATCCTGAACCTTGTGGGCGTCAATTCGTACTATCAGCTCATTGTCAAGGGCATCGTCATCGTGGCGGCAATTTACATCGACATCGCAAAGAACCGCCTCGTCGTGAAGAAAAGCAAGAGGTAACTATGGAACGAAATGAAATTCTTGCCGAGGTGCGGCGCTGCATCGAAATGGAGGCGGCTTCGGTCGCGAAGCTTTCGCAGGATATGAACGAGGATGCGGTGCTGGCCACGGCCAATGCGATCGCGGACTGCAAGGGGCGCATCATTCTCTCCGGCTGCGGCACGTCGGCCATGGCAGCGAAGAAAATTGCGCATTCGCTCAACTGCATCGAGCGCCCGGCGCTGTTTCTGACGCCCTCGGACGCGCTACACGGCGGGCTCGGCGTGGTGCAGCCCGGCGACATCGTCATCCTCGTCAGCAAGGGCGGCGGCACGAAGGAGCTGGTCAACCTCCTGCCTGCATGCAGGACCAAGCATGCGACGGTCATCGCGGTTTCGGAAAATCCGGAGTCCGTGCTGGCGCAGAATGCGGATATTTATCTGAAGGTCAAGGTCGACCGTGAGCCGTGCCGGTTCAACATGCTGGCCACGGCCAGCACCATGGCGGTCATTGCCATGTTTGACGCGATCTGCATCGCACTGATGCAGATGACGGGCTATACAAAAGAACAGTTTGCCGTCATTCACCCCGGCGGGGCCGTGGGCGACCGGCTGCTGGGAAAAGGAGAAAACGTATGAACGGTATGATGAAGGCTGCAGTGTTCAAGGACGTGGAAAACATCGTATTAGAGGAGCGGCCGATCCCGGCCTGTCCCGAAGATGGGCTGCTGGTGAAGGTCTATGCCTGCGGCATCTGCGGCAGCGACGTAAGAAATTACCACAACGGTCTCAAGAACGGCGTGAAAAACCAGATCATGGGGCACGAGATCGCCGGTGAGATCATCGAGGTCGGCGAAAAGGTGCATCATTTTTCCGTCGGCGAGCGTGTTGCGCTGGCACCGGACGTGAGCTGCGGCCACTGCTGGTACTGCAAGCGCGGCCTTGTAAACCTGTGCGAGAGCCACCGGATGCTGGGCACGCATTTTCCAGGCGGCTATGCGCAGTATCTGGCGCTGCCCGCGGACGTGCTGAACCACGGTTTTGTTGAGCGCATCCCGGAGGCCATGCCATATGAGGAAGCTGCGTTCGCTGAGACCTGTGCGGCGGTCATTGCCTGCCATAAGCGCAACAACGTTGGCATGGGGCAGACGGTCGTCATCATCGGCGACGGCCCTGTCGGCTGCATCCACTGCGAGGTGGCCAAGGCCCGCGGTGCACAGAAGGTCATCATCGTTGGCCGCGACAAGCTGGAGCTTGCGGCATCGTTCCACCCGGACGTGCTGCTCGATGGCACGCGGCCGGTAGAGGAGCTGGTGGCCGCGGTGCGCGCGGAAACCGGCGGAGTGGGCGCGGATATCGCAATCTGTGCGGTCCCGACAGTGGTCGTGCAGGAAGAGGCACTCGAAATGGTGCACAAGCGCGGCACGGTTGTAATCTACGGCGGCGCGCCGAAGACGCACCAGACCAGCAGCCTGAATTCCAATCTCATCCACTACGGCGAGATCAATGTCACCGGCGCGTTCTCTTACCCGGCGACGGGGCTGGCCGATGCGCTGGCCGCGCTGCAGGCCAAGCAGATCCACGCGGAAAAGTATCTCGGCGCGAAGGTCTCGCTGGCGCACGTGCCGGAGGGAATGGATATGGTCACGAAGGGACAGGCACTGAAGGTCATGATCGACCCGTGGATGGATTAACAGAAAGGCGGAGAAGCTATGTACGAAATTGATACCAAACTGCAGGAGCTGGAAGCAAAGGGAACGCCTGTCCGCGTTAGCTTGATCGGCTGTGGCCAGATGGGCAAGGACATCGTTGCGCAGTTCAGCAAGATGAAGGGCATCGTCTGCGACATCGTCGTGGACATCAATACGGATATCGCGCTCGACGGCTATCAGCAGGCGGGCTACACGGCCGAGCAGGTCGTGGTCACGAATGACTTGGCCGAGGCCGAAAAGGCCATTGACGAGGGCAAAAAGGTCGCCACGACCGACTATAAGCTGGCTGTGGCCGCGCGCAGAACGCAGGTCGTCATCGACGCGACCGGCTCGCCGGAGATGGGCGCGCGCGTGACGATGGAGTGCATCCTGCACAAGCGGCACATCGTGATGATGAACGTGGAGTGCGACGTGACCATCGGCCCGATCCTTCGCCGGCTCTGCGAGCAGGCGGGCGTGGTCTACTCCCTGACGGCGGGCGATGAGCCCGGCTCGATCTGTGAAATTTATCGCTTTGCCAAGGCCCTCGGCTTCAAGGTCGTTGCAGCGGGCAAGGGCAAGAACAATCCGCTGGACTACTACGCCACGCCCAGCACGCCCGAGTGGGCGGAAAAGGCGGCCAAGCGCAAGATGGCCGCGCGGATGCTCGTGGAATTTGTCGATGGCTCGAAGACGATGATCGAAATGTGCGCCGTTTCCAATGCGACGGGGCTCGTGCCCGACGTGCGCGGCATGCACTGCGCAAAGTGCAACGTCGATGAGCTCAAGACCGTGTTCAGCCTGAAGTCGCAGGGCGGCGTGCTGGACAAGGAGGGCGTCGTGGACTTTGCCATCGGCAACGTCGCGCCCGGCGTGTTCGTGGTCGTGACCACCGATAACCAGCGCATCATCGACGGCCTCGTGCAGCGGGACATGGGCAACGGCCCGAACTACCTGCTGTACCGTCCGTATCACCTGTGCTCCATCGAGACGCCCATCACGGCGGCGCAGGCGGTCATCTACGGCGAATCCACCGGCCATCCGCTGGATCATCTGACGAGCGAGTGCATCACGCTGGCCAAGAAGGACCTCAAGAAGGGCGAGGTGCTCGACGCCATTGGCGAATACTGCTACCGCGCCAGCATCGATCTGCACAGCGTGGCCAAGGAGGGCAACATGCTGCCCGTCGGCCTCGCCAAGGGTGCAGTGATGAAGTGCGACGTTCCGAAGGATACGGTCATTACCTATGATATGGTGGAGCTGTCGGACAAGTCCGTCCTCGTGCAGCTGCGCCGGATGCAGGATCAGCTGCTCGGCTGAACCGGAGAAGCAGAATGACACAACGGTACTATCTCGGCATGGACATCGGCACGACCGGATGCAAATCCGTTGTGTTCGATGAAGCCGGAACGGCGCTCAGCCGGGCCTACCGGGAATATCCCGTCCTGTGCGGCGCGCCGTTGCAGGCCGAGCAGGACGCGGCACAGGTTCTGGCGCTGCTGCTGGAAACGCTGGCGGAGGCGATCGCCTCCGCGGGCGTGCGCTGCATTGAGGGCATGAGCCTGAGTGTGCAGGGCGACGCGACGATGCCAGTCGACCGCGATTTCCGGCCGCTGCACCCGGTGATCTTGGGCATGGACTACCGCCCGGAGGCGCAGTGCCGCCAATATGCCGCCGAGCATGACGCGGCGCGGCTGTATGCCATCACCGGCCAGCCGCTGCATGCGATCAACATGTTCTCCAAGCTCCTGTGGCTGCGGGAAAACCGGCCGGAGATTTTCGAGAAGGCGTGGCGATTTGTCACATATGAAGAATATCTGCTCTACCACCTCGGCGGCGCGCCGATGCTGGATCTGACCATGGCCAGCCGGTCGATGGGCTATTCGCTGCAAGACGGCGACTGGTCGGATGAGCTGCTGCAAAGCATGGGGATCCCGCGTGAAAAGCTTTCCCCGGTTTGCCCCTCGGGTGCGCCGGTCGGGGAGCTGAGCGCAGCGCTGTGCGAACGATTTGGACTGGAAAACCGGCCGCGCTTGTTCGCGGGCGGGCATGATCAACCCATCTGCGCCGTCGGCGCGGGTGTGATCGGCGAGAGCATGGCACTCGATTCCGCCGGAACGGCAGAGGTACTGTCTGTGACCTATCATGGTGCGCACATTAGCGAGGCTATGCACGACAGTTTTTATTCGACCTATCGCCACGCGGTGGAGCCGCTGTATTTTTCGTTTGCGCACATGCAGGTGGGCGGGATTTTGCAGCGGTGGTATCGTGACAACTTCGGCGCACAAGAGTTGCGCGAGGCAGCCGAGCGCGGCGAGGACTTCTACGCTCACGCGCTGAGCAAGTGCGCTGACGCGCCGTCACCCGTGCTGGTTCTGCCGCATTTTAACGGCAGCGGTACACCGCTTTGCGACATGCAAAGCCTCGGCGCGTTCGTCGGCCTGACGCTGGCGACTACGCGGCACGATATTTTAAAGGGAATTCTGGACAGCCTCTGCTTTGAGCTGCGGACGAATATGGATGCCCTGCGGCGTGCGGGCATCGAGATCAGCTCGCTCCGCGCGGTCGGCGGCGGGGCACGCTCGCCCCTATGGCTGCAAACTAAGGCGGATGTGCTGGGCGTGCCGGTAGAGACGATTACTTGTAAAGAGGCCGGCTGCCTCGGTGCAGCCATTCTCGCGGCGGTTGGCTGCGGCCAATATGCGTCTGTCACAGAAGCCTGCGGCACAATGACCCACACCCAGATGCACTATATGCCGCGCACGGGGAGCGCCGCGCGCTACGATGCGCGCTATGCGATCTACAAAGACCTTTACGACGCATTAAAGCCGATTTCCCATCGGCTGTTTGCTGGCAACCGAGTATAATTTTGCAGTTTCGGCGGCGAAGGCATGTTTTAATATTCCGCTGTGATGGTAGATGTAGGTATCAGTTTTTAGACTGTAAGTGCATTAACGTGACCCATGATGTTGCTGTTTATGGAGCAACTTGTGTATGGAAGCATTGGAATTCTGCCGTCCTCATTTATAAAGGTTCTATAAAAATAGGTTCTATAATAAATGTTGGGGTCAGGCAAAGAGCCTGACCCCTTAGCTATAGAAAAAGGTTGAGCATAGAGATAAAGTCCATTATCATAAAAGTACCACCAATCACGAAAAGGAAGAATCTCTATGCTCAACAAGGATTATACTGCAAAGCTGCTCGATTTGGAAGATGTAATCATCACAAAGGTTGAAAATTTTTCCGAGGAAGTCCATGTATACCTTGAGTTGCCACGGATCAAGCACCGATGCCCGGCCTGTGGAGCACTCACTGACCGTGTACACGACTATCGGATGCAGATAATCAAGGATGTTCCGCTTGGCAGGACAACGCTGCTGCATCTGCGTAAACGGCGTTACCGCTGCGATTGCGGCAAGCGCTTCTTTGAGAAGAACACCTTTCTTCCCGGGTACTACCGCTCCACCAGCCGACTGGTTGCCAAGATCATCACTGCGCTCCACGAAACGGTATCTGCTTCAAAGATCGGCACGCAGTTTAATGTTTCAGGTGCAACGGCTATGCGGTACTTCAAATACATTTCTTTCAGGCCAACCAAACTGCCACCAGAGGTTCTTTCCATTGACGAATTCAAGGGTAATCCCGGAGGCCAGAAATATAACAGTATCATTGTAAATGCGAGAAACACAAGGTAATTGACATTTTGCCAAACCGGTTTGAAAACGATCTTATCCGATATTTCTCACAATTTCAGTCCAAAACAGACGTGAAATACTTTGTTTGTGATATGAATCCTCATTTCCGCGAGGTGGCCAAAGCTTGTTTCCCAAAGGCCGTTATTGTCGCGGATAGATACCATGTGATTCGGCAGGTATATTGGGCTATGGAACGCGTCAGAAAGAACGAGCAGAACAAGCTCTCATTCAGATTCCGCAAATATTTCAAAAGATCCAGGCGTCTTTTGATGAGGCCAATGGAAAAACTCTCGGGCGAAGAAGCCGACAAGCTAGCCCTCATGTTTGAAATAGCACCCAGACTTGCGGATGCGTACCGTCTGAAAAATGAGTTCCTCGAAGTAATACATTCCGATTCCTCTAAAACTGGAAAACCAAAACTCGTTGACTGGCTCACAGCCGTTGAAGTCATGGATTCGCCTGAATTTGACGACTGCACCAAAGCATACCGCAACTGGTTCCAAGAAATCCTGAACTCTATGGATGTCCCCTGGTCAAATGGCTTCATTGAAGGCTGCAACGACAAAACAAAAGTCCTGAAGCGTGTCTGCTTTGGTATGGCACAACCTGTTTGGAGATTGCCCTTGTGGCTGACCATGAGGCAAAGCCTGCAATCTTGCCGAAAGATATCAAACAGTGGGACGAGAAACAGCTGCAAAAGTGTTTGAACTGCCAGTACCATGCCGACGTGGAATGAACGAGCGCATTCTATCGATAATTTGACAAAAATGCACTGTGCAAAACGCATAGTGCTTTTTCTATGTGCAAAACGAGGTGCAATGATGAGCTTTGGGATAATCGACAACAGCGCGGACGTAAAGGCGGCGTTTAAGGCTGCGATGTGGAACGCGCTGGCAAAGTGCGGGTTTACGGCAGAGGGATATGCGAAAAGGCGGTGCTTTTGTGATTTGTCGAATTGTGCGGAAGGGGGTTGAAATTTAGGTTGGTTGTGATAAAATGATGCGGTATTTTTGCAGGCTTGGCTGTCGTGCGGCTGAGCCGGGAACGAGAGGGATCGGGCAATGCGCGGCAAGGAATTTACAATGGGTATTCGGCAGGGAGTGCCGGTCGGGCTTGGCTATTTTTCGGTCAGCTTTGGATTCGGAGCGCTGTCGTCTGCGCAGGGGCTGCGGGCGCTGGACGCGACGCTGATTTCCCTGACGAATCTGACAAGCGCCGGGCAATTTGCGGGCTTGACGCTGATTCTTGCTTCAGCAGGGCTTTGGGAGATGGTGCTGACGCAGCTGGTCATCAACAGCCGCTACGCGCTGATGAGCCTGGCACTTAGCCAGCGGATGGGGCAGAAGATCGGCCTGCTTCCGCGGCTTTTGATCGCGTTTTTCAACACGGATGAGATTTTTGCGCTGGCCATGGCGCGGCCGGGCCCGCTGACGACGCCGTTTCTTCTGGGCTTGGGCATTGTGCCCCTGCTAGGCTGGACAGGCGGGACGCTCTGCGGTGCGCTGGCCGGGTCAGTGCTGCCGGAAGGCCTGCGGATGGCACTGGGTGTGATGCTGTACGGGATGTTTATTGCAATTGTGGTGCCGCCGGCGCGGAAGGAGCGGCCGGTGCTGCTCTGTGCGCTGCTGGCGCTGGCGTGCAGCAGCGCGTTTGCATGGCTTCCGGCGCTCCGCCGACTGTCGCCGGGGATTTCAATCGTCATTTGCACGGTGGCAGCTGCGGCTGTGTGTGCGTGGCTCTTTCCGGTGAAGGAGGATGCGGCATGAGTATTTATTGGTATATTGCGGCGATGGCGGGAACGACATATCTGATCCGGCTGCTGCCGATGACACTGTTCCGCAAGCCCCTTCGGAGCCGGTTTCTCCGCTCGTTTTTACATTATGTGCCCTACGCGTGCCTAAGCGCGATGACCTTCCCGAGCATCCTGAGCAGCACGGAGAGCGTGATCTCCGGCGCAGCGGCGCTGGTCACGGCAATCGCTCTGGCCTATCAGGGCAGGAGCCTGATTATCGTCGCGCTGTCCAGCTCGCTTGCGGTGCTGGTCACGCAGGAGCTGATAAAGCTGCTGGGGTAGGGGACTTGCGCAGAGACCAACACGGCAGAGGGGATCCTATTGTGCGAGCGCTGCGGTCGAGTCCGCTGCAAGCGATGCATTTGGCGCACGATGGGATGCGCAGCACCGCTGCTGTTGCGGCGGCGACGCATGAAAGGACACTGCGTTGGTTTCAGCTGTTTTTTCCATTTGTCATAGTGCACAAAAACGCAAACGGTTTCATGAAATATATGTGAATTCGCGTCACAAAAATTGAAAAAGTATGTATTTTGCTGAATTTTGTGGAATTTTAAGAAAATTTCAGTGTAAAAAATTACAGGTTGACTGAAAACGGTTTCAGTAGTAAAGTAGGCATAGATACGAAATCGTTTTCAGAATTTTAAAAGGAGGCGCAAATTTTATGAAACCGATTGGAATTATCGGCGGCAGCGGCATGTATGAAATGCTCGAGCAGCCGCGGATGTTCATCCACGACAACCAGTATGGCAGAAGCTCAGAAATTTACGAGGGCAAGCTGCACGGCCGGACGGTCTACTTCCTGCCGCGCCATGGCCCTAACCACACCATCATTGTGCCGCGCATCAACTACCGCGCGAATGTCTGGGCGTTCCGTGAGCTGGGCTGCGACCGCATACTGGCGACCAACAGCGTCGGCTCGATCGATCCCGACATCCACATTGGAGACATGGTCATTCCCCACGATTTTATCGACTTTACCCGGCGGTTCCCGCGCTCGTTCTATGATGATATGCCCGTGGCCTACCACGTAGACATGAAGCCGGCTTACTGCCCCGAGCTGCGCGAGCTGCTGATCGACGCATCGCGCCGTCTGCATGAGGGCACGACGCATGACCATGCCGTCCTCGTCGTCGAGGAAGGTCTGACCTACAACACCGAGGCCGAGCAGAACATGTTCCGCCAGTGGGGCGGCAACCTCGTTGGTATGACCACCCTGCCCGAGGCCATGCTGGCGCGTGAGGCCGGA
>CAKTZP010000062.1 GCA_934636045.1 uncultured Oscillospiraceae bacterium
GAAGTTCGTCCCCGAGCGCTTTACAAAAATTTACAACAACTGGATGGAAAACGTCCGCGACTGGTGCATCTCCCGCCAACTCTGGTGGGGTCATCAGATCCCGGCGTGGTACTGCGCCGACTGCGGCCATACGACTGTGTCCCGCGAGGACGCGACCTGCTGTGAAAAGTGCGGCAGTAAGAATATCACCCGCGACGAGGATGTGTTGGACACTTGGTTCTCTTCCGCGCTCTGGCCGTTTGAGACCCTCGGCTGGCCGGATACGGAAGCGCCTGACTTCAAGTATTTCTACCCGACGGACGTGCTGGTCACGGGCTATGACATTATCTTCTTCTGGGTCGCGCGGATGATCTTCTCCGGCTGCAAGCAGACCGGCAAGGCGCCGTTCCATACGGTCCTCATTCACGGCCTTGTCCGCGACGACAAGGGCAGAAAAATGTCCAAGTCTCTCGGCAACGGCATCGACCCGCTGGAAATGATCGACCGCTTTGGCGCGGATGCGCTGCGCATGAATATGCTCACCGCGAACTCGCCCGGCAACGACATGCGCTTCTATATCGAGCGATGCGAGGCGATGCGCAACTTTGCCAACAAGCTCTGGAACGCCAGCCGCTATGTCATGATGAACCTCAGCATTGACAAAAACGAGCTGCCCGCGCTCGAGGAGCTCGAAACGGCGGATAAGTGGATCCTCTCCAAGCTCAATACCCTCATTGCCGAGGCGACGGAGAATCTCGACAAATACGAGCTGGGCATTGCCGTGCAGAAGATTTACGACTTCATCTGGGACAGCTACTGCGACTGGTACATTGAGCTGACCAAGGCGCGCCTTTATGGCGAGGACGAGAAGAGCAAGCTCGTCGCGCAGAAGGTGCTGCTGTACGTCCTCGACCAGATCCTGCGGCTGATGCATCCGTTCATGCCGTTTATCACCGAGGAAATTTGGCAGGCCATCCCCCACGAGGGAGAGGCGCTGATTACGGCCAAGTGGCCGGAGGCACGCGCGGAGTTCAGCTTCCAGGCCGAGGAGACCGCCATGGAGAGCATTATGACCGCCATCCGTGCCGTGCGCAACCGCCGCGCGGAGATGAATGTCCCGCCGTCGAAGAAGTGCACGCTCTACGTCGTCACGCAGAAGCAGGACGTCTTCCAAAGCGGTGCGGGCTTCATGACCCGGCTGGCCTATGCGGACAACGTCATCGTCACCGGCACCGAGCCGGAGGGGCACGAGACCATGGCCTCCTGCGTCACGCACGACGCGACGCTCTATATGCCCATGAGCCAGCTGGTGGACGTCGCCAAGGAGCTCGAGCGCATTGCCAAGGAGCGCGAAAAGGCACAGAAGGGACTGAGCGGCATTCAGGCCAAGCTCAGCAATCCCGGCTTTGCCGCCAAGGCGCCTGAGGCGGTCGTGAACGCCGAACGCGAAAAGGCGCTGAAGTACGAGAGCCTGCTCAAGCAGCTTGAGGAAAGCGAGCAGCGGCTGAAGGCGCTGTAACCGACAATAGCGACGGAAAAACCGGGAGATTCTACGAAAAGGGGTCTCCCGGTTTTTGACGGAAAAGGTGAAGAATTCACATTTTGTTCTTTATTTCTCCATAGGCTTCGTGTATAATATACGATACGGAAGTGGAAGGGGAGGTCTGACGCGTGGACGAAAACGTACAAAAGCCGAAGAAATCTGAGGAAAAGCATTCCTTTTTATATGATATTTACGCACTGCTCCATGACTTGGTCTATATTCTTGCCGCCATCACGCTGGTATTTGTCTTCTGCGTGCGGCTGGTGGGCGTCAACGGCGAATCGATGCTGCCGACGCTGCGGCACGGAGATTACCTCGCGCTGCAAAGCAACATGATCATGGGCGAGCTGAAATACGGCGACATCATCGTCGCGCGCAAGCTGTCGTTTGAAAACGGGGAGCCCATTGTCAAGCGCGTCATCGCGACCGAGGGGCAGACCGTGGATATCCAATATGACCAGTTCGGACAGGGGACAGTCTATGTGGACGGCGTCGCGCTGGACGAGCCGTACATCAATGGGGTCATGGAGGCCAAGTACACCGGCTCAAACGGCACACAGCTGCCGCTCACGGTCGAAAAGGACTGCGTTTTCGTCATGGGCGATAACCGCAATCACTCTGCCGACAGCCGCTATATCGATATCGGCCAGATCCGGCTCGATCAGGTGCTGGGCAAGGTGCTGTTTATCGTCTTCCCCGGATACGGTGAGGACGGAACGACTCGCAATTTCAGCAGAATCGGAGCAGTGTCATGACAGATGATCGTATGAACATCCAATGGTATCCCGGTCACATGACCAAGACCCGCCGCCAGATCGAGCAAGACCTCCGGCTGGTGGACGCGGTGTGCGAGATCGTGGATGCCCGCATTCCGGCCTCGAGCCGCAACCCGGATATCGACGCCATCTGCGGCGACAAGCCGCGCATGGTGATTTTAAACCGCATCGATATGGCCGATGCGCGCATGACCGACATTTGGAGCAGCTTTCTGCGCGCCAAGGGCTTTGCCGTGGTGCGCACCGACTGCAAAAACCGCCGCGGGCTGGAAAAATTTCTGCCCGCCGTGCGCGAGCTGCTGGCGGAAAAGCTGCAGCGCTATGCCGAAAAGGGCTTTGTCAACAAGCCGCTCAAGCTGATGGTCGTCGGTATTCCGAATGTCGGCAAGTCGACCTTTATTAACCAGATCGCCGGGCGCAAGGGCGCGAAGGCGGAAAATCGCCCGGGCGTGACCCGCGGAAAGCAGTGGGTCACGGTCGATCGCGGCCTGCTGCTGCTCGACACTCCGGGCATCCTCTGGCCGAAATTCGACGACGAGGAGGTTGGCCGCCGGCTGGCCTACACCGGCGCGGTCAAGGACGATGTAATGGACACTGAGACCCTTGCAGCCAATTTGATGGCGATGCTCTGGCGGCGCTATCCCGATGCGCTGCGCGAGCGGTATAAGCTCGATCCTGCCGAGGACGACAGTGGCTTTGCCCTTTTGGAGCAGGCGGCGGCCAAGCGCGGCTTTTTGCTCTCCGGCGGCGTGCTCGACACCGAACGGATGGCAAGGATCCTGCTTGAGGAGTTCCGCAGCTGCAAGATCGGACGCTTTACCTTGGAGGATCCCTATGAGATATGAGCTGATTCGCGAAATCTTTAACCAGTGCAGCAACAATCAGATGCGCGACGTCTTCGTTTCCGAGGTGGAGACGGACGACACCGACGCGGTGGCGCGCACCTTCTGCACGGGGGCGGAATACACTTTAGAAAAGGACGTGCGGGAGGACGGCGCGGTGGTGTATGAGCTGTCGGTCGACGGCCTGCGCCAGCGCCTGAGCTTCACGCCGGACGAGGAATGATGATGGTGGATCTTTGGAGCTATGAACGCGCCTGCTATGATGAGGGGGCTTCCTTCGTCTGCGGCGTGGATGAGGCCGGACGCGGCCCGCTGGCCGGCCCGGTATGTGCGGCTGCGGTCATCCTGCCGCAGGGGCTGGAGATCGAAGGGCTGAACGACTCGAAAAAGCTGACGGAAAAGCGCCGCGAGGCGTTGTATGATGTTATTACTCGTCAGGCCGTGGCCTACGGCATCGCCTTTGCCAGCGAGACGGAGATCGACGAGATCAACATTTTGCAGGCGACATTTCTGGCGATGCGCCGCGCGGTGGAGCAGCTTTCCGTCCGGCCGGACATCGTGCTGGTCGACGGCAACCGGGAGCCGGATTTGGGCGGCTTGCCGGTCAAGACCATCGTCAAGGGCGACAGCTTGAGCGCAAACATTGCCGCGGCGTCGATCCTGGCCAAGGTCACGCGGGATCGCTTTATGCTGGAGCAGGACGCGATTTATCCGCAGTACGGCTTCGCCGTGCACAAGGGCTACGGCACGAAGGCACACTATGCCGCGCTGACACAATACGGCGCGTGTCCGATCCACCGCCGGAGCTTTTTGAAAAAGTTCTATGGCCAATGAGCTGATCGGCCACTGGGGCGAGAGCCTCGCGGCGGAATATCTGCAGAAAAAGTGCTACCGCATTATCGGTGCAAACTACCGCTGCCGCATGGGCGAGATCGATCTGATCGCGGAAAAAGGGAAGTACCTTGTTTTCGTCGAGGTCAAGCTGCGGCGCAGCTGTGCCTTTGCCGAGGCACGGGAATTTGTCGACCGCTACAAGCAGGAGCGCATTCTGACCGCGGCCAGTCTCTACCTTTCGCAGCACGAAACCGAGAAGCAGCCGCGTTTTGACGTCATTGAAATTTATGCGCCCGACGGCATGGCGACAGCCAAGCCGTTGATTACGCATTTGGAGGACGCATTTTCTTGAAGGTTCGTTTGTTTGACGCACATTGCGATACGGCCTATGAGCTCTGGCAGCGCGGCGAGGATTTGGCGCGCAGCACCTGCCATATTGATTTGGAAAAGGCGGCGGAGCTTGGCGCGTACGCGCAGATTTTTGCCTTTTGCAGCTGCGCCGGTCTGCCCGGTGTACCGTGCGCAGAAACGCTGCTGCGCGAGCCGCTGGCATACCTCCGCGCACAGGTGCAGCAGCACGCGGCGCACATTGCCTTTGCCGCTGCGCCGGACGAGGTGGAAGCATTGACCGCGCAGGGAAAGATTGCTGCGCTCCTGTCCGTTGAGGGGCCGGAGATCATCGGCTGCAACCCTGCGGCACTGGAGGCGCTGCGGCGGGACGGCTTTGTGATGACTACGCTGACATGGAATGCAGACAACGCGCTGGCCGGAAAGCACGGCTCCGACCGCGGCCTGACGGCGCGCGGCAGAGACTTTGTTTCTGAGGCACAGCGGCTGGGCTTGGCTGTCGATGTCAGCCACCTATCCGAGGCGGCGTTCTGGGACTTGGTCAAGGTCACGCGCAAGCCGATTCTGGCCAGCCATTCCAACTGCCGCGCACTGCGCGACCACACGCGCAACCTGACTGACGACCAGCTGCGTGCCATTGCAGACACAGACGGCGCGGTCGGACTGAACCTGTATGTTCCGTTTTTGGGAGAAGCAGCGAATTTTACAACCTTGGAGCGCCATTTGGAGCACCTGCTGCGCCTGTGCGGCGAGGGACGGGTGATGCTTGGCGGCGATCTGGACGGCTGCGACAGGCTGCCGGAGGGCTTTCCCGACCTGCGCGGATATCCGCGTTTTTATGCCTATCTCCGCGGCCGGGGCTACGATGCGGCGCTCCTTGACCGCATTTTCTTCGACAACCTGCTGCAGCTACTGAAAAGAGAGGTACCGTAATGGCGCTTTATGCAATCGGAGATCTGCACCTGTCCTTTGGAACGGACAAGCCGATGGATGTTTTCGGTGGCGCATGGCGCGGCTATGTGGACAAGCTGCGTGAGGGACTTTCCGTCATTGGGCCCGAGGACACCACTGTGCTGCTGGGCGACCTTTCGTGGGCGCTCGATCTGGACGGCGCGCGGGAGGACTTCGCCTTTCTCAATGCCATCCCCGGCCGGAAGATCATCCTCAAGGGCAACCACGACTACTGGTGGACAACGGCGACGAAATTTTATAAGTTCTGCGAAGCCAACGGCTTTGAAAATCTCTGGATTCTGAACAACAATTGCTATTTTTATGAGGACATCGCTCTGTGCGGCACGCGCGGCTGGTTCTTTGAGGAGGACGCGGCCGCGGGCAGCCATGCCGACAAGATCTTCAAGCGTGAGCTGATTCGCCTGGAGGCGTCGCTGCAAGCGGCGGGTGAGGCGGAGAAGCTGTGCTTCTTGCACTATCCGCCGCGCTATCGCGGCTATGAATGCCCGGAGATTCTGCGGCTGCTTCAGCAATATCACGTCACACAGTGCTGCTACGGTCACCTGCACGGCGACAGCCACAAGCTGGCCATCGAGGGCGCCTATGACGGCGTGGAGTTCCGACTTTGTGCCGCAGATTTTATAAATTTTCGCCCATTGCGCCTGAAATAACGAAAAATAGCTTGTATTTTCCGAATTTATCTGATAAAATAATTCGGCTCATTCATAAATAATGCGCTTTTGCGCGATCAATAGGAGGATAAACCAATGAATGTTAAGAGCGTAGAGAAAGAAACGACCCGCGCGACCGTCGTTGTGGAGATCAGCAAGGAAGAGCTCGAGCCGAGCTTGAACAAGGCTTATCTCAAGTATCGCAAGAACATCTCCATCCCCGGCTTCCGCAAGGGCAAGGCGCCCCGCGCGATCGTTGAGGCTGCTTACGGCAAGCACGTTTTCTACGAAGACGCCATCGAGGAGCTCTTCCCCGAGATTTATCAGCAGCACGTTCTTACGCAGGATATGAAGCCCGTCGGCAAGCCCTCGATCACCGACATGCAGATCGGTGAGGACAACGGCGTTACCTTGACCATTGCGACCGATCTGTACCCCGAGGTTACGCTCGGCCAGTATAAGGGCCTCGAGGTCGAAAAGGCCGAAGCGACCGTTACGACCGATGAGGTCGAGGCGGAGCTCGACCGCATGGCGCAGAACGTTGCCCGCATCACCACCGTCGACCGCGCTGCCAAGGAGGGCGACACCGCAGTGATCGACTTTGAGGGCTTTAAGGACGGCGTTGCATTTGAAGGCGGCAAGGGCACGGACTATGAGCTGCGCCTCGGCTCGCATTCCTTCATCCCCGGCTTTGAGGAGCAGGTTGTCGGCATGGCCGCCGGCGAGGAGAAGGACATCAACGTGACCTTCCCGGAAAACTATCATGAAAAGTCTCTGGCCGGTGCGTCCGTGGTCTTCAAAGTCAAGGTGCATGAGGTCAAGGAGACCGTCCTGCCCGAGAAGGACGACGAGTTCGTGAAGGACGTTTCTGAGTTTGACACCATGGACGAGCTGCGCGCCGACATTGAAAAGCGCGTGCTGGAGGAAAAGCAGAACGGCATCGACCGCGCCTTTGAAAACGCTGCGATCGAAAAGGCCGTGGCCAACACTACCGTCGAGATCCCCGACAGCATGGTCGACGAGGAGCTGGAAAATGAGCTTGAGCGCATGGACTATGAGCTGCGCGCACAGGGTGCCTCGCTGCAGGCCTATGCCCAGATGATGGGCGGCAACATGGATGCCATCAAGACCAGCCTCCGCCCCAATGCGCTGAACACGGTGAAGACCAACGTGACCCTCAACGCAATCGTCGACGCAGAGAACCTTGAAGTGACTGACGACGAGTGCGAAGAAGAGTACAAGAAGCTCGCCGAATCCTATCAGATGGACATTGAGAAGGTCAAGGGGCTTGTCAACATCAAGGGCGACCTGCAGCTGCGCAAGGCGGCAAAGCTCGTCGCGGAGAGCGCGGTTGCCGTCGCACCCAAGGCGGAGGAATAATCTCCCGCGGAAGCGGTTATACTGTTTTGAAGCTCGGAGGCGCTGCGGCGCTTCCACAGAACGGAGTGGTGCACGACCGTTTTTGCGGCTGCGGCGCCGCTCCGCTCATTCCAATGCGAAAGGAGTTTTACTATGAGTCTGGTTCCTTATGTCGTTGAACAGACCAGCCGCGGCGAACGGTCGTATGATATCTTCTCCCGGCTGCTCAATGACCGCATCATTTTCCTCTCCGAAGAGGTCAATGACACCACGGCCAGCCTGATCGTTGCGCAGATGCTTTATCTTGAGGCGCAGGATCCCGATAAGGACATTCAGTTCTACATCAACAGCCCCGGCGGCAGCGTGACGGCCGGTATGGCGATCTACGACACGATGCAGTACATTAAGTGCGACGTTTCGACGATCTGCATCGGCATGGCTGCGTCGATGGGTGCGTTTTTGCTGTCCTCCGGCGCCAAGGGTAAGCGCATCGCGCTGCCCAACGCCGAGATCATGATCCACCAGCCCTCCGGCGGCGCGCAGGGTCAGGTCACCGACGTGCAAATTCACGCCGAGCGCATCCTCGCCATCAAGAAAAAGCTCAACGAAATTCTTGCCGCCAACACCGGCAAGCCCGTCGAGCAGGTCACGCAGGACACCGAGCGCGACCATTTCCTCACCGCCGAGGAGGCCAAGGACTACGGCCTGATCGATAAGGTGATTTATCAGAGATAAGGACATTCCGGCCGTGCAGCCTTGCGCTGCGCCCGGGGTGCCCATAAAGGAGCGATTATTTTGGCTGAAAAACTGATCCGCTGCTCCTTCTGCGGCAAGTCGCAGGGGCAGGTGGAACGCATTCTTTCCGGCGCGAACGCTTATATCTGCAACGAATGTGTCGACCTTTGCAGCTCTATCCTGCACGAGGAAGACGAACGCGTAGCGCAGCCGGAAGCGGAGGCGCCTGACCGTCTGCCCACGCCGCGCGAGATCAAGGAATATATGGACGGCTATATCATCGGGCAGGATGAGGCGAAGATCGCCCTCTCCGTTGCGGTGTATAACCACTACAAGCGCATTTATTTCGGCGGCGAGTCGGACGTGGAGCTGCAAAAGAGCAACATTCTTCTCATCGGCCCGACCGGCTGCGGCAAGACGCTGTTTGCCCAGACGCTTGCAAAAATCCTGAACGTTCCCTTCGCCATTGCCGACGCCACCACGCTGACCGAGGCGGGCTATGTCGGCGAGGATGTGGAAAACATCCTGCTGCGCCTGATCCAGGCGGCGGATTTTGACGTGGAGCTTGCCGAGCGCGGCATTATCTACATCGACGAGATGGATAAAATCGCCCGCAAGAGCGAAAATACCTCGATCACTCGCGACGTTTCCGGCGAGGGTGTGCAGCAGGCGCTGCTGAAGATCGTCGAGGGAACGGTCGCCAATGTTCCCCCGCAGGGCGGGCGGAAGCACCCCCAACAGGAATTCATTCAGATCGATACCTCCAACATTCTGTTCATCTGCGGCGGTGCGTTCGACGGTCTGGACAAGATCATCGAGCGCCGGGTCGACCGCTCGAGCCTTGGCTTTGGCTCGGAGCTGAAAAAGCGCGGAGAGCGGGATGTCGGCGCACTGTTTGCGCAGGTGCAGCCGCACGACCTGCTCAAATTCGGCATCATTCCCGAATTGGTCGGCCGCCTGCCCGTGGTGACGAGCCTCGGCAGCCTGTCGCAGCAGGATCTGGTGCGAATTTTGACGGAACCGAAAAACGCGCTGTGCCGCCAGTACAAGAAGCTGCTGGAGCTGGACAATGTGACGCTGGAGTTTGAAGTCCCGGCGCTGGAGGCCATTGCCCAGAAGGCGATCGACCGCAAGATCGGCGCGCGTGGCCTGCGGGCCGTGCTGGAGGGCGTGATGACAAAGGTCATGTATGAGATCCCGTCCGATCCGAGCATCAGCAAGGTTTTGATCACGAAGGACTGCGTGGAGCAGGGGACGGAACCGGTGATCACCCGTTCGAAGGAACGCCGCCGCGCCCCGACCGCTTAAGAAAAAAGAGGGGGAGTCGGCAAACGCCGCTCCCTCTTTGCGCATTTTTCTGTAAATTTGCGTTTTATATGCTTTATTTGGGAGAAGCTCTCCCTTTTTCCCTGCGAATGTTCGCAGAAAGGAGTGAAATCAATGAACGAACTGATTCTTTCTGAGCGCATGCCTGTCCTGGCGCTGCGCGGCCTGACGGTGTTCCCGAATGCGACGATGCATTTTGACGTCGGCCGCGAGAAGTCCGTCCGTGCGCTGGACAAGGCCATGAGCGCCGATCAGCGTATTTTCCTCGTGACGCAGAAGAATATCGAGGACGACGACCCCGGTGAAAAGGGACTCTATTCCGTCGGCACGGTCGCACAGGTGCGGCAGGTGCTGAAGGTCTCGGGCGATTCGGTGCGCGTTCTGGTCGCCGGCGAGTACCGCGCGCGGCTGGTCGAGCTGAAGCAGACCTCGCCGTACCTTGTGGGGCGTGTGGAATCTCTGCCTGAGATCGAAACATCGTCGAGTACGCCGAAGATCAAGGCGCTCATCCGTGTTGCGATGCAGCTGTTCGACGAATTTGCCGAGCTGTCGCAGCGCCCGGTGCATGACGTAATGCTCAAGATCTTAGCCACGCAGAACCCCGGACAGATCGCCGACCTGATCGGTCAGGCGGCAACGTTCGACTATGCCGAAAAAATGAAGATCCTCTCGCAGCTGCATCCCGTGAAGCGGCTGGAGCTTGCTGAGCACCTGCTGGCTGACGAGCTGGAGGTGCTGCGGATGGAAAATGAGCTGCAGGACCTGACCCAGCAGAGCATCGATAAAGGCCAGCGCGACTATTATCTGCGGGAGCAGATGAAGGTCATCCGCACGGAGCTCGGCGAAAACGACGAGGACGCAGAGCTGGACGAATACCGCAAAAAGCTTGCGCAGGCGAGGCTTCCTGAGGAAGCGAAGGAAAAGGTCGAAAAAGAGCTGCAGCGACTGGCCAAGCAGCCCTACGGTTCGTCTGAGGCCTCGGTCATCCGCAGCTATCTGGACGTGGTGCTTCAGCTTCCCTGGGCCAAGGAGACCAAGGAGCGGCTGAATGTCGCGGCGGCGCGGAAAATTCTGGATGCCGACCACTTCGGCCTGCAAAAGGTCAAGGAGCGCATTCTGGAAACGATGGCTGTGCGGCAGCTCCAGCCGGAGCAGCCATGCCAGATTCTATGCCTTGTCGGCCCTCCGGGCATCGGCAAGACCTCCATTGCCATGAGCGTGGCACGGGCGCTGAACCGGAAGCTTGCGCGCATCTCTCTCGGCGGCATCCATGACGAGGCCGAAATTCGCGGCCATCGCAAAACCTATATCGGCGCAATGCCGGGACGGATCATCTCCGGTGTGGCGCAGGCAGGAAGCAGAAATCCGCTGCTCCTGCTCGACGAAATCGATAAGCTCGGCAGTGACTACCGCGGCGACCCCTCGGCGGCGCTGCTTGAGGTGCTCGACAGCGAGCAAAACGCGTCCTTCCGCGACAATTATCTGGAAGTTCCGTTTGATCTGAGCCACTGCATGTTCATCACCACTGCCAACACGACCGATACCATTCCCCGGCCACTGCTCGACCGCATGGAGGTCATCGAGCTGAGCTCGTACACCGACGAGGAAAAGCTGATGATCGCCAAGCGGCACCTGCTGCCAAAGCAGCTGAAAAAGCACGGCCTGCAAAAATCGCAGCTCCGGCTGACAGACGATGCCATCCGCGAGATCATCCGCTGCTATACGCGCGAATCCGGTGTGCGCAATCTTGAGCGTGAGCTCGGGACGGTATGCCGCAAGGCGGCGATGCACTTTGTGTCGGACGAGGGCGTCGATGTGCTCAGGCTCGGTACGGCGGAGCTTGAGGAATATCTCGGCCCGCGGAAGATTCTGCCCGACAAGCTGGCGCCGGCGGATACGGTCGGCCTTGTAACCGGCCTTGCATGGACGGCAGTTGGCGGCGAGACGCTGGAGGTCGAATGCAATGTGGTCGACGGCACCGGTAAGCTGGAGCTGACCGGCAACCTCGGCGAGGTGATGAAGGAGTCCGTCCACGCGGCGCTGAGCTACATCCGCAGCCGCGCGGCGCTGCTGCACATTGCGTCGGATTTCTATAAGACAAAGGACATTCATGTGCACTTCCCGGAGGGGGCGATCCCGAAGGACGGCCCCTCGGCGGGCATCACGGTCTGCACGGCAATTGTTTCTGCCTTGACCGGCGCGCCGGTACGGCGCGATATCGCAATGACCGGCGAAATCTCCATCCGCGGGCGCGTGCTGCCCATCGGCGGCCTGAAGGAAAAGACCATGGCGGCACTGCGCCACGGCGTGAAGACCGTGATTCTTCCGAAGGACAACGAAAAAGACCTCCGAGAGATCGATCCGACGGTCTATCAGGCGCTGAATTTTATCGCCGTAGATCATGTGGACGCGGTAATTGACGCAGCGCTCATCTTCCCGTCGGCACAGCGGCCGGAGCTGCAAAAACGCAAGGCGACTCTGCCGGTCACACAGCCGGCGCCGCTCGAGCGGGAGAAGGGGCTGCGCCAATGAATTTGCAGAAGGTCGAATTTGTCCGTTCCGCCGCGACGCCGAAGGATTTTCTCTCCGACGGCCTGCCGCAAATTGCCTTTGCGGGC
>CAKTZP010000063.1 GCA_934636045.1 uncultured Oscillospiraceae bacterium
GGGCAAGGGATGTTGTGGCTCTCGATGAAATCCTTCATCTCCGCTTGCGTAAACGAGTCGATCGGCTTTTCCAGCGTCAGGCCGTTGGCGGCGCAGAAATTCTCAATGAGCTGGTCGGCGCGGAAGCGCTCCTTGCACTCGCGGCAGTCCATCAGCGGGTCGGAAAAACCGCCCAGATGGCCCGAGGCGACCCACGTCTGCGGATTCATCAAAATCGCGGAATCGAGGCCGACGTTATACGGGTTTTCCTGCACGAATTTTTTCCACCAAGCGCGCTTGATGTTGTTCTTCAGCTCGACGCCAAGCGGGCCGTAATCCCATGTGTTCGCCAGTCCGCCATAGATCTCCGACCCGGCGAATACATACCCGCGGTTCTTGCAGAGCGCGACCAGCTTGTCCATTGTTTTTTCCGTATTTTTCAGCATATCTTTGCCTCCAGAGCATCATGATTCTAGTGTAATATTATACTCGCAAACCCTGCCCATGTCAATAGCTTCGCCCCGCAAGCGCCGTTTCCGTTTCAAAAGCCGCCCGGTCCGCACTGCGGCCAGGGCGGCTTTCTTTACTTCTGCTTGGGATGCATCTGTCCAATCAGCGAGGAGACCGTCGCCGGGACATCTACAGTATGCTGCTGTAAATCTTCAGTCAAGATCCGTTTGATTCCTTCTGCATCACCGTTTTCCAGACACACAATCATACGCTGATGCACCTCGTTCATGTCCTTTGCAGCCACGCTGTTCGTAATATAGCGCTTTCCGTAAACCAATTTATGAAACGAAAGGCTATTCCATAGTGAGCGAATTACGCTGCACATCCGATCCATCCCCGCATACTGGTAGATTGCGAAGTGGAAATCCCGGTTAAGCGTATATAGCCGCGCAGGATCCGGGTGATTGTCGGAGACCTCAAGTTCCAACTGCTGTTGGATTGATTTCAACTCATACACTCCCACAGAATCCATGTTTTTGCAAGCATAAAACGCCGCTTCCGGCTCCAAAAGCCGTCGCATCACATATAGCTCATGCACGCTTTTATCGCTCAGCTCAATCAGTCGATACCCAACATACGGAATCGCTTCAGCAAGCCCAAGTTGTTCCAGCATGGTAAACGCTTCGCGCACAGGCATGCGACTGACGCCAAGCTGTTGTGCAATTTTTTCGGCATTCAGCCGTTCCCCCATCGCCAGTGTTCCGTCCATGATCCATTCCATCAACCGTTCCAACACCAGTTCGTTTAGTTTTTGGCGTTGATAGCGCAAATTCTCAGTCTGAGGCATGCACATTCCTCCTTTTCGCCGTTTAACAGCGCGTTACACCTTCATTTTACCATTTTTATCCGGCAAAATCAATCATTATTTATTCCATAACGCTTCGAATCAAGCGATTGAAGTTTTTTGCATCCCAAGCGCTTCTTCCCACAAACAAGCCGTCAATCTCTGGCTGTCTACTTAGAGGCACTGCATTCTCTGTATTTACGCTGCCGCCGTAGAGCAGAGGAATCTCCTGCGCAGCCTCCGCGCCAAACAACTGTACCAACGTTTCGCGGATGGTACGGTGCTTTTCCGCAGCGTATTCCTTGCTGGCCGGAACTCCGGATACGCCAATCGCCCAAACCGGCTCATAGGCAATCCAGAGCCGCTTGGTCTGTTCCAGTGTCACGCCATTCAGGCCGATTTTGAGCTGCATCCGAAGCACCTCATTAGAAATCCCATATTCTTTTTGCTTGCCCGTTTCGCCGATGCACAGCAGCACCGTAAAGTCGTGACGCAGTGCACAGAGCACCTTGCGGTTTTCTTCCTCATCCGTCTCATGCAGCACATGCCGACGTTCGCTATGGCCGATTTCCACCAATCGAATGCCAATTTCGTCCAACATCAGCGGAGAGATTTCCCCTGTGAACTGTCCGCGGTCCTCCCATCCCATGTTTTGCGCGCCTAAGCAAATGCTATCAATCGGGACACAGCTTCGGGCTCGTTCCAGCGTTGTAAACGACGGAATCACAAACAGCTCTAGCGCCTCGCGAGAAATATCGCTTGTTAGAGCATGCAGCTCCTGTAAAAATGCCGTTGTCTCAGAAAGGGTCTTAAACATTTTTGTGTTCGTGCCCATATAGAGCTTTTTCATGGCAGTGCTCCCTATTTCATGTTTTCCCGTTCGATCGCAATGATGTTTTCCACCTTCGGCGTGGACGGGCCGTCCTTAAAGTGAAGCTCCAGCCACTGACTCAAAATTCGTTTTGCGAGTTCCGGGCCAATCACGCGTTCGCCAAAGCAAATCACGTTGCAGTTGTTGCTCAACACACTGCGCTCCGCCGAGAAAATATCATGGCCGACCGCGGCACGAATTCCTTTAAATTTGTTGGCAGTGATTGCCATCCCGATGCCTGTACCGCAAACCAGAACACCGCGCTTTTGATAGCCGGATTCTATAATACGCTTGCACAGACGCTCGGCAATCGCAGGGTACATCGTCGGATCTTCCTTGCTGTCGCATCCGACGTTTTCAACCTGATATCCTTTACTTTCCAGCAGTGCAATGAGTGTATTTTTCAAGCTGACTGCTGCATTATCGCAGCCGATTACAATTGTTTCCATTTGATTGCTTCCCTTTCTGTCAATTTGAGCCCCAGAGCTGCAAGCATTTGCGCAGCGCAGGGCAGCTTTCCGCAGCACATTCGAGATCGATGCCCGCTGCCGTTGCACGAACAGCGGTCATTGCCGCAATTGCGCCCTGTGTAGTACCCATCGGATGTCCTTGAATCGCGCCGCCAATTCCGAGAATCAATTCGTTTCCAAGCAGCTTTTGCAGCCAGACCTGGTTCACCGGCGTAATACCGCCGCCCAGTGTCGTAAGCGTCGGCGCAAGTTCAGGAATTGGCAGCCGTTGCATCTGTACAGTTTTGCAGAGGTCAGTCACTGCGCCGGCATTCTTCGGGTCAGGGCACATGGTCATCACGCCGTGTGCACCTGCCAGCCGCGCCAGCAATCCGAGATAAACGCCATTGCTAATGCCGCTCTCCATAACACTTAGTCCGGCATAATGCGCCAGCAGGAAAATACGATCCCCAAATTCTTCGTTTAACTCTGCCAGAGCATCTAATCCGCCAAACACAAAGTTCACAAGACAAGCCTTCGCGCCCTCGTTCAGCACCGCCTGAACATGCTCGCGCATCTGTTTCGGACTGCCGGAAATGTTGGGAACGTAAAGCGTCCGCTTCCCGGTTTCCGCAAAGATTTCATCGGAAGCACGCACATATCTGCGCGTTCGCTCTGCAACGTGGTTGTATGCCGGCGAGCCAAGCAGCTCGTCGTCCTTGACCAAATCCACACCCCCACGCGCGACCTCGCAGAACATTTTCACGCCTTCCTCCGGCGTATACCCGGCACAAGGTTTGATCATGTTTAACACAATCGGCCTCATCTCCGCTCCAGTCAGTTTCCGCAAAAAGGAGGAATCCTTTTGCGGAGAAGAAAAGCTCACTCCATGCGTCAGCTCCAGATCGACCAGCCGCGTGCGAAGAGACGTTGAAACATCGTTGCCAACCAGCGCGGTCATCAACTGTGTCAGACTCTTGCCAAAGTTTGCCATCGGAAATGCCACGCGCAGCAGGCAGTCCACTCCGCCATCCGACGTCTCCCCCATTTCATAAACTCCAAGCACCTGCCCCTGATATTGATCGATCATCTTCTGTGAAATGCCGGGAACAGGCACCCACGTTCCAATGGTTTGTCCAACTGCAAAGCGTCCCGCCCGCTCAAGCATCGTGCCGCGGTCGGGCATTTTCGCCTGATAGGTCGCAATAACGCAAGGCTCGCTCAGCGCCTCTCGCCGACCGAAGGGTTTTGCGGTATAATCCATAATGCACTCCCTTATTCGCCGCTCGACCGAAGCACAAAGCCGCGTTCCCGCAGCACCTGCGCCATCAGCCGGGCAATTCGTCTGCCCCAATCGCGGTCGTTCAGATTGCCCTGCATGGGCACGATGTGAACACGGTCGCCGACGCCCGCACGGATCGTCCGCAACAGCACCTCGTCCGTCTCGGGGCAATAAAGATTCTCTCCCTTGCGCGTGTTCTTCCGCATTCCCTCTGTGGGGAGCACAAGGGTAACGGGGCGCTTTGTATGGTTGAGCCGTGCGGCAAATATCTTTCCGACCTCCAGCGCCTCGTCGGGCAGAATTTTGATGTGAGCGAGCTGCTCGTTGTGCATATTGTAGACCCTCTCGTCCATGCGCGGAGGAAAATGCTCGCGGTCAAAATCCACAAAATCCAGCCCGCCGACAGAAACCACCATCGGCACATCCGCCTCAAGCGTCGCAATCAGTCGATTTTTCGCACCGCAGGAGAAGCCGCCGCCAAAATATTCAGACGTAATCTCATGCGTCGTCATATCCAGAATCCCATCGAGGATTCCATCAAGTGCAAGCTGCTCCATAACCTGTCCGCCCACACCGGTCGTGTGGAAGCCAATGGCTTCTATGCCGAGTCGTTCCAGTTCATCAATGGCCGCACAGCAGCCGTCGTTTGTAATTCCCATCAAGCTGACACCCACAACGGGTCGACTTGGCTTTTGCGGAGGCCTTCCGGCATGCTTCGCCATCCCGGCAGCACAGGCACACGCATTTGCAAGCGTTGTCCGCGTCATCATATTCAGTCCGGTAAAGTCGGACATTGAAGGAACAACTACAATATCCCGCATACCGACCACTGTTGAAAATGGCTTCTGCCCACAGGCGACTGTGGAGGCGATGACCTTCGGGAAGCCGATTGGCAGCAGCTGCATCGCTGTCATTGCCACAGTGGTGTTCTGCACACCGCCCGCAGCCATAACGCCATCGATTTTTCCTTCTTTATATAGGCGCAAGATCATCGCGCGCATTGCCTCGGATATCAGCGCCATCAGTTCGCCCTTTGTTTTCTCGCGCAGTTTTTCCCATTTCAGACCGGCGGCAGCGAAAACCTCCTCACGCGAAATATCTGCACCGCGGGGAGTCCCAAGGCCGATCGACATATCGACGATCAGGGGCGCCACACCATTGTCTTGCAGACACTGCGCCATGAACGCAGCCTCCTGCTGCTTGGTGTCGCAGCTTGAAATGATTGCAATTCGTTTCATAAGCATACTCCGTCAGCCGCTGCCCCAAAGCCTTGAGGCAGCGGCTGCTATAGGATTATTTTACCGCACCAATCACGGGTGTCTTCGCCACACGATCCAGCATAGTCTTATCGTGGCAGAGCAGCAGGTGCTCCGGCGATTTTGCCCGTGCCTTCTGATATTCAATGCTCTTCCATGATTCCACAATATTGTAGAAGCGTCCCGGAGGCGTGATATCATAGTGCAGCTCAGGGATTTCATTGAGGTTGCCAAGCACAAAGATGGAGTCTCCAGCGCAGATATAGCTGTCGCCGTCAGCGCAATCGACCTCGACAGAAATGTGTCCGGGAGAATGGCCAAAGGACTCGAAGACGCGAACGCCGGGCATAATCTCCGTTTCCCCCTCAACCTCGTTGAACACGATGTCAGTAATTGGGGACTTCACGCCAAGAATCGGGGCTTCGTAGGATTTGTAGTACAGCGGAATCGGATTCCGGGCAAATTCGACCTCACGCTTATGTGCATAGAACTGCGCATTGGTAAACTTCTCCGCATAGAACATGTGATCCCAGTGCAGATGCGTATAGACAACAATATCCACATCGCTGCACTTGTAGCCATGCGCGGCAAGTAGGCTCTCGATGTCCTGCCCGGGGTTTTGCCACGAACCGGGGTGGTGGTAGTCGTTTGCACGCTCTGTCCACGCCATGCCAGTATCGACAAGCAGGAGCTTGTCCCCGCCTTCCACAAGATAGACAAATACAGGCAGGGGTACCTTTTCATTCGGCACGCCCTTTAGATAAGGAGCGCAGGAATGATGGTAATGATACTGGAACGGATTGGTCGGCACAAAGCCGGTGTTCAGGGGACGGATTGTAAGATTGGACATAGTAAGTAACCTCCGTTTTCAAAATGTTCTGTATGGATCTCCAAAAAGGTTTTATATGGTTCTCTTGTACTAATTCTTAATAGACCTCGAAAGTTTTATTAATAAGAAGATACCGTAATTTATGCTGCGCATAATCCGCAAAATCTGTTGTATATGGCTGTCGTTCTGCCTTTGGCGTTATATCGCTTTTGCCTATACCAGCTCAAGCTCCATGCCGACGCCACCTTCTTTTGCACCGGGGCAAGCGTTACAGAGCGCCAGCTTGCAATGCAAATCTGTATCATGGCAGATGTAGAAATTCTCAATCGGGTGCGTCTTGAGATATGCACAGGTTTCGTCGACCTGCGACTGCGGGACCTCATTGATGCGCAGATGCGAGCCGCCGATGTAGGTATTGACACGATTCGCACCGGTCAGCTTCTTGGCATACTCCATAATGTTGCAAATACCCCAGTGTCCGCAGGTCGCAATCACGCTGACCTCTTCGCCGTTTTCATGGCGGTAGCAAATCTGCGTGTCTTCATCCACGCAGTCGTCACACCAGACCCCATTGCGAAGCTGTTGAGAGGTCTGCGGATGGATGTGCTCAAAATTATTCGAGCGTTCCGTAATGCCCATATAGCAGAGATTCTCCGTCAGCCAAATGGGTTTTGGAGAAACGCGGACTTCGAAGTACTCATCAAGCTTATCTCGGTCAACGTCCATGCCGACAGGCGTGTCCCAGTGAAACTCATAGCGCTTCAGGAAAATGTCGTCGCTGGAATATAGGAGGGTTGGTTTGCGGCCGATTGCCCTCTCATCAAAATACTTCATCAGATACTTCAAGCCACCTGCGTGATCGGTATGTCCGTGGGAGATCACAACATAATCTACTGTGCACAGATCGATCCCCATTTTTTCTGCATTGATAATGAAATTGTCGGAGTAGCCGCAGTCCAGCAAGACTCGAATATCCTTATCTTCAATCCACGCGCAAAAGCCGTGCTCAGCATTCAAGAATTTAGAATACATACAGGTATTTTCAATCAAAATTGAAACATTCACCGTTATTTCCTCCTTTAATCTTCCGAGCACTCAGCTCAATCCAGAATCAGTTTCAAGCCAACACCGCCCTCCTTGCGGCCGGGACAGGCGTTCCAGAGAGCGAGCTTGCAATGCAGATCGGTGTCGTGGAAAATGTAGAAATTCTTGATGTTCTGACTCTTGACGTACTCGGCAGTCTTATCGACCTGAGACTGCTTCACCTCATCGATGCGCAGATGCGAGCCGCCCAGATAGGTGTTGATCTGCTTTGCGCCGGTCAGCTTTTTTGCGTACTCCATAATGTTGCAGATACCCCAGTGCGCACAGGTCGCAAAAACGCTGACCTCTTCGCCGTTCTTGTGACGGTAGCAGATCTGCGTATCCTCATCCACACAGTCGTCGCACCACACACCGTTGCGGAGCTGCTTGGACGACTGCGGAGAGATGTGCTCAAAATCGTTCGAGCGCTCGGTCAGTCCCATATAGCAAAGGTTCTTCGTCAACCATAGAGGCTCGGGTGTCACGCGCACATCAAAGTAGCGCTGCAATTTTTCCTTCGTGACATCCATGCCGAGGGACTTATTCCAGCGGAATTCATAGCGCTTGAGGAAAATATCGTCGCTGGTATAAAGCAGGATGGGCTTTCTCGCTATTGCCTTCTCATCATAGTATTTCATCAGATACTTCAAACCGCCGGCATGATCCCAGTGCCCATGAGAGATAACAACATAGTCCGCCAAGCGCAAATCAATGCCCATCTTCTCCGCATTTTTGATGAAGTTATCGGAGTAGCCGCAGTCCAGCAGCACCTTGACATCTTCATCCTCAATCCACGCGGAGAAGCCGTGCTCCGCCGTGTAGTATTTGCAGTACATACTGGTATTCTCCAGTAATACCGTGACCTTCATGAAAAAACCTCCTTGTTATTTTGATTGAAGCAAATGCTCTAACACCGTGATTTTTGCAGTTTCCTCGATCAGCTCTGCTGCGTGCTCGGCAGCGACCGCGTTTTTCCCGACGGCAACCAATCCGTGACCGCGCAGCACAAAGCCGGGCAGTGCGGGATTTTCATCAAAAAGCTTCAAAATACGCGGAATCTCCTGCGCCGGAACGACGGCAGAGGGAACATCCACAACTGGAATCGGACAGCCGAACTTCAAGCCGCTGTGCCACGTCGTGAGCGGAATCTCATCATGCTCCCGCGCCCATACGATGGAATAGGGGCTGTGGAAATGGACGATCGCGCCGACGTTCGGCAGCGCCTTGAGCAGCGCACCGTGAAGCAGCCACTCACGGGTCGGCTTTCCGCTCTCGCCGAGGAGCAGCGCACCGTCAAAGTCCGTCGCAACCCAGCCGGCACCCTTCTCGGTGCAGTCGGCAAAGGAGCCACCGGAGCTTTTTACAACCATGGCGCTCTTCCCCGGGATACGGGCGCTCATATTGCCGCCCGAACCGGTCTGGATGCCGCGGGAGTAGGCACGATGTGCCGCGAGGGTCATATCCCGATAAATATCTTCGTAACTCATACTCAACCTGCTTTCTTTGTGCGCTTGCTACGGGTGAATACGTCAATCCACACCATCAGCAGAATAACCACGCCGACGACGAGATTCTGCCATGCGGAATCAATCATCAGCAGGTTCATGATGTTGGTAATGCTAGTCAGCACGATGGCGCCGATGATAGTGCCGAAGATGCTGCCCTCGCCGCCGAGCAGTGATGTGCCGCCGACAACAACTGCCGCAACAATCTGTAGGCCATAGGTATCTGCCATGCCCGCGTCAGCAGCATTCAGCCGCGCACACATGAGGATTCCGCCAAACGCGCCGGTCAGGCCACAGAGGATAAAAGAAATCATTAAGATTCGGAGATTGCTGGTGCCAGAGAATTTGCTGGCGGTCAGGTTATGGCCGTACATATAGATCTTTCTTCCGAGCGTCGTCTTTTGCAGCAGAAGGACAAGCACAACCGCTGCCGCAGCGACAATGATAATCGGCACAGGAACCGGGCCGAGGTAACCGATGCCAAGCTGACAAAAGCCCGCCGGAAGATCATAGATTACGCCGCCGTTCATAACGATCGTCGCAAGGCCGGAGAGTACCATGTTAGTGCCGTAGGTCGCGATGAAGGAAGGCAGCCGCAGCACGCCGACAAGGAAACCGTTGAACACACCGCTCGCCACACCCACCAGCATGGAAATCAGGATTGCCAAGCCAACGGGCATCTGCTGAACCAACATCTTTGCACAGATGCAGCCGGTCAGCGCCGCGCAGGAGTTGACGGAAAGGTCGATGTTGCCGGTTAAAACGACTGCCGTCAGGCCGAGAGAGAGCATCAGCAGTATACTTGCCTGACGGAGAATGGTCATCAGATTTCCGGGAGTAAAGAAGGACTTGCTGAGGAATGAGGAAATCACGAAGATTACCACAAGCCCGAGAAAGCTGTAGAGCCAGCGGATGTCAAGAATCCGATTGAGGGCCGAGGCTTCGCCTAAACGTTTTTTCATATCGCGCCTCCTTAATCCTGCTCCTGAACGCGCTTGACGATAGCGTCCAGAACGATTGCCAGCAGCACGACTGCGCCTACCAGCGCGTTTTGATAGATTGACGAAATGCCGACCATATTCAGCCCCGATTTGAGCACCTGTATCAGCAGCACACCGAGGATGGTGCCGCCGACACCGCCGCGACCCTCACGCATCGACGTACCGCCGAGCAGCACCGCCGCAACCGAGTTGAACTCGTAGCCGATACCACCCAAGGGGTTGCCGGATTCGATGCGGCAGGTCAGAAGCAGACCCGAAATCGACGCCATGAAGCCGCAGTACACAAACGCCTTGATGGTATTTGCTGCAACGCTGCTGCCCGCGAGGGTGAGCGCCTCTTGGTTGCCGCCGAGCGCGGTAATACGGCTGCCGAAGGTCGTCCGCCGCAGCATGAACCACGTTGCTGCGAAGCACGCAAGCGCAACCCAAACCGTGTAGGTCAGCCCGAGGAAGGTCCCCTTGCCGATGGTGCGGAAAATTTTATGGCTGAAATAGATTGTCGAGCTGTCCGAGATCAGCAGCGCCACGGAGCGGAAGATGTTCTGCGTACCGAGGGTGACGATAAAGACGGGCAGGTGAAGCTTTGCCACCAGTGCGCCGTTCAGCAGACCGCACAGGCAGCCGGCAAGCATCACCAGTGGGATCGACAGCCACATCGGAACACCTAGGTTCAGCAGCCAGATCCATGTCACGGACAGTGCGCTGATCATGTAGCCGAGCGAAAGGTCGGTGCCCTGCATCAGGACGATCAAGGTCTGACCGCAGGCAAGAACCAGCAGCGTCGCCGTCTGGTTCATGACGTTGGCAAAATTCTTGAAGGTAAAATAGTTGTCTACGAGAATGCCGAACAGCGCCAGCAGGACGACCATCATGTACAGCGCGGGAGGAATTTTGGACACATTTCTGCGTAAGCCGAGTTTTTGCATCGTTTTCCCTCCTTAGCCGAGCATCATGAGCTTGCCGATCTCGTCACTGGAGAATTCTCCGCGGCGGAACTCGCCCACAATCCTGCCCTCGCGCATGACATACAGCCGGTCGCTCATGCCGATCAGCTCGGGCATCTCCGAGGAGATCATCAGCACTGCGTTGCCCTCCGAGGCAAGACGATCCATCAGCGCGTAGATTTCCATTTTTGCGCCGACGTCAATACCGCGAGTCGGTTCATCAAAAATAATCACGTTGGAATCCGCAAACAGCCACTTTGCGACGACGACCTTCTGCTGGTTGCCGCCGGAGAGCTGTCCCGCCGTCTTTTTCACGCTCGGCGTGGCGATCTTCAGCGTCTCAACATACTCCTGCGCCACGCGATTGTTGCGCTTTTGCGACGTGAAGAACAGCGGGAAGCATTTTTTCAGCTTGACCGCAACCACGTTCCACGAGATCGGCGCCTTCACCGCAAGACCGACGGATTTACGGTCCTCGGGCAACATACCCAAGCCGCGCTTGACCAGTGCGGAGGGCTTCTTGCCGGTCACGTCCTTGCCGTTGAGGATGACCTTGCCCGACTTGATGCGGTCCGCGCCGAAGATCAGCCGCGCCAGCTCGGTACGACCCGCGCCGACCAGACCCGAAATACCGACGATCTCGCCGCGGTTGACCGTCAGCGAGCAATCGACCACGCGACCCTTACTGTCGCACAATCCCTCGACCCGCAGCGCCTCGCCGCTGTAATCGTTCGGCGTGCGCTTGTAGACCTGCGAAATTTCGCGTCCGACCATCAGATTGACCAGCTCTTCATCGCTCAGCTCGCCGACATTCAGCGTGCGGATGAACTTACCGTCGCGCAGGACGGTAATGCGATCGCCGATGCGGTTAAATTCCTTCATTCTATGAGAAACATAGATGATCGCAATGCCGTGCTTTTTCATCTCCAAAATATGACGGAAGAAGGAATCCACCTCGCGGTCGGACAGCGTTGCCGTCGGCTCGTCAAAAATGATAATACGGGGATTGAGCGACAGCGCCTTTGCAATTTCGATCATCTGCTGCTCCGCGATACCGAGCTGCTTGACGGGCTTGTTCATGTCGATATAGCCGCAGTTGA
>CAKTZP010000064.1 GCA_934636045.1 uncultured Oscillospiraceae bacterium
CCATCAAGCAGGGGCTCGGCATCTTCCTCGCGCTGATGACCGGCTGGCTCTACGGCATCGTGTTCGGCGGCAGCTATCTGCTCTTTGGCTACCGGCTCGGTGCAGCGCTCTATCTCGCCATCCTCGCTGTACTGACGCTGGTGCTGGCCGTGCTTCTCCTGCTCTGGCTCAAGCGCCGCGGCACCCGCATCTTTGCTACCCTATAGTTTCCATCCCCGCCGTCTCGGCCCGAGGCGGCGGGGTTTCCCATTTGTATGCGCCACCGTTCCCGCGCCGCGGCGGATATTTCAATCTCTGCCATTCGGCACACTCCATCGGCTCGAATTTTTTGTTCCCAGGCTTGCACTTTTCTGGAAATATGGTACTATATAAGCATTGATTTTTTATCGCACTGGAGGCACAGACGATGAGAGGTGTTCCGTCCCTAATCACCGACATCCGCAAGAAGGTCTTTACCGAGGTCGCGCGGATGGCATATGAAAGCAACGATTTTACCAAGGTCGAAGACCTTCCCTATGTGATTGTCCCCGGCGAAAACCCGCTGCACCGCGAGTCGATCTTTCTTGAGCGCGCCATTGCAGGCGAGCGCATCCGGCTGGCCATGGGCTTGTCGCTGCAATCTGTCCAGCAGCGGACGCTTCTGACCGAGGGCATGGATCAAGCTGCCATTGCCGAGCAGTATTACGAGCCGCCGCTCATTAACATCATCCCCTATGCCTGCCACCGCTGCCCGCCGCGCCAGTATCTCGTGACCGACCTGTGCCAAAACTGCCTCGCCGCCTCGTGCCATCAGGTCTGCCCGAAGGATGCGATTTACTTCCTCAACGGAAAAAGCCACATCAACTCTGACAAGTGCATCAAATGCGGCAAATGCGCCAAGGCCTGTCCCTATCACGCCATCAACTATATCGAGCGCCCCTGTCAGGCCGCCTGCGGCGTAGACGCCATCGGCATGGACGCAAACGGCCGTGCTGTGATCGACCATGACAAATGCGTCGCCTGCGGCCAGTGCCTCGTCAACTGCCCCTTTGGTGCGATCGTCGACAAGGGACAGCTCTATCAGGTTATCCGCAGCATTATGAGCGGCGATAAGGTCATCGCCATCGTCGCGCCTGCCTTCATCGGCCAGTTCGGCAAGCACTCCACACCGGAAAAATTCACCGCCGCCATGCACCAGCTCGGCTTTGCCGGTGTGGTCGAGGTCGCCGTCGGCGCGGACATCTGTACGATTGAAGAGGCAAAGGATTTCTTGGAAAAAGTCCCGGCCGAGCAGCCGTATATGGCCACCTCCTGCTGCCCTGCGTGGCACTCGATGGTCTACAAAAACTTCCCAGATCAAGCCAAAAACATCTCCATGACCCTCACGCCAATGGTCTACACCGCCCGTCTGCAAAAGAAGGAACACCCCGACTGCAAGATCGTTTTTGTCGGCCCCTGCGCTGCAAAAAAGCTCGAGGCCATGCGGCAGGACATCCGCAGCGACGTCGATTTTGTCCTGACCTTTGAGGAGCTCATGGGCATGTTGGAAGCCAAGGGCATCGACTTTGCCGCCCTGCCGGACGGTGAGAGCCTCCGCGAGGGCACGGCAGCCGGCCGCGGCTTTGCCGTCTCCGGCGGCGTGGCGGGCGCAGTCAAAAACGTCATCGCCAAGATCTCCCCCGACCACGAATGCAAGACCGCCAGCGCCGAGGGTCTGCGCGAATGCCGCCAGCTCATGGCGCTGGCCAAGGCCGGAAAATACAATGGCTATCTGCTTGAGGGCATGGCCTGTCCCGGCGGCTGCGTCGCCGGCGCGGGCACGCTTCTGCCGGTCGAGCTCGCCGCCAAGGTCGTCGGCCGCTACCAAACCGAGGCCGACGCCCAAGACCCCCTCACCAGCAAATACAGCGACAAGGGTGAGGATTTAACCGAGTAACACCCAAGCTTGTCATTGCGAAGGCGCAGCCGCTAGCGGCCTGCTGCCTTGCGGCTGCGGGCTCTCCGCTTGCCGGTCGGAGCGAAGCGACGCGGCAATCCGTTTTCCTTTTGCAGTGTTTTTTAGAAGCTTTCCACTAGAGGAATACGGATTGCCACGACTTGCTGCGCAAGTAGTGCAATGACAGAATCGGGCTTTTTAGCAAGCAACGACGCACCTGCCGAGCTGGCAGGTGCGTCGTAGTTTATGAATTATTGCCGCATGGCGCGCAGAGAGTTCAGAATTGCCAGCATGGCCACGCCGACATCGGCGAAAATCGCCAGCCACATCGGCGCATAGCCCAGCGCGCCCAGCACGAGGCAGACTGCCTTGACGCCCAAGGCGAAAATGATGTTTTCCTTCGCAATGCGGCAGGTCTTGCGCGCCACGCGCAGCAGCTGCGGCAGCCGGGACAGGTCGTCCTTCAACAGTACCGCGTCCGCAGCCTCGACCGCCGCGTCCGAGCCAACACCGCCCATGGCGATGCCGACATCGGCCACGGTCAGCACCGGCGCATCATTCACACCGTCGCCGATGAACGCGACCGTCTCCTGTCGCTGCTCGACCAGCGCGACCTTGTCCTGCGGCAGAAGCTGCGCGTGGAACTCGTCCAGCCCGGCCTCCTTGGCCACGGCTGCAGCCGCCTCCTCGCGGTCGCCGGTCAGCATAACGGCCTTGCGCACGCCCGCGCCGTGCAGCCTGCGGATGGTCTCCGCCGTGCCCTCGCGCAGAGCATCGCCGAGGACGATCGTGCCGAGATATTTTCCGTCCTTCGCCACATAGAGCGTCGTGCCTGTAAAGGTCTCCGCAGGAACCTCTACCCCCAGCTGCGCCATCAGGCGACGGTTGCCGACGGCGACGGGCGCGCCGTCCACCGTGGCGGTAATGCCGTTGCCCGCGGTTTCACGGATGCTCTCTGCCGCGCCGCAGTCCGGCGCAGCCTCGCGCAGCGCGTGGGCAATGGGATGGTTGGAATACTGCTCGCACCGCGCCGCGATGCGCAGCACCTCATCGCGGTTTTCGGCGCGCACCTGCTGAACGGAGAATTCGCCCTTCGTCAGTGTGCCGGTCTTGTCAAAGACCATGGTTTCGACCTTTGCCAGCGCCTCCAAGGCGCTGCCGCCCTTGACGATAATGCCCAGCTTCGCCGCCGCGCCCATGCCGGAGAAGAAGCTCAGCGGCACGGAAATGACCAGCGCACACGGGCACGAGATGACGAGGAAGGACAGCGCACGCGTCAGCCACTCGGTAAACGGCTGGCCGAAGAAGATCGGCGGAATGGCCGCTAGCAGCACTGCCGCGCCGATGACACTCGGCGTATAATACTTGGCAAAGCGGGTGATCAGGCGCTCGGAAGCCGCCTTTTTCTCCGTTGCCTGCTCCACGAGGGTCAGGATGCGCGCAACGGTCGACTGCTCATACGCGCTCTCCGCGCGGATCTTCAGCACGCCGGTCAGGTTCACGCTGCCAGAGACGACCTTGTCGCCCGTCTGCACTTCGGCCGGGAGGGATTCGCCGGTGATCTTGGAGGTATCGAGGGAGCTTTCGCCCTCGATAATCTCGCCGTCGACCGGGATACGCTCGCCGGGGCGCACGAGCAGCAGCTCGCCTGCGCCGACCTCTTCCGGCTCGACCTCCACTTCCTTGCCGTCGCGCAGGACGACCGCGCGATCGGGCCGCAGATCCATCAAGCCGCTGATCGACTTGCGCGACCGCTCGACCGCGATGTGCTCGAACAGCTCGCCAATCTGGTACAGCACCATAACGCCCGCGGCCTCTGCCCAGTCCTGCATGGCCACAGCGCAGACCGTCGCCAGCGCCATCAGGAAGTTCTCGTCAAAGAACTGCCCGCGGCAGACGTTGCACACCGCTTCCCACAGGACATCGTAGCCCGACAGCAGCCAAGCCGCCAGCATAAATCCGGCCTTCCACCAGCCGTCGAGGCAGAAGCCGACGCCCATCAAGCAGGCCGACGCGATGATGCGGGCCAGCTCGATTTTTTGACGGCGTTTCATGCAAGCACCTCGCAGTCCGGCTCGACCTTGGCGATGGTCTTCTTGACCTTGCCGAGGATCTCCGCCTCGTCGGCCTCGTCGGCGAAGGTCAGCGTCATCTTCTGGGTGAAGAAGTTCACCGACGCCTCTTCGATCTCGGGGAGCTTGTTGATCGCCCGCTCCATTTTTGCCGCGCAGTTTGCGCAGTCCAGATCCTTCAGCTTGTAGCTCTTTTTCATTTTTCTCACTCCTCAATATGTTCTTTTGCCATGCCGATGATGGTTTTTACGTGCTCGTCGGCCAGCATATAGTAAACCATGCGACCCTCGCGGCGGCTGCGCACCAGCTTGGCCTGCTTTAAAAACCGCAGCTGATGGGATACCGCCGAGATGCTCAGTCCCAGCGCCTCGCAGAGATCGGTCACGTTGATCTCCTGATGGAACATGGCGTAGAGAATGCGGATGCGCGTCGAGTCGCCGAAAACCTTGAACAGCTCGGCCATTTCGATCAGCTCTTCCTCCTCCAGCGCGCCCAGTCCGTCGCGGCGTACGCTTTTCGTTTCGTCCATTCGTTCTCCTCCTTTGCCGCACCTTCTGCACGGCGTTTTTCGTTTGAATAGTTGCGCATTTGCTCAACTGTGCTCATATCTTAGCATACGTCCCTGCCGTTGTCAATAGAAAATCCAAAAAATTTTTGTTGCTGTTCCGCTGATCCTCCCGGCACGAAGGGCCTCCTCGCCGCACGTGCGGCGGCCATTTGCGTGGGAAAACGGCCGTTTGCGACAGACTCATTGCGGTGCCCTGAGGAATGTCAGCGATCTATCTTCCGAAAATCACGGTAGCCTTCAAGGCTTATCTCGAGCATGTCACCATTACAGCATTCCGCAGCCCTGCCCGGCTGATCGAGCATATCCGAAACGGGAATTCGTGCGACCTGTTGTTTGTCGATATTGATATGCCCGAGATGAGCGGCATCGAGCTCTGCCGCAGCCTGCAGGCGCAGGGGCATTCGATTCCGGTGGTGTTTTTCTCAAACATAGAGGACCGGGTCTTCGAAACCTTTGAGTTCCCCACGGTCTTCTTTCTGCGCAAGCGCTTCTTTCGCGCCGAGCTGCAAAAGGTCGTGCAGCGAGCGCTTCGGGAGGCGGTGCGCAAGCGGGAGACTGTGCTGCTCAGCGCAGGAACGCAGAACTATCGCCTGGCGGTCAGCGACGTGAAATATTTGGAAATCATGGATCAGATGCTGGTAGTATTCTCTCCGATGCTTCATAAGAAATAAGCAGCCCCACAGAAGTAATTCTGTGGGGCTTTTGTCAGTCCGTGCTCACCGGGGGACAATCCGCCCCCGGTGAGCACGCCGTTTAAAATGGGAATCACCGAATGCTCTGACAATATCTGGCTACCACCGCCGCAAACTGGGCACGAGTGGCCGTGGCCATGGGCTCCAGCTTGCCCTTTCCGGTGCCGGAAATGAAGCCATTGGCGACAGCCCACTCCATGGCTTCCACAGCATAGGCAGAGACGCTGTTTCTGTCAGAGAAGCTGCTTAAGTCTGCGGACGCCTTTTCATAGGCGCCGGTCACCTTGGCATACCGAGCCAGGAAGGAAACCATCTGCTCGCGCGTCACGCAGACGTCAGGCGCAAAGCTATCCGCGCTGACACCGGTGGCGATGCCATTCTGATAAGCCCAGCGCAGGGCGCTGCCGTACCAGCTCTTCAGATTCACGTCGGTGAAGGGCAGGGTCATGGAATCATCCACAGCAGGTCTTCCGGCCAGGCGATAGAGCAGCGTTACCATCTGGGCACGGGTCCCGGTTTCATTGGGGCAGAAGGTGCCGTCGCCGTTGCCCTGCATAATGCCCTTAGACAGCACATAGTCCACCGACTCATGATACCACGCCGTAGTGCTCAGATCCCGGAATGCCTTCGACGGGCACGGGTCATCACTGTTGCTGTTTGCCGTCAGATACTCCACCTCATCGATCTGCTGATCGTTTCGCTCTGCCTTTTGGACCGTGAACCGAGGATCTGCGTCCTTGGCTGCATTCGTCTTGGCGAAGGTCAGCTCTGCGACCTGTTCTCCGGCCGGCATGCTCTCCACGGAAACATAACCGATCGTTACCTTTCCGGCTTCCGCCTTGGAGGAGAAATACTGCGTGCTTCCAGCGACGTTCTTCAGCTCCCAGCCGGCAGCATCGTAGCTGACGCGCATAAGCCCGTTCGTGGTGGGGTTCGTTCCGCCCGACACCAGCTTCAAGGTAACCGTGTTCTTATCCTCTGAGGTAACGATCTCCGAGGCTGCCGTCTGTTCGCTTGCGACGTCAGCCGCCGTTTTCGTTGCTGCTTCTCGTTCCGCTGCCGTATTAAGTGCGCCGTAAGACGCGGTCGTTTCTTCAACCGCAGCGGATTTGAGCATGTTTGTCAAATCCTGAGACTGAACCGTGTGAGAGCCCAGCGGCAGATTGCTTACGATCTGCTCCAGCTCCGTCTGGTTGGCTTCGTGATTGTCAAGCTTAAGGATCGTTGCCGGATATACCCCCTCGCCGAAGCTGGCCAGCTTTTCACCGGTCCAGAAGTTCTTGGCAGAGTCGTATGTCATGCGGTAAAGCTCATTGGCCTTGCCGTTAAAATAGGACAAATACAATGCCAGCTGTCCATTGACCGTTGTGGGAACCATGGAGCACAGCGGCGTGCCGTTATTGTCGCCCATGAAGTACATTTTAAATGCACTGGTCAGGTTGGATCTTGCGACCTCATATTTGCCTGTCGCACTGCTGTAGTCGATCCCGTCATAAATCTGGAAGGTCCATACGTTGCCGCGGTTATCCAGCAGCAGCAGCACCTCTGCATCTGTTTCCGCAGTGCCATCCTGATCCAGATCCAGCTTTGTCTTGCCGAGCGAGGTCATCGCCGTAAACTTATCGGCTCCGTTTCCGTTAAGGAAGAAATCCAGGAACATCATGAAGCCGTCCGTGCGAATGCTGCCCAATTCCGCAGGCTTGTTGAGCATAAAGCTATAGATACTGTAGCAGGCCGGTACGTCGCCCTTGGTAAACAGCTCGCTGTATTCCAGATCAAACAGCGGCACATTAAAATTACCACCCGCAACGGCATCATAATCCGCCAGAACCTTACCGGTCTCCATGTCGACCTGATGGAGCTTCCGTTCATTTCCGTCAACCACAATGGCATTGTTGCGGTCAGCGTCATATGCGGTAGAGGTAATGCCCTCAACCTCCATCACAGCGCCCGGCGTCCATGTGGTATCATTTTCCATATCCCACGTATAGAACCGGGAGGTGGCGGAGCCATCCATCAGCGCTCCGGTCAGCGTAACCTTCAAAACCTCAACGGTAACCGTGCAGGCTGCGCTCTTCGTAGGATCCTTTACAGAGGTTGCCGTGATCGTGGCAGTGCCGTCTCCGATACCGGTAACCGTACCGTTTTCGTCGACGGTAGCCACCTCAGTATTGTCGCTGGTCCAAGTCACCGTATCGGGATGGATGCCGAAGGGCGTCACCTCCGCCTCCAGCGTTGCTGTGCCGCCCTTGAAAAGCTTCAGCGTGCTGCGATTCAAGGAAACCTCAACCGGATCATTCAGCTCAGACTTGTTCAGATTGATCTTGTAGGTACTGCAGTTGTTCGCGTAGTCATATACCTGCAGCAGCAGATGCGCTGCATTTACTGTTCCGGCGGCATCCAACGACATGGTAACCGCCTCGCCGCGGCTTGCTCCCTTCGGAGAACCGCCCGTCCTCGAAAGGATTTTTCCAGTCGTGTAATCGTACAGCACCGCTGCCGCAACATACCTGTTGTCGGAGGCCGTAACTGTCATGACCCGTACGTCATTGATCAGGTCCTCGGAAAGCGTAATGTCGGTCAGCGTCGGAGCCGTCTTGTCCACATACATTGTATAGGTCTGACTTGCACCCTCGCCAAGCGCATCCCAATCCGTCAAAAGCGTCGAGCCGCGATAATCCACATAATACTCCGGCGCCATGGTAAGCTGCACTGTCAGCTTTTCGCCCTCCGCAGCATTCGGTGCGCAATCCACGGACAAGCCGCTCTGCACCTGCATCCACGTCTTCTGGTTCGAGAAATAGTAGGCGCCAACGATCGGAGCCTGTGTCTCCTTGTTGAGATATTCCGTGCCATCCTCGCCGGTCACAGTGATCCGGCCATTCGCCGCATTTCGGATCAGGCTGAAATAAATATCAGAGATCTTTGCGGCTTCCGGGTTGATGGAATAACGATCTGCATCGTAGAATCCGTCGTCAACATACAGATTTCCGCCCAGGGCATAGGAGTCATCCACGCCTTTGTATTTTATGGTCAGCGACTGGAGCTGCGCTGCCTGCTGAATTGCAGCGAGCATATAGGGAGGACGGGTTTCCATGCCGTAGTGATACTGAATATAGCTGCCAACGTCAAACATGGAGGCATCGGTCCAATTTCCGTAATAGCCCAATACCGGGATCGAATGGCTGGTTCCCTCGACGCCCTCTTCGCTGCTTACCTCGTTGGCAAATACATAACCCTCGACGTAAGCGCCTGCGCCGCCGTTCTTTTCGTCATAGCTATCCAGGCCAAGGACCTTTGCACGAATCGTGACGTGAATTTTTCCGTTTGCAGGCACCGTCACGGTAGCGTTGCTCAGACGGGAGAAGAACAAATAGGCATCGTAGGTATCGATGTCTCCGTCCTGATCCAGATCTGCACAGGTCTTGTTGCTGATCTCGGTCCGCACGCCGGTCACATAGTCCAGCAGTGCCTGGCCGTCATCCTTGGTCACCTTGCCGCTTCCGTCAAAATCGCAGCCGTCCAGATCCGCAGGCGTTTCCAGCTTCAGCGTTTTTCCATCCACGTCCCAGACAACGTCCGAAGCCAAGGCTGCAGTCTTTGTGTCCGAGAAATTCATGACCTGCCCGTTGTCGAGCTCGCCTTGAAGTGCGGCCTGCGTAAAGAAATCAGCGCTCAAGGTAAACGTGCTGTCCGTATTCTCCATGTTGTACAGCGTAAAGCCAAAGGAATACGCACCGGTGCGCTGGGGATCGTCTCCCAGCTCGGCTTTGATCTTGCCGTCTGCAAACGAGCCCGTTGCATCCTCGTCCATCATCAAATAGCTTCCGCTATTTACCGCCGCGCCGATGTTCGCCAGACCTGCGCCCTGCTGCAGAACAGAGTAATAGCCCTCCTGCGTCTGTCCCTGATCATCAACACCCTGCTTCTCAACGATCGGCTGAGCAGTTGACATCAGCAGGCTCTGCGCCAGCGTACGCACCGCAAGGCCCGTCTTTTCGGCCAGATCGTTCTGCTTAATGTACTCAGCTACCAGCGCCGCCATTCCGGCCACCTGCGGAGAAGCCATGGAGGTACCGGACATATTCTGATATTCTCCGCCGTCCTTAAGGGAGTAGATCCGGCCGCCGGGCGCCGTGATTTCCGGCTTCATCGTCAGGGCGCCGGGAATGCCCCAGCTGGAGAAGCTGCTCATCGTATAGTAGTCTTCCCCTAAATCCCAGGACTCCCGCTCGGAGCTCACAAAGATCTCACCGGTATAATACAGAACGCTGCCATCCTCGCCCGTCACCGCCGTGGAGTTTTCACGCAGGAATGCTCCATCCGTCTGGGAAATCGAGACGCAGGGCTCCGTTTTTGTATAATCGGTCAGATCCATATAATTGGAGCCCGGCTGATTATTTACGATAATGGTCGCAATTGCACCATTGGCAACCGCTGCTTCTGCCTTCTCGTAAAATGCGGTATCGCCTCGATTGCAAATTGCAATTTTTCCGGCCAGAACATCCTTTACTGCCGCAAACTCTTCCGCTGTACCGACTTTATCCAGATAGACATACTCATGGCTTCCGCCAATGGTATAGATCGGACTGTTCTTATAGCTTTTTTCCGTGTAGGTAATGTTGTGGTCTTTAATCTTCAGGTAATTGTCCGTAACGCCCGTGTTGTCGACAGAGGCAACACACAGCGAGTTAATATAGGATCCCGGGCTGCCGTTTGTAGCCCAGTTCACGCTGCCCGCATAGGGAAGGCCAAACGCAGTTTGGTCAAACCAGCTGCCGGAATTACCTGCAGAAATTGTGACAACCATGCCGCTGCCAACGATTTCATCAAGAATATGACGGTATTTCTCTTCCGTATACTCGGAGTAGCCAGGGAAGCTTCCGCCCAAGGAGAGGTTCGCTGCGTCCGCGCCCAGCACCATGGCGTCTTCAATCGCGACCATGTAGTCCGAATCATAGGCGCCGCCCCTCTTGCCGAAGACCTTCATCGTCAGGATCTGCGCATCGGGCGCCACGCCCTGGGTCATGACAGAGTCCAACGCTGCAACATAGTTTCCGGCTTTGTCCTTAACATAACGGTTTCCCGCTGCGATGCCGGTCACGTGCGAGCCGTGATCGCCCTGGGTATCATTATCATGCGTGATATCCGTGTCCGCATCCACATAGTTAAAGCCAAACGGGATTTTCTCGTTAAAATAAAAATCCGCTGCGGTCAGTCCGGCCTTGCGCTTATACGCATTTAGCTGGCTCAGCACCTCATCAGTCAAGTCAGCCTCCGTCAGGATCGTCGCATCACTCCCCTGCAAAGCATACTTCAGCGCGTCCGGATCCAACGAGGGATGATCGACATCGGCGCCTGTGTCGATAATTGCGATCAGGCTTCCTGCACCGGTATAGCCTGCCGCCCATGCAGCGCTGGAGCCAATCATCTGGTCAGAAGTCGCCATGTTGGGATCCGCCGTCTCCTCCTGCTTCACCACGCAGGGCTCATACCGGTTCTCAAGAATGACCTCCTGCACACCGGCAACTTCCTTGATTTTCTCTATCTGCCCATATTGGACGTTTGCAGAAATCAAATTGGCTGCCAAGGTCAAATTCCAAACGACATCCAGCGTTGTACCATTCAGCGCCTGCTTGGAGATTGTGGCAGCCATGGTGTCCTGCTGCTTCTCCAGCTTCCGCCGATATTGCATGGCACTGCGGTCAGCCGCTGCAATCTCTTCAGAGGTAAAGCCCTTTTCCAGTGTAGAGGCGTCCTTTAGAATAATGGAGACACGAACCATATCGGTGTCCTCGTATTCTACCGTCTTTTTCTCTACGCTGGTATCCGCCTGAATTGGGGACTCTACTTGAACAGAGCTGCTGTCAATTTCCTCCCAAGTAAGCCCGCTGTTGCCCGATTTCGAGGTGCCTGTCTCCTCCGTTGCCAGAGATGGCGTAGCTAAGCTCAAAGCTAACACCACAGCCAGCAATGCAGATACAATGCGCCTGCCTAGGTATGTGCATTTCATAAACCTGCCTTCTTTCTTTTGGTCTGTCCACAAGCCGGGCATGCGGCCGATTCCACACCAATGATGTGCTGCATATTTTATCACAAACATCCAGTCTGCGCAATTAAAAATTCACCTGCAGCGGCACCGTGCATTTCTGAATCTCAACCGGAAACGCAGTAATTTTTTGTCATTTTTTACAAATTCTGACGCGATTCAAGCGTTACTGCGTAAAAGCCGCCATCGGT
>CAKTZP010000065.1 GCA_934636045.1 uncultured Oscillospiraceae bacterium
CTGTATAGAGTGTGGTGTTTTTCAGCGGTGTCCATGTCTTGATTTCTGAATTTACAATGAGAGTATCCGGCGAAATTTCACAGTTTTCTATTTTATAGATTAACACACTTTTGGGAATACGTACTGCATTGCCGTCCTTCTCAAGAAACCATTCCATTTTGCTTACCTCCTTTTTGAAATCAGTTGGAAGAAAAGGTGCGGCTGCTTACCTCCTTTCTCAAAATCTTCAATTTTGGAACATAGAATAAAAAGCCTGCGTCACGGATTCTTCCTTTTCAAGCATTATAACACATTTGTATTCAAGTGGCAACATATGTGTTCAAGAAAAGGAAAATTTTCGGTTACACTAAGGAACGAGGTGGAATCGAATATGTTGGATGCAGTTGTTGTCGGCCGCGTGATTCAGCGTGTGCGTGAAAGTAAGAAGATGTCACAGGAGCTTGTCAGCGGACTTGCAGGAATTGGTCGGACGCATTTAAGCGCAATTGAGCGCGGTGAACGAAAGCCGACTCTTGAAACATTCTATAAAATTTCATTTGCAATGGGAATGCGGCCGAGTGTGTTGATGAGCATAATCGAGGAAGAAATGCATGATTTCAGCGAATGATGGGCAATACTCGTCCTTAGCACACAGAGATAGTATTTCTGTCCGAAATATAATGCTGCGTTATATAATTCGACCAAAAAGGCAGACGTATGTATTCGTCAGTAATTTGCAATTTTTTTGAAAAAGGGCTTGCATTTCTGAAAAAAATCGATACAATAATATCGACAAAGCGATGCTGCAGGGAGTAGGAACAGTGCGTTAAGTACCGAGCGGATGGGAGGTTGCCGCCGGGCGAAGGCGTTTCGGGAGACTTCGGAGCTGTCAAGGGACAGCAAGCCGGAGCTGCCGCAGATGCCGCGATACTGTTACCGCAACCGCCTAGCAAGACGTCCGATGATTCTGGACGTAGCATCGCACATATTTTCAACCTCCTCCCAATTCTAAGGAGGAATTTTTTATGTCCAAAACCCGTTTCCCCATCCGTCGCATCGCCATTGACGCGGTGCTCATCGCCATGTACTTCGGCCTGTCTGCGCTCTCGGTGCAGCTCGGCGGCATCAAGCTGACCTTTGCCTCGCTGCCGACGCTGATCTGCGCCATGCTCTTCGGCCCGGTCGACGGCTTCCTTGTCGGCTTCCTCGGCGCCTTTATGGAGCAGATGCTCAAGTTCGGCTTCACGGCAACGACGCTGCTGTGGGTGCTGCCGCCGGCCATTCGCGGCCTGTTCGTCGGCGTGTGTGCGCTGGCGCTGCGGAAGTACATGTCCGTTGATGCGATCCTGTCCACCAAGCGGCCGTATTGCTACTTTGGCGTGACCCTCATCTCCGCGGTGATCGTCTCCACACTCAACACGCTGGTGTATTACGCGGACGCGAAGCTGTACCACTACTACGAATACCACATGGTCTTCGGCGTGTTCTGGATCCGCATCGCCTCCGGTCTGGTCTCCACGCTGCTGATGGCGATCGTCGCGCTGCCGGTCGTCGCCGCGCTGCAGCGGGCAAATTTTATTCCAAAAAAGAAGGCGAGAGCATGAACGTCAACGAGGCGCTCGAATACATCCATTCCGTTTGCTGGAAGGGCTCGATTCCCGGCCTTTCCCGGACGCGTGAGCTGCTGCGCCGGCTCGGCGATCCGCAGAAAACGCTGAAATTTATCCACATCGCCGGAACGAACGGCAAGGGCTCCACCGCCGCGATGCTCGATTCCATTCTCCGCGCGGCGGGCTATCGCTCGGGACTGTACACCTCCCCGTTCATCACCTGCTTCAATGAACGGATGCAGGTCAACGGCGAGATGATCGCCGACGAGGAGCTTGCCGAGATCACCGAGCAGGTCAAGCCCCACGCCGAGGCAATGACCGACCATCCGACGGAATTCGAGCTGGTCACGGCGATTGCCATGGTCTATTTTGCGCGGCACGCCTGCGACATCGTCGTGCTGGAGGTCGGCATGGGCGGCGAGCTGGACTCGACCAACGTCATCGATACGCCCGAGGCCGCCGTGATCTGCAACATCGGCTATGACCACATGGAGGTGCTCGGCGACACGCTCGAAAAAATCGCGCAGGCCAAGGCCGGCATCATCAAGGGCGGCGACGCCGTCATCTATCGCTGCGCCGATTCCGTGGAGGCAGTGTTTGCCGACCGCTGCAAAGCGACCGGCGCAACGCTCCATAAGGCCGATTTCGACAGTCTGCACCTGATCCGCAGCAGCTTTGAGGGACAGGTCTTTGACTGTGGCGCGCGCAAGGCGCTGGAGCTTCCCCTTCTGGGCCAGCATCAGCTCAAAAACGCCGCCGTCGTGCTTGCCACGGTCGACGTACTGACGAAAAAGGGCTGGAGTATCTCCGAGCAGCAGCTCCGCGCAGGTCTAAAGGCCGTCACATGGCCGGGCCGCTTCGAGCTTCTGCGCAAGGACCCGGTGTTCATCGTTGACGGCGGCCACAATCCGCAGTGCATTGAAGCACTGGCGAAGAATATTGCCGACTACCTGCCCGGCAGGGAGATCACCGCCCTGACCGGAGTGATGGCGGATAAGGATTACGCCGATATGTACCGCATCGTTGCGCCGTATATCAGCCGCTTCGTCACCGTCACCCCCGATAACCCCCGCGCCCTGCCCGCCGAAAAGCTGGCCGATGCCTTGGCGCGCTACGGTAAGCCCGTCACTGCCTGTGCAGACGTGGCGGAGGGCGTCCGGACGGCGATTGCCCAGACTGCACCGAACGGCGCCGTCGTCGCCTTCGGCAGCCTCTACATGGTCGGCACGGTCCGCGCCGCCGCGCGAGCCTGAGAAGCAGCTTTCCCATAGAGCGCGATTCCTCATTGCACACTTCAAAACACCGCGTCTCACGTTTGTGAGACGCGGTTTATACTGTCAAAACCTCCGATTATGTCATTGCGAGGAGGGCACAGCCCGACGTGGCAATGACATAATTGGAGGTTTTTGACCGTCTGACAGGCACGCCTACACGCGCCTCTTTCTTCTGACTTATAATCTTTCTATCTTTTCAAGCTTATAAATCGTAATTCCGTTTTCCCGCGCAATGCGCATAAACTCATCAACGTTTCCCATGCCATCTGCGAATTGACTGAATGCACCATATTTCCCCGCGATTTCCATCATCAACTTATTCCTATAGGTAATCACGCGTGACAACACACCGTCTTTTTCGTAGGCATACATATTATTTCTCGATTGCTCCCGTGATGTGTCCGTTTTGTATTCTGTCTTGTTTTCCATTTTGAAATTCCTCCATTATTCGTTTTTATTGTCATCCTTCGTTAGAAACCGCGCTCACGTCAACCCACATTGCCGGTCGAACGCCGCTGTAAATTCCAATCCCTGCGCCGCCGTCTTGTCCATTGGTGGTTGCCGTTCCGCCGGGGCTGTTCCCCGGCAACCGCACCCACCAGTCGCAGTATTCCTCACCTGTTCTCGCCCCCGTTTCTTCCATGCCGTAAACCTCATTAATGCGATGGTCTGCATAAGCCGTTAGCGGTGCTTTCCCCCAATCTTCGGCAAAATACTTATTCAATTCAGAATAGCTGAATATGAAAAGCTTATCCTCGGTGTCCTCGCCATCCGGGTAGGGCGCCCACCATTCCGTTTGCACTGCATATTTTGGATCATTTTCAGCCGGCACGGTAGTCACTTGAATCAGCGCTTGCTCCTCCTCGGAGAATGCCTCAAAAAGGAAGGTTTCGTTCAGCCATCTCCGCAGGGAGCTGCCCGGCCAAGTATCTTTACCCAAGTCATCCCACGAATTGTTCTCCCGATAGTCCAGCACATATCTGCTGATCAGCAGCACCTTGTCTTCCTCCTGCGCAAGCACCTGCCATTCGATGGGCTCTTTCCCGTTCGACTCATCATCATCCTGCTCAAAGGCTCCGAAAACCACATATTCCTCACTTAAGGTATTTGCAACGTACTCTCCTGTCTGTGTGCTTTCAATGATTTCAGTTTTTTGTGTGCTTGCAACATTCTGTTTTTGTAAATTCTCTGCATTCACAGACGGTTCTTTAGTAACTCTGCCGTTTCTTCTTAGGTTTGGTTTAATCAAGATGTTCCACAGGAAAACTGCCACAATTGCAGCCAAACACCCCAAAGCCGCCCACCTAATAATTTTTCTCCTTTTCTTATCCCGAAGCGCCTCCAAACGCAGCTCCTCTTCTTCCGCTTCCAGCTCTGCAATCATCTGTCGGCACTGGGCAAGCTTTGCATCCGCGTCCTTCCAGCCGACGATCTGTTCAAATTGACTTGCCGCGGCCTCCTGTGCCGGAATTGTCTTTCCGCACATCTGCACCACCGCCGCCTGATAGATAACATCCTTGCGGCATTCCTCCGCGCATACTTTACACTGCTCTGCCTGCTCGTCGGCGTCCTTATAGCCCGGGATTTTTTGGAATTCTTTCGCGATCGCCAAAAATCCCTCCTCATTGGACGCCAGCTCTTTGGCCTCCATCGCACTGGTATAAAGCCTTTCCTTTCGCGCCAGCTCCACGCACTTGTCAACACTTGCAAGGCACTCCGTCATTTTGGCTTTCAGCGCAGCATCGGCAAAGCGCATTACTTTCTGGAAGTTGCTGTTTTCACGGAACGACTGCGTCTGCGTTTTCAGTTCCTCTTCGGTTCTTGCATGCAGCTCCGCCATCAGCTTTCCGAGATAGGCGTGCGCATTTTTCGGGTCTTGGTCGAGTACCTTTTCGCAGTACTGGTTTGCCTCATCCCAGCTTCCGTCCTCAAGGAACATTGCCACGCGTTCCAGCAGCGGCGCAATACTTGCTCCCGCGCCGACAGTCACAACCGCCTCCTTTGCCGCTTTGCGCTCCCCGCCGCTCACGATCTTTTTAATGCCGCGAATCAAGTCCTGCATAAAGCCCAGCTTGGACATATCCTGCGCCTGCAAATGCGAAAATTCCTCCGGCAGATCATACGGATCCATATCGCGGTAGGCGGGAATCAGTGCCTTTTTGCCGTTCGACTGCTTCACCAGCGCCAAATAACGGCTCCATTCGTTTTTGACCCAAACGGCATTGAAATATTCCTGCTTTGTTCCCAGCACGACCATCGCCTTGGCCGAATTCAGCGCCGCAAAAATATACGGCTCGTAAGCGGTTCCGAGCTTATCCTCCAACGTAATGCGCGCAAAGAAAACCTTAAAGCCCTCCTGCGTCAGCTGGTGGTACAGGTCGTTGGCCAGCACGCTGTCCTGCGTGCGTCGGCCGTTGGAATCTGTCTCCTTATAGCAGATGAACACGTCAAACGGTTCTTCCTTGGATGATATTTCCAGAATTCCCTTCTGGATTTTATCAATGGCCTGCGCTTCCTGCTCGTACAGCTCCCGTTGCCGCGCATCAGCATAGTGCAGGGCAGATTTATAATCCTCATCGGCAAAGATGGAGGTAAACTGCGCGCGGTTGACCGTCGGAATACGGTTGTGCGTTACCGGGTCTTCCACATATTCAATGCCGTAGCGACAAAGCACCAGCGACCAGTATGCCTCGGCGTCCGTGTTGTCCTCATTGAGAATCTGCTCATAGATTCCCATCGCCTTGTCAAAATCGTTGCCCCGTCGGAAATGGTTCGCACGGTCGTAGAGATTGGCTTTCCGGTCGTCATCCAAGCGCGGCAGCGTTTGTTTGGTGCCGCAGGAATCGCAAACGCCGACCGTTGCGCCCTGCTCAAACTCGATTGTACCGCCGCACATTTTACACTTAAACACTGACATTATACTGCTCCCTTCTTTCCATGGTTTTCAATCCCTCATTTTGCTGCCTTGCACATTCCGTTTCGCTCTGTCAGGCACGCCAGCAGCGTCTCAGCCTCCGCAGTACCGTCTTTCCCGTCGTTTACCACTGCCGAAAATGCGGAAAACGCCTGCACGACCTGTTCCTCGATTTCGCTCAGCGCCGCATTGCTCATCGGGTCGGAATACCGCAGCGCTTCATAGGCCTTTTTTGCCGCAGCCTTTGCCTCCGGAGACTTTGCCTTACGCAGCAGATTCTCTGCTTTCACCGTCAGCAGTCTCATCTGCTGCGTCTGCCGTTCTGTCTTTTCCTGTGCGGCGGAAGCTGTATCTCCCGCCCACATTGCCTTCAAAACGGCAACTGCCGTCAGCGCCGCAACCGTCAGGCATACGACAGCCGCCGACCATGGCGGGCAATTCGGAATCAGCATCAGCACACTGCCGACTACCAGCATTACGGTCAGTCCCGCGTAGCTGACTTTGATCAGCGGAAGCTTGTAAAAGAGCTTTTCCAAATTTTTTGCGCGAAACGCCGCTTTGGCACAAAGAAGATTTCCCACAAAGGCCGCAACGATAAAGCCCCATGCGATCCAGAATCGCGCATCGTAATGCACTGTATATCCGGGAATTACCGGCCGCACCAAAAAGACGACCGCCTGAAACACTGCCAGAAAAATCGACCAAATTACGACATAATATCGAAAATTTTTCTTCATTCCGTTCCCCTCCTATCAAAGAATGTCCGAAAGCAGCTTGGCCTTCATTGCCGAGAATTCCTCATCCGAAATCAGTCCCGCCTCTTTCATGACAGTCAGCTTTTCCACCTTTGCCCGGAAAGCAGCCATTTCGTCCGTCGGCTTGGCGACCGGATCAGGCACTTCCTTGGCCGCATCCATTGCGCTGTTCACCGCATTGCCGACAGCGCCACCAACCGCACCGCCAACCCCCGCCATTGTGCCGAGGCCGATGCCCATATTGGTAAACTGTCCGACGGCCTCGTTCTGCGCGGCCTTTTCCGCCACGTCGAAGCCGCGTTCCTGCGCGTAGGTATAGCCCTCCTGCGCCCGTTTGGTCGCCTGTGCCTGCGAATCGATTACGACCTTCTGCGCCTCGGTCTGCGCATAGATCAAATCGGTCTGCTGGCGGAGCTTGGCTTCGGCGATATCGGCGTATTGGCGGAAATGCAGCTCCTTGAATTTTTCATATTGTCGGTCGCCGTCCGGTTTGACGATTGTGGTAACGAAAAAGCGCTCCAATGCAACGCCATACTCCGCAAAGTCCGGAATCAGCAGCCGGTGAATGTGCTCAGAAAAGGCGGACAGGTTTTCGTCAATTTCAAAAATGTTGATGGCATTCGTCTTCATAACCTGCGCAATGTAGGTTTTGACCCGCGTCATCAAAAACGCGCGAAAAAATCCAACCAGCTTTTGCTGACTCAGCGATTTTTCCGTTCCCACAAGCTTGAGCAGCAGCCTCCGGCTGTCCTCCGCGCGAAGGGACATTTCGCCGGACGCGCCGATGGAAATTGGGAAGCCGTAGTGCGGCTCCATGTACTGCACCTTGCTGTCTGTGCCCCATTTGATTGCCATTTGCTCGGCCTTGTTGATAAAATAAACCTCGCAGTGGAATGGTGTCTTGTCTCCCGTTGTGCGGTTGAGCAGCTTGCCGAGCTTGGGGATGTTCTGCGTTTCCAGCGTATAGCGCCCCGCGCCGAACAGGTCGAGCGTCTGTCCGTTCCGGAAGAAAATTGCCTCCTGCGATTCGTGCACGATCAGTTGAGTCATGGAATTGAAGTCCTCACAGGGATGCTTCCAGATAAACGTACTGTTGTCGCCCTCATACTTGATGATTTCTGCAATTGCCATCTCTTCACGCTCCTTTGAATTACAACAGAATCGTCATTATGTTGTAAACTCTGGATGTAAGCTGCAGCTACTTCCGATTCGTACAAGATTTTTCTTAAAAATGGGCGCAAAATACAAGCCTTTTCACAGTGCATGCGTGAAGAGGCGTATTTGTGCTGCTTAAATTTTCGGAAATTACGATAACACGCACATTGTTTCGTCGAAATTGCTTGCAAGTCGCCGTATTATGCGGTATACTTATTGATAGGCAGGATTGTTACGGATTTTGCATCCGAATATTTACAACATAATGACGATTCTGTTGTAATTCATAGGATCAAGTGCAGCCGTTCCATCTGGCGGCGGTGTTCTGCGCCAGTGGAAATGATGTAGATGCGCGTCGTGTCAATGCTACTGTGGCCGAGAATGTCCGCCAGCTTGGCAATATCCTTATCCACGCGGTAAAATTCCCGCGCGAACAGGTGCCGCAGGTTGTGTGGGAATGCCTTTCGCGGGTCGACATCCGCCGCCGCGCAGAGCTGCTTCATCTCGCGCCATATGTTCGTGCGGTTCACCGGCTTGCCGCTCCGCGTCACAAAAATCATACCGCTTTGAATTCCCTGCTTCGCCGCATAGCGAAGCAGGTTTTGCTGCAGTTTTCGGACGATAAGCACCACGCGCGTTTTGCCCTTGCACGCAACGACAGCTTCTCCTCGCCGCACGGCCTCCACCGTAATGGCTTGCAGCTCGCTCACCCGAATGCCCGTTCCGCAAACGGTTTGCAGCAGCATGCTCAGACGCTCGTTTCCCCTCTTTTTCGCTGCGCAGCAGAGCCGGACGTATTCCTCCCGCGTCAGTTCACGCTCCTCCGTGCAGAACGCCCTCCGCTGCAATTTTATTGTTTTCACCCGCAGCTCATGCCAGCCGCAGTAAGCAAATAGGCGGTTCAGGCTAGCCACTATGGAATTCACGCTTCGCGCGGCATAGTTTTCCTGCAGCCGCCGTTTGTAGGTCAGCACTGTCTCCCGCGTGATGGCGTTCGTTTCCCCTACAAATTTCCGGATGTCCCGGAGATACTTTTTCACTGTCGCCGCGCTTTTTTCCTCTGTCATCAAGTACCGCCGGAATTCTTCGATAATCTGCATGCTCAGAATTCGTTGCTCCATGTGTGCCCCTCCATTGATTAAGAAACAAGCCCGTCAAGCTCATTATATGATTTTTTATTCTATCAAGCAGGCAGTAAAAAGTATACGCTTAATATAATAGTAAAAATAGCCCCCTTAGTGCAGCCTCGAAGCCTTTTGCTTTTCGAGAGTCTGCTCTAAGGGGGTTATTTTCGCAGCAGGAATGCACGCCGGGCGCTTGTCTAGCGTTCGTAGAGCTGCGTCAGGCGGTTGAGCTGCGCGCCGAGCGCGGGCGTGAGCGCGTCTTTGGACATGCGCCAGCTCCAGTTCGCTGTGCTGACGGTGCCGGGGGTGTTCATGCGGGCATCGGCGCCGAGGGCGAGGTAATCCTGCATTTGGGCGATAAAGGTGTCGGCGACGCTGGACAGGCCAGCGCGGAGGATGCCCTCGCGGAGCGCTTCGGGCGTGGCCTCGCAGCCGAGGTACTCCGCCGCGTAGGCGCGCACCTCATCACTCGCACCGTCGATCCACTGCGCCAGCGTCTCGTTATCATGCGTGCCGCTGTAGCAGATGCAGTTGGTCGGATAGCGATGGGGCAGATAATTGCTCGGCTCGCGCGGGTCGAAGGCGAATTCCAGCACCTTCATGCCCGGATAGCCGGAATCGTGCTGCAGACGGATAACCGCCTCGGTCAAAAAGCCCAGATCCTCCGCAATCAGGCGCAGGTCGGGGAAAGCCTCGTGCAGGCGGTGGATAAAATCGTGATCCGGCCCCTTGACCCAGCGGCCGTTGCGGGCGGTAGTCTCGCCGTAGGGCACCGACCAATAGCTCTCCAGCCCGCGGAAGTGGTCGATGCGGATCACGTCGAACAGGCGCGAGGCAGCGCGGATGCGCTCAAGCCACCATGCATAGCCGTCGTCCTGCATCTTGTCCCAATTGTACAGCGGGTTGCCCCACAGCTGGCCGTCGACGGCGAAATAATCCGGCGGGCAGCCGGCCACGGCGGTCGGCACGCCCTGCTCCAGCTGGAACAGGCCGGGATTGGCCCAGACGTCGCAGGAATCGTAGGGAACATAGATCGGCAGATCGCCGATGATCTCAAGCCCCAGCCCGTGGACGTACTCGCGCAGCGCATTCCACTGGCGGAAGAAAAGGAATTGCAGATAGATAAAGAAATGGATGTCCTCGGCCACGGTGATGGCATAGGTCTCGACGGCGCCGGGGCGGCGCAGGCGGAGCTCCTCCGGCCAATGATCCCATGACTGCATACCGTTGCGGCGCTTAAGCGCCATGTAAAGCGCATAATTCTCGACCCACGGGTTCTCCTGCCGGAACAGGCGGATGGCGTCGAAGTCACGATCGCGCCCGCGCAGATACGCCTTATATAGCAGATCAAACCGCACGGAGAACTGGAAGCCATAGTCCACGCGTTCGCTGTGGGGCTCCCAATCAATCGCGTCGACCTCCTCCTGCAGCAGCAATCCGTCCTCGATCAGCTGGTCAAGGTCGATAAAATATGGATTGCCCGCGCAGGTGCTGAAGGATTGATAGGGGCTGTCTCCGTAGCTCGTCGGGCCGATGGGAAGCATCTGCCAATAGTGCTGCCCGGCCGCCTTCAGAAAATCGGCGAATTCGTAGGCAGCCTTGCCGAGCGTGCCAATGCCGTAGGGGGACGGCAGAGACGAAATGTGCATCAGGATTCCGGAACTTCTCATGATAAAAACCGCTTTCTATTGCTTTAATGGATGGATCAATTTAAATTTTTGCCACGCTTTCACGCTTGGCGAAGGAGAACGGGATGACCTCATGGCGCGCCGCGCCGGGGCGCTCAATGCTTTCCAGCAGAATGCGCGCACCGCGGTCGGCGATGTCGTCCGCAGACTGGCGAACGGTGGTCAGCTGCGGAAGAAAATAGTCGCTCAGCGGCAAGCCGTCGAAGCCGCAGACGGAGATGTCCTCCGGCACGCGGTAGCCCGCGTCGCGCAGGGCGCGAATCGCACCGATGGCCATCACATCCGCCATGGCGAACAGCGCCGTGATCGGCACGCCCGCGGCAAGAATGCGCTGCGTGGTCAGGTAGCCGCCCTCGTAGGAGTACAGCGCCGACTCGCGCGCGGCCGGGCCGCGGATGCCGCTGCGATGCATCGCGCGCAGGCAGCCCTCCAGGCGCATTCGCGAGGTATCCGAAATGCCGGGGTCGCCGCCGATGACGGCGATGCTCCGATGCCCCTGCGCGATCAGGTACGAGACCGCGCAGTCGGCGGCGGCGACGTCGTCGGTGAACACGCTGGACAGGTTGGGAAATTGCAGCTCCGCCGCGTTGTCGGTCAGCAGCACCGCAGGGACAAGGATCTGCGCAAAGGCGTCGCGAAAATTGCTGCAGTTTCCGCCGAGGAACAGCAGTCCCTGCGGCTTTTTGATCGCGCAAAGATGCGCGGCGCGGCGCACCTCGTCCTCCTGCTCGTCAAAATAGTCGAGCATCATGGTATA
>CAKTZP010000066.1 GCA_934636045.1 uncultured Oscillospiraceae bacterium
CGCATCCGTAAGGCTCCTTCGTCGCCAACGGCTGCGACATCGCAATGACATGCGGGGTAGTTTTTTGACACGCTCAGCTGTCACCGGCAGCTTGCTTTGAGTGCGGGGAAAATCTTGGCGTTCTCTGTTGCATCGCGTGGCCGATTGCAATTCTTCGAGTCCCTTCCATGCAAAAAATCCGCTGCCCGAATGGGCAACGGATTTTTTGGTACGCCAGAAGGGACTCGAACCCCCGACCTTTTGGTTCGTAGCCAAACACTCTATCCAACTGAGCTACTGGCGCATAGCGTTCTTAACGCTCAGATATAATAGCACAGGCGGAGAGGAAATGCAAGTACTTTTTTTAAAAAAGCCGGAAAAAATATTTCACTGCCGGATGTATTGGCGGCCGGAGGAGACGGCGGTGGCATGTGAGAGAGCTGAAAAATTCTGTTTTCGGTGAATTTCGGTTGTTTTTTTATGGAAAACGGCGTACAATGGAGAAAAATCTTGCAATTCCGGCTTCTTGACGGAATTTTCAACAAAAATGTGAGAATTCTTTCGTGACAGTTGCATTTTTTGTGCAAAGTGGTATAATGAAACCACTAGAGGGAGTCCCGGATCGATCACCGCCGGCGCTTGCCGGCCTTCCCGGAGCCCCTTTGAACCGAACTGCGCAAAGGAGGCAGACAGAGAGAATGGATCAAAACCTGCACAATGCCATAAAACGATTCACTTCCGGCGATGAGCTGCGCGCCTATACGTATCTTGGCTGCCATCGGGCGGAGCGCGACGGCATAAGCGGCTATGTTTTCCGCGTGTGGGCGCCGCATGCCGCAGGCGTCAGTGTTGTTGGCGACTGGAATTTCTGGAACCCTGACGATCTGCCGATGGAGCTGCTGGAATACGGCATTTGGGAGGCCTTTTCCCCCTACGCCAAGGAGGGCGATGCCTACAAGCTCTTGATCCGTAAGCAATACGGCGGCACGGTGTATAAATCCGACCCCTACGGCTTCCGCTGCTGCGCGCTGCCGGATACGTCGAGCCGCGTGTGCACGCTGGAGGGCTACGAGTGGAAGGACGCCGTCTATCGCCGCCAGCAGGGCAAGCGCAAGCTGCTCGACAGCGCAATGAACATCTACGAGATGCACTTCGGCTCGTGGCGGCGCAAGCCGGACGGCTCGTGCTACAGCTACGACGAGTTGGCCGAGGAGCTGGTGCCGTACCTCAAGGACATGGGCTACACGCACGTGGAGCTGATGCCGCTTTCGGAATATCCCTACGATCCCTCATGGGGTTATCAGGTAACGGGCTATTACGCGCCGACTTTCCGCTACGGTGAGCCGAAGCAGCTGATGCGCTTTGTCGACCGCTGCCATCAGGCGGGCATCGGCGTGCTGCTGGACTGGGTCCCGGCGCATTTTCCGAAGGACGAAAACGGCCTGTATGAATTTGACGGCTCGTGCTGCTATGAGCTGTCTGACCCGATGATGAACGAGCATCCCGATTGGACGACCCGCATTTTTGACTTCGGCAAGGGCGAGGTGCAGTCCTTCCTGATCTCCAACGCCGTCTATTGGCTGGAGATGTATCATATCGACGGCCTGCGCGTGGACGCGGTGGCCTCGATGCTGTACCTCGACTACGGACGCCGCGAGTTCCGGCCGAACAAATACGGCGGACGGGAAAATCTGGAGGCCATCGCCTTTTTGCGCAAGCTCAACCGCGCGGTGTTCTCCGTGCGGCGCAACGCCATCACGGCGGCGGAGGAATCCACGGCCTTCCCGATGGTGACCAAGCCCGACTACGACGGCGGCCTCGGCTTCCTGTTCAAGTGGAACATGGGCTGGATGAACGACATGCTGAAATACATGTCGCTCGATCCGCTGTGGCGCAAGGGCAGCCATAATAACCTGACCTTCTCGATGACCTACGCCTATTCCGAAAACTTTATCCTGCCGCTGTCGCACGACGAGGTCGTCCACGGCAAATATTCGCTCATCAACAAGATGCCCGGCGAATATGATGAAAAGTTCCGCAATCTGCGCGTGTTCTATGCCTACGCCATCGGCCATCCGGGCAAGAAGCTGAGCTTCATGGGCAATGAATTTGCGCAGTTCATCGAATGGAGATATGACCAGCAGCTGGACTGGATGCTGCTGGATTACGAGCGGCACCGCCAGATGCAGGACTATGTGCGAACGCTGAACCACTTCTATTTGGACAACAGCAGCATGTGGAACAACGACTCGGACTGGAACGGCTTCAAGTGGATTTCCGCCGACGACCGGGACAACAGCATCATTGCCTTCCGCCGCATCGACCGGCGCGGGCGCGAGGTCATCTGCCTGTACAACTTCTGCCCGGTGCTGCGGGAGAACTACTGCCTCGGTCTGCCGCGCGTGGGCGAATATGAGGTGGTGTTCAGCTCGGAGGAGGAGCGCTTCGGCGGACGAGGCATTCCGCAGCCGACCGTCACGGCGCAGCGCACGCCGCTGCACGGCCTGCCCTACAGCGGCAGCTTTACCGTGGCGCCGATGTCCGCGGTCTTCTACAAACGTAAGGTCACACCCAGAAAATCCGGGGCAAGCTCTGACTGACCGTTCCGAACGCGGAGCGCCCCGAGTATGAACAAGGAGAGATGAGCATGAATTTTCAGAAAAAGCGCTGCGTCGCGATGCTCCTTGCCGGTGGGCAGGGAAGCCGTCTGATGGTGTTGACGGAAAACACCGCAAAGCCTGCCGTCCCCTTTGGCGGCAAGTACCGCATCATTGATTTTCCCCTGTCCAACTGCGTGAATTCCGGCATTGATACCGTAGGCATTCTGACCCAGTATCAGCCGCTGGAGCTGAACGAATACATCGGCAACGGCCAGCCGTGGCACCTCAACCGCTCCCACTGCGGCGTGCAGGTGCTGCCGCCCTATGCCCGGAGCAAAAAGTCCGAGTGGTACAAGGGCACGGCAAACGCCATTTATCAGAATATCGGCTTTATCGAGCGCTATGCTCCGGACAACGTGCTGATCCTGTCCGGTGACCATATCTATAAAATGGACTACGCAGCCATGCTGCGCTACCACGACCGGATGAACGCCGACTGCACCATCGCCGTGCGCACCGTGCCGCTCAAGGAGGCCAGCCGCTTCGGCATTATGAACACCCATGAGGACGGCGCGATCTATGAATTCGAGGAAAAGCCAAAGCATCCGAAGAGCACCAACGCCTCCATGGGCATCTACATATTCAAATGGGATATCCTCCGCCGCTTCCTGATTGCCGATGAGGAGGATCCGAACTCGGAAAATGACTTCGGCAAAAACGTCATCCCGGCGCTGCTGAACGCAGGCCATCGGCTGTACGCCTATGAATTCAACGGCTACTGGAAGGATGTCGGCACCATCAACTCCCTCTGGGAGGCGAACATGGAGCTGCTCGGCACGGAGCCTGCCTTCAATATCTACGGCGAGAAGGGCAAGCGCATCTATGCCCGGAACTATGCCATGCCGTCGAGCTTCATCGCTGCGGAATCGGAGAACTACAACAGCTTCATTGCCGAGGGCTGCGAGATCTACGGCAGCATCCGGCATTCCATCATCTCCACCGGCTGCGTGGTCGATAACGGCGCGCTTGTGGAGGACAGCGTGATCATGCCGAACGTCCATATCGAAAGCGGCGCGATCATCCGCCACGCGATCATCGGCGAGGACTGCGTCATCCGGCGCGGCTGCGTGATCGGCGGCAGCTTTGCCGAGGACGAGCCGAAGCGCATCAGCGTGGTCGGAAAGGCCAAAACGCTCGAGCAGAACACCACCATCAAACCCGGAGAGATCTACTGAAAAGGGGAGGGCTATCACCATGTCAACGATGGGAATCATTTTTGCCAATATCTATGACAGCTCCCTCGGTGAGCTGACGAACAAGCGGACAATGGCGTCGCTGCCCTACGGCGGCCGCTACCGCCAGATCGACTTTTCCCTGTCCAACATGACTAATTCCGGTATCTCGCATTTGGGCATTATCACGAAATACAACTACCAATCCCTGATGAACCACATCGGCTCCGGGCAGGAATGGGATCTTGACCTCGGCGAGGGCAGGATGGAATTTCTGACGCCGTTCGCCATGGGGCACAACGGCTCCTACCGCGGCAAGCTCGAGGCGCTCAACTCCGCGATACGCTTTTTGGAGAGCTCACAGGAGGAATACATTGTGCTGGCCGACAGCGGCGTGCTGTGCGCGATCGATTTCCGCGAGGTGATCGAGGAGCATATTGCCTCCGGTGCAGACGTAACGGTCGTGGCCAAGCAGGGCATCTGCAACGGGAAAAAGCAGATGGATCTGGCCATCAAGGTAGACGCCGAGCAGCGCGTGACGGACATTGCCGTCGACTATTGCGCCGATGAGAGCTATCTGGCCTCGATGGGCGTGTTCGTGCTCAAGCGCGAATTTCTGATACGCGAGGTCACGGAGGCCGTGGCGCACAACCGCTATCATTTTGAGCGCGACCTTGTGATGCACGGCTTTGCCGAGACAGGCATGCAGATCAATGCCTACCTTTTCCACGGCGTGGCGCTGTTCAATGAGAGCACCGCGGAGTTCTACCATAACAATCTGGCGCTGCTGGAGCCGGAGGTGCGCCACGGCCTGTTCGGCCGCCCGAACCGTACCATCTATACCAAGGTGCGCGACGAGGTTCCGGCCTACTACGGCGAGCATTCGCAGATCGACGACTGCATCGTGGCCGACGGCTGCACGCTCGAGGGCACGGCGATCCATTCGGTGCTGTTCCGCGGCGTCCGGCTGGGAAAAGGCGCAGTGCTGCGTGACAGCATCGTCATGCAGGAATGCCAGATCGGCGAGGGCGCGGAGCTTGAGTGCGTCATTCTGGACAAGGACGTCATCGTCCACCCCGGCGCAAGACTGCGCGGCACGTCCGAGCATCCGTTGGTCATTAAAAAAGGAGAAATCGTATGAAGATTGCAATGATGGCGTCCGAAGCCGCGCCGTTTGTCAAGACCGGCGGCCTCGGCGACGTCGCGCAGGCGCTGCCGCAGGCGCTGTCCCGCATCCCGGGCAACGAGGTGGCGCTGTTCCTGCCATACTATAAACGCATCAAGCAGAATCCGGACGACGCGGTGGATTTTGTCGGCTCGTTCTCGATGGAGCTTTCGTGGCGCGAGAGCTATGTGGGCATTTTCCGTCTGCGCAGCCGCCGGAAGAAGCTGCAGATTTGCTTTATCGACAACGACTACTACTTCGGCGCGCGCAGCACGATCTACGGTGACTTTGACGACGGTGAGCGCTTTGCCTATTTTTCCAAGGCGGCCATGGCGGCACTGTATTACATCGATTTCAAGCCGGACATCCTGCACTGCCACGACTGGGAGACGGCCATGGGCGTGGTCTACTGCCGCGCGCTGTACGGCCAGTGGTGCCCGTATGTCAAGACGGTGTTCACCATCCACAACGTGGAATATCAGGGCTGGGCGGACCCGACGTTCTTCGACAACACCCTCGGCCTGCCGGAGGAATACCGCTGCAAGCTGAACTTCGACGGTGCGGTGAATATGATGAAGGGCGCCATCGAGGTGGCCGATATCGTCACCACGGTCTCCAAGACCTATGCGCAGGAGCTGTGCTATCCGTACTATGCCCACCGGCTCGACGGCGTGCTGCGGTCGAAGTGGCTGTGGGGCATCACCAACGGCATCGACACCAAGGTCTATGACCCCGAGACCGACGCCGCGCTGGCCGTGAACTACAGCGCCAAAAGGATGGAGGGCAAGTGGGAAAACAAGCTTGCCCTGCGCAAGGAGCTGAATCTGCGGACGGACACCGACGCGCCGATTCTGGCCATGGTCACGCGCCTTGCCGGGCACAAGGGCATCGACCTTCTGTGCTACATTGCCCAGCGCCTTTTGCAGCGCGAGATCCAGCTCGTCATTGTCGGCACGGGCGAAAAGCAATACGAATACGCCCTGAGCGCGCTGGCGCGGCAGTATCCCGGCCGGGTGTCGGTGAATTTGTGCTTTGACCCGGCGTTTGCCTCGCGGGTCTACGCCGGCGCAGATATGTACCTGATGCCCTCAAAGTCCGAGCCGTGCGGCCTGTCGCAGCTGATCGCCATGCGCTACGGCACGGTGCCGATCGTCGCCTCCACCGGCGGCCTGCGTGACACCGTTCCGCCCTACAACAGCGAGACCGGCGAGGGGCGCGGCTTTACCTTCCAAAGCTACAACGCCGATGATTTCCTCGGCGCGATCGACCGCGCGGTCGGCCTTTACTACAACGCCCGCGACGAATGGAACGCGCTGGCGCAGCGCGACATGCAGTGCGACTTCAGCTGGCAGGCGCCGGCGAACGAATACATGCAGATGTACCGCGAGCTGCTGTCCAAATAACCCGTTTTGCCGTCCCGGACAGTGCACAGACCGAACATTCCATGCGGCGATTTGTCATTGCGAAGTCGCAGCCGTTGGTGGCTTTGCCGCCTTACGGATGCGGGCTCTCCGCTCGCCGGTCGGAGGGCGAAGCCCGACGTGGCAATCCGTTCTCTTTCCAACTGTTGAGATTGCCACGGCTTGCTGCGCAAGCCTCGCAATGACAGGACGAAGACCCTGCCGCACGGCGTGGCCTGTTTCCCGGTTGCCGGGACGACCAAAAATAGCAAATAGACTATTCTCAGGAGGAACCCCATGAAAAAGCAAGAAACCAAGGAAATTCTGGAAACCAAGCGCGAGGAGCTGACGGTCGACCCGACGGCCGCGCTGAACGATGCGATGATGCGCATGTACGGCACCGACCTGTCCAATGCGACGGAAAAGCAGGTCTACCGCGCGCTGTGCATCGTCGTGCGCGAGTTTTTGACCGATAAAAACTACGCCTTTGACCGCCGCAATGCCGAACAGCAGCGCAAGGAAGTCTATTATATGTCGATGGAATTCCTTGTCGGCACCAGCCTGCGCAATAATCTGTTCAACATGGGCATCGAAAAGGACTATCGCGACGCGCTGGCCGCAGCGGGCTTCGATATCGACGCCATCTATGCCATGGAGCCGGACGCCGGTCTCGGCAACGGCGGCCTCGGCCGCCTTGCCTCGTGCTATATGGACGCGGCAGCAGGACTGGAATACCCTGTAACAGGATTTTCTATCCGCTATGAATTCGGCATCTTCCGTCAGAAGATTGTCGACGGCTGGCAGATGGAATTCCCGGACAACTGGCTGGAGATGGGCGATGTGTGGCTGCGCACCCGTGAGGATGATGCCGTGGAGGTCAGGTTCGGCGGCGAGGTTCGCGAATGGGTGGACGAGATGGGCCGCTTCAAGGTCGCGCAGGTCGGCTATAACTCTGTGGTCGCCGTGCCGCATGACATGTTTATTTCCGGCTACGACAGCGACGCATCCAACCGTCTGATTCTTTGGAGCGCCAAGCTGCCGCAGAGCTTTGACATGGCGGCCTTCTCCCGCGGCGACTATGTGCAGGCGCTTGAGCGCAACGCGATGGCCGAGACGATCTCCAAGGTGCTCTATCCCGCCGACGACCACATTCAGGGCAAGCGCCTGCGCCTGAAGCAGCAGTATCTGCTGGTTTCCGCGTCGCTGCAAAGCATTCTGAAGCGTCACTTTAAGAAATATCACACCTTTGATAATCTGGCCGACAAGGTCGCCATTCATATTAACGATACCCACCCGGCGCTGTGCGTGCCGGAGCTGATGCGGCTGCTCATCGATGAGCACGACTACGGCTGGGATCAGGCGTGGGAGATCACCTGCAACACCCTGTCCTACACGAACCACACCGTTATGAGCGAGGCGCTCGAGCGCTGGAACGTCGACCTGTTCCGCGAGCAGCTGCCGCGCGTGTACTCCATCTGTGCAGAGATCAACCGCCGCCTGATCGAGCGCCTGAGCGCCGCCTATCCCAACGACTGGGGCAAGATCAACTATATGGCCGTCATCTCCAACAACGAGGTGCACATGGCCAATCTCTGCCTTGCCGCGTGCCACAAGATCAACGGCGTTTCCAAGCTGCACACGGATATCCTGCGCAACGGCATCTTCCGCGACTACTGCCAGCTCACGCCCGACCGCTTCCTGAACGTCACCAACGGCATTGCCTATCGCCGCTGGCTCAACCAGTCTAACCCGCTGCTGGCCGACTACCTTGAGGACATCATCGGCGACGGCTTCCTGCGCGATGCCAACGAGCTGGAAAAGCTTATGAAGTACCGTGACGATGTGCAGGTGCTGGCGCGGCTGCGGGAGATCAAGCATGCCAACAAGGAGCGCCTTGCCGCGCTGATCGCCGAGCGCAACGGCGTCCGCGTCGATCCGAATTCCATCTTTGATATCCAGATCAAGCGCCTGCACGAGTACAAGCGCCAGCTGCTGAACATTCTCCATGTGCTGTATCTGTACTGCCAGATCAAGGAGCATCCGGAGCAGAGCTTTGTTCCGCGGACGTTCATCTTCGCGGCCAAGGCCTCGGCGGGCTATGTCCGCGCCAAGCAGACCATCAGCCTGATCGTCGCCGTTTCCAACTTCATTAACGCCGACCCCGCCGTCCGCGACAAGCTCAAGGTCGTCTTTATCGAGGATTATAAGGTGTCACTTGCCGAGATCATCATCCCTGCGGCGGATATCTCCGAGCAGATCTCTGTGGCAGGCAAGGAGGCCTCCGGTACCGGCAACATGAAGCTCATGATCAACGGCGCGGTCACCATCGGCACGCTTGACGGCGCGAACGTTGAAATCCACGAGCAGGTCGGCGATGAGAACATCTTCCTGTTCGGCATGAAGACGCATGAGGTCGAGGCGCTGTGGCAGCGCGGCTATGACCCCAACGAATTCCTCACGCCCGAGCTGCAGAAGGTGCTGGATATGCTCACCAGCGGCGTGCTCGGCCAGCGGTTTGACGACCTGGTCGCCTCGCTGCTGACCAATCGCTTCGGCGTGGCCGACCCGTACATGACGGTGGCCGACTTTGCCGACTACGCCCGCGCGCAGCAGGTGGTCAGCCAGACCTACCTTGATACGCAGCGCTTCGGCAGCATGTCCCTCGTGAACATTGCCAAGTCCGGCATCTTCTCCGCCGACCGCGCGGTGAAGGAATACGCCGACAACATCTGGTATCTTAAATGAGAATTCTGTATAACAGCAGAGACGCGCAGTATAAGACCCCGTTCGGAACCATCCGAACGGGGCAAAGCTGCTTTCTGCGCATTGATATCCCGAAAACCTGCGCCGCCGTGCGCGTGACGCTTGTGGTGGAGGACTGCGACGAAAAGCCCTACCGCGAAATTCCCTTCGCCCGCGCGGAGGAGACGGCGGATTACGTCCTCTGGCGGACGGAATTCACGCTCGAGCGCGGGCTGTACTTCTATTGGTTCCGCGTGGAAAAGGCCGACGGCAGCTTCCGCCTGTTCCGGCAGGGCGACGGCACGAACATGGAGGCCGGGGACAAGTGGCAGCTTTCCGCCATCCCCGCGGACTTCACGACGCCGGACTTCGCCCGCGGCGCGGTGATGTACCAGATTTTACCCGACCGATTTTATCAGGCAGGGGAGTGCGACCTGACCGATAAGCTCCGGCCCTTCCGCATCCACGCGGACAAAAGTGAGACTCCGGACTATACCGCGGATGCCGCAGGCAACTGGTGCAGCGATTTTTACGGCGGAAATCTCGCGGGGATCCGCGAAAAGCTGCCCTATCTACAGGAGCTGGGCGTGGAGGTGCTTTACCTCAACCCAATCTTCATGGCCTACACGAACCATCGCTACGACACGGCGGACTATAAGCGTGTTGACCCCATGCTCGGCACGGAGGAGGACTTTGCCGCCCTGTGCAGCGCGGCGCACGCGCGCGGAATGCATGTGATTCTGGACGGCGTGTTCTCTCACACCGGCAGCAACAGCGTCTACTTTGACCAAATGCATGTGTTCGGCTGCGGCGCAGCGTCCGATCCGTGCTCGCCGTACCGGGAATGGTATCGCTTCCGGCATTATCCCGACGACTACGATGCATGGTGGAATATGCCGACGCTGCCGAACGTGAACGAGCTGACGGAAAGTTATGTAAACTACATCATCGAGGACGACGACTCGGTCATTGCCCATTGGCTGCGCCTCGGCGCGGACGGCTTCCGGCTGGACGTGGTCGACGAGCTGCCGGACGAATTTGTCGCCAGGTTCAAGCGGCGCCTGCGGGAGCTCAAGCCCGACGCGCTGCTGCTCGGCGAGGTCTGGGAGGACGCGTCGAATAAACGCGCCTACAGCGTCTCGCGCCGCTATTTCGTCGACGGCGAGCTCGACAGCGTGATGAACTACCCGTGGCGCACGGCGATCCTGCGCTATGTCAAGGGGGAGGACGACGGCACGGCGCTCAGGCAGAGCATCGAGCAGTTGACGGAGAATTACCCGCCACAAGTCCTGCAATGCGTCATGAATTGCCTCGGAACGCACGACACGGCGCGGCTTTTGACCGTTCTCGGCGACGACTTCGCCGGGTCAAAGGCGGAAAAGGCCGAGCGCTTCCTTACACCGGAGCAGCGGAAAACGGCAATCGACCGTCTGCTGCCTGCGCTGGTGCTGCAGTTCACCCTGCCCGGTATGCCGAGCGTGTTTTACGGTGACGAGGCAGGCCTACAGGGCTTTGAGGATCCGTTCTGCCGCCGATTTTTCCCGTGGGGCCGCGAGGACAAGCCCATCGAGGCGCTCTATCGTGCCCTGATCCGTCTGCGCAGGGAAAGCCCGGCGCTGCGTACCGGAGCGCTCCGCGTGACCGCCGCGGGCGGCGGAAAAATCGCCTACGAGCGCGTCTGCGAGGAGCAGACGGCAAAGATTTATGTAAACCGCTCGCCGGAGCTCTGGCAGCTCGGCGCACAGCCCAACCAGCCGCGCTTTGCCGCCGGTCTGCTCTGTGCTGCCGATGCCCTCGCCCTCGCCCCCGGCGGCCTGTGCGTGATTTTCTCTTGAAATCGGAACCGTTTTCGGGTATCATACATATAATAACTTCATGCAGCTGCCGATAGACGCCGTAGGGCGGGCTGCCCTCAGCC
>CAKTZP010000067.1 GCA_934636045.1 uncultured Oscillospiraceae bacterium
GCAAGGGACGCGGCGCTGCGGGCGCTGCTGGCCTGCCGGAAGGACGGCGCGTGGTCGGACGGGGCGCTCAAGCAGCTGCTCGGCGGCATGGAGCCGCGGGAGGCCGCACTGGCCAGCCGCCTGTGCTACGGCGTGCTGCAAAACCGCATGCTGCTGGATCATTGGCTCGCGCCGTTCGTGCGCGGGAAATTGCAGCCCGCGGTGGAGGAAATTCTCCGGCTTGCGGTCTATCAGCTGACGTTTTTGGACAAAATTCCGCCCTCCGCGGCGGTGAATGAGGCGGTCGGACAGGCAAAGCGCTTTGCAAATCCCGCCGCCGCCCGGCTGGTCAATGGGGTGCTGCGCTCGTTTTTGCGGGCAGGCACACCGGCGCTGCCGGACGACCTTTCCGTTCGCTACAGCCATCCGGTGGCGCTGACGGCGCTGTTGCAGGCGCAATTCGGCGACAAGACCGAGCGGCTGCTGCAAAGCCACAACGAAGCGCCCGCGACGGTCTTGCAGGTCAACACCCTGCGGGCGACAAGCGCGCAGGTAGCGGCGGCCTTGACGGCGGCCGGGGCGGATTGGCAGGAACATCCGTGGTTGCCGGACTGCCTGACGGTACGCGGCGCGGGCGATTTGGAGCGGCTGGAGGCCTTTCAAAGCGGCTGGTGCTATGTGCAGGATGCGGCGGCGCGGCTGGCGGTCTGGGCGGCGGACGTGCAGCCCGGGCAGCGCGTGCTCGATTGCTGCGCGGCGCCGGGCGGCAAGAGCTTTGCCGCGGCCATCGCCATGCAGGATCGCGGCGAGATCGTCTCGTGCGACATCCACCCGCACAAGCTGCGCCTCATTGAGCGCGGCGCGGAACGGCTGGGTCTGAGCTGTATTGCGACCCGGCTGCAAAACGCGGCCGAGCCGGTGACGGAGTGGACGGCGGCGTTTGACACCGTGATCTGTGACGCGCCGTGCTCCGGACTGGGCGTGATCCGCAAAAAGCCGGACATTCGATATAAAGATCTGACGCAGACCGAACGGCTGCCGGAAATTCAGACGGCGATCTTGGACAACCAAGCGCAGTACGTCCGCCCGGGCGGGGTACTGCTTTACAGCACGTGTACCATCCTGCGGCGGGAAAACGAGGCCGTAGCGGAGGCATTTTTGCAGCGGCATCCGGAGTTTTTTCCGGAGGCGGCAGTGTACCCCACCGGCTCGGGGCTGGACGCGGCGGCGATGACGACCTTCCTCCCGTGCGACCACGGGACGGACGGCTTCTTCGTGGCAAGGCTGCGGAAGAAAGGATGACATTTTGAAGGACATCAAATCCATGACGCTGGCGGAGCTGACGGCAGAGCTGACGGCGCTCGGGGAGCCGAAATTCCGCGCAAAACAGGTTTATACATGGCTGCACCGCGGCGTGCGGAGCTTTGGCGAGATGACCGATATCTCCCGGGCGCTGCGGGAAAAGCTGGAGACCGAATATGAGCTGGTCTGCCCGACCGTAGCGCGCAAGCTGCAATCGCAGCGGGACGGCACCATCAAATACCTCTGGCGGCTGCGCGACGGCAACTGCGTGGAAAGCGTTCTGATGCGCTACCACCACGGCAACACCGTGTGCATCTCCTCGGAGGTCGGCTGCCGGATGGGCTGTGCCTTCTGCGCCTCGACGCGCGGAGGGCTGGTGCGGCGTCTGCTGCCGTCGGAGATGCTCGATCAGGTGCTGTTTACGCAGCTGGATTCCGGCCTGCCGGTCTCCAACATTGTGCTGATGGGCATCGGCGAGCCGCTGGACAATTACGACGCGGTGCTGCGCTTTTTGGAGCTGGTCAACAGCACGGAGGGCATGAACATCGGCATGCGGCACATCAGTCTATCGACCTGCGGCGTGGTGGATAAAATCGATCTTCTGGCACAGGAAAATCTGCAATTGACCCTGTCCGTCTCGCTGCATGCGCCGGCGGACGAGGTGCGAAACGGCATCATGCCGATCAATCGCAAGTATAACGTGGAGACGCTGCTGGCTGCTTGCAAGCGCTATTTTGAGACGACCGGGCGGCGCATCTCCTTTGAATATGCCATGATCCGCGGTGTGAACGACACGCCGGAGATGGCGCGGCTGCTCATCCGGCGGCTGAAGGGCATCGCGGCGCATGTGAATCTGATCCCCCTGAACGATGTGGAGGAAAGTCCGCTGAAGCCGAGCCTGCCGGAGACGGTGCGGTGCTTTCAACAGACGCTGGAGGAGGCGGGCATCCCCGCGACCGTGCGCCGGACGCTCGGCAGCGACATCAACGCCTCCTGCGGCCAGCTCCGGCGGCAGTTTGAACAGGGGAAAGCTTGAGACCAATGGGAACAACGCCGCTGGAAGCTGCCTGTAGGGGGCGGCGTCCTCGACGCCCCGCTGTTGGCAGCATCGAAATCGGTTCGTAGGGCGGGGTGCCCCCACCCCGCCGCAGCTGGCAGAGTCGATGGAGCGAATGGCAAACGATAAACCAAGAGTGTGTGCCTATCGGCACAGATTGAATTTTCGCGCCGAGGGCGCGAAAGCAATCCCTCAGTCCCGGCTGCGCCGTGCCGGCTCCCTTTACACAAGGGAGTCCTAAGACGATGCACTGGGGAAAACGTAGGAATTCAGAAGGGAGTGAGACCCTATGGAGGCTTGGGGACTGACCGACGTCGGGAATGTTCGTGAGCAAAATCAAGATGCATACCGGATTCTGACGCTGCCGGGAAATGCGCTGGCGGCGCTGGTTTGCGACGGCATGGGCGGCGCAAAGGCGGGCAATGTGGCCAGCCGATTGGCCTGCGAGGTGTTTTCGGGCGAGGTGGAACGCTCCTTCTCGCCGGAGATGACCCCGGATGAGGCTGAACGGATGCTGCGCTCGGCGGCGACGCTGGCGAATATTGCAGTGTTTGAGCACGCGCAGATCAGCCCGGAATATGAGGGCATGGGTACGACGCTGGTGGCGGTGCTGCTGTACGCCAAGGGCACGCTGGTGCTGAACATCGGCGACAGCCGCGCCTATCTCATCAACGGCGATGGCGTGCGGTGCATCACGACCGATCATTCGGTCGTGGAGCTGATGGTGCGCCGGGGCGAGCTGACGCCGGAGCAGGCCAAGACCCATCCGAGCAAAAACCTCATCACCCGCGCCGTGGGCACGGGGACGCTGGTGCTGGCGGATGTGTTCCGCGTAAGGACGGGGAAAAATGACAATATTCTGCTCTGCTCGGACGGCCTGAGCAACCTTTTGGCCGATCAGGAGATCCTCTTTGAGGTCGCGCACGGCGCAAACAAGGCCGACTGCTGCCAGCGTCTGCTGGAGATCGCGAAGGAGCGCGGCGCGCCGGATAATGTGACGTCGGTGCTCATCTCGCTCTGAGCGGGGCTTGCAGAAGAAAAAGAAATCATCTCGGTAGCCGTTCGCCGTTTGAGAACGGCCCGCAGCAGCGGGTAGGAGTTGCTATGGAAAACTATATTGGCAGATTACTGGACAATCGCTATGAGATCCTCGAGGCCATCGGCGCGGGCGGCATGGCGGTGGTGTATAAGGCGCTGGATCACCGGCTGAACCGGCTGGTGGCGGTGAAGATCCTGAAGGATGACTTCTCGCGGAACCAGGAATTCCGCCGCCGCTTCCACGCCGAGTCGCAGGCGGTCGCGATGCTGTCGCATCCGAACATCGTCAGCGTCTACGACGTCTCCCGCACGGGCGACATCGACTACATCGTCATGGAGCTTATTGAGGGAATTACGCTCAAGCAGTATCTGGAGCGGAAGGGCAACCTCAATTGGCGCGAAACGCTGCATTTTTCCATGCAGATCGCCAAGGCGCTGGAGCATGCGCACAGCCGCGGCATTGTTCACCGGGACATCAAGCCCCACAACATTATGATCCTCAAGGACGGCAGCATTAAGGTCGCTGATTTTGGCATTGCCCGCATCAGCTCGGCGCAGAGCACGCTCACGCGCGAGGCGCTCGGCTCGGTGCACTATATCTCGCCCGAGCAGGCCAAGGGCGCGCGCGTCGACTGCCGCAGCGACCTGTATTCGCTGGGCGTTGTGATGTATGAGATGCTTACCGGGCGGACGCCCTATGACGGCGAGACGCCGGTGGCGGTGGCCATTCAGCACATCAACGGCGGCGCGCGGCTGCCCAGCGAGCTGGTGACCGGCATCCCGCTCGGCATCGAGCAGATCACGATGCATGCAATGAACTCCAATCCCGAGGCGCGCTACTCCTCGGCGACGGAGATGCTGCGCGATATGGAGGAGTTCCGGAAAAATCCGGCCATCACCTTCCACTTTAACGGGCCGGTCATCCCGCCCGTGACCCAGCAGCCGCAGCGGCCGGCCGGCATGACCCGCTCGGATGCGGAGCGCTATGCGGCGGCAAGAGGGGCGGCCAAGCCCGACGGCCGGACGCCCGAGGAGCGCCGCGCCGAACGCGCCCGCCGCGAAAAGGAGCTGGCTGCGGAAAAGCGCAAGCGCAATCTGACCATTGGCATCATTGCGGGCGCAGTGCTTGCGGTGATCCTAGCGGTGGTGCTGATTGTGGTTCTGGCAGGCGGCTCGAGCGACCCGAAGGACCCGCTGAGCACGTCGGAAACCCAAGAGGGCAACGTCCGCGTTGAGAATTTCGTGGGCAAGAAGCTCGTGGACATCGATCCGGCCGACTACCCCGACCTCAAGCTTGACCTCATCAACGTTAAGGAAGAATTCAGCGACGAGTATGAAGAGGGCTGCGTGATCGAGCAGACGCCGAGGGCGGGCGATGAGGTGCGCAAGGGACGCACTGTTACATTTACAATCAGCAAGGGCCCGGAGAGCTCGGATATGCCCGAGCTGACCAACAAGTCCAGCGCCGAGGCCATTAAGCAGCTCGACGCGCTGAAGCTCGGCCTCAAGGTCGTCACCGAGGACGAGGGCAGCGACACCATTACCAAGGGCTACGTCATGCGGACGGAGCCGAAGGCGGGTACGAAGCTGGAAAAGAGCCAGACGGTCACGCTGTACATCAGCCTCGGCTCGAACAAGATGCCGAACCTGCGCAACGAGTCGAAGGAAAACGCCGAGGCGCGCATCAAGGCGATGGAGCTGAACCTCAAGATGGTCTTCCTTGAGGAGGAGAACGACGAGATTGAAGAGGGCAAGGTCATCCGCACCAGCCCGGCGGCCGACAGCGAGCTGACCAAGGGACAGCAAATCACGCTGTACATCAGCCTCGGCGACGGCAAGGTCGTCGTGCCGCAGGTGCTCGGCTTCAGCAAGATGGACGCCATCCAGCTGCTGCGCGACGCCAATCTTGGCTACGAGGTCAAGGAAATTTACGACGAAACGGTCGAAAAGGGCAAGGTCATCTCGCAGAGCGAGCTGCCGAACAGCCGCGTCAAGAAGGACACCATCGTAACGATCGATATCTCCCTCGGACCCGATCCAACGAAGAACACCACCGCGCCGACCGTGCCGCCGACCGAAGCGCCTACCACGGCGCCGAGCGAGGCCGTGTCCACCGCCGCGCCGTGAGCGCGTGGACAGTATGACGGAGCAGCGCAGCGGGCGCATTGTAAAGGCGCTAAGCGGGTTTTATTACGTTGACTGCGGCGGCGAGGTTGTCGAATGCCGCGCGCGGGGGATCTTCCGCAAGGAGCATATCACCCCGCTTGTGGGCGATTACGCGACCTTTTCCGTCGAGCGCGGCAAGGGCACGCTGGAGACGATCGCGCCGCGGAAAAACAGCTTTCTCCGTCCGGCGGTCAGCAATCTGGACGCGCTGGTGGTGCTGGCCTCCGGGGCAAATCCCGTGACCGACCCGTTTTTGATCGACCGGGTGTGCGCGATTGCGGGCGACCGGGGCGTGCCGGTGCTGCTGTGCGTGAACAAGGTCGACCTTGCGGCGGCGGAGCGGCTGATTGGCATCTATCGCCACGCGGGCTTTGCCGTGTTTCCGACGAGCGCGGCGACCGGAGCGGGCATTGCGGCACTGCGCGCGGCCATCTGCGGCAAGACCGTCGCCTTTACCGGCAACTCCGGCGTGGGCAAGAGCAGCGTGCTCAACTGTCTCGACCGGCGGTTTGCCATTGAGACCGGCGAGGTCTCGGAAAAGCTGGGGCGCGGGCGGCACACAACGCGCCACGTGGAGCTTTATGCGCTCGGAGAGAACACCTTCGCGATCGATACGCCGGGCTTTTCGTCCTTTGACACGGAGCAGATGGAGCTGGTGGTCAAGGAGAATCTGCAATATGCGTTCCCGGACTTTGCGCCGTTTTTGGGGCACTGCCGGTATCATGACTGCGCGCACCTGCGCGAGCCGGGCTGCGCGGTCACGCAGGCGCTGGCCGACGGCGAGCTCGAGCAGACGCGCTATGACAGCTATGTCCGGCTCTATGAGAGCGTGAAGGACTGGAAGCCTTGGGAAATGAAATAATCGGAATGACAACCGCCTTCGGCACATAGGGTGTGCCGGGGGCGGTATTTATGTGCAGAAAAAATGAATTGCTGGGGTCGATCCTGATGGCGCTTGGGGCGGGGCTGCTGCTGTCGCTGCTGTTTTCGTCAGAGCTCATTCTCGCAGCGCTGGGCATTGGGCTGCTGCTGTGCGGCCTGCTGTGGGCGCAGCGGCGGAGCTGCTGAGAATTCCCGGCATAAACCTGTCCGGCGGGGAATATATATCCGACAGAACGAACAAGGGGTGAAAGCAATGGAGCTTGTTTTTCAGGAAAACCGGCTGGACTATCTGGCAAAGATCTTCTCTGAAACTGTCGCGCTGGAGCAGACGGCCGACTGGATCGTTCCGGACAGCAGCGCCGACTGCGACCGGATCATTGACAGCTTTGGCACGGTGGTCATCCGCAGCGAGGACTGTGCCGGAGGCAGCGCGGCGGTGTCCGGTTATGTGCTGGCGGGCGTGCTGTTCGTCACGGCTGCGGGGGACATCCGGCAGCTGGAGGCACAGATCCCGTTCCAAGTGCGGCGTGAGGTGCCGCAGAGCGACGGAGCGTGCGTGATGCAAAGCCGCTGCTTGCTGCGCAGCGTGGATGCGCGGGTGCTCAACTCGCGCAAGGTGCTCGTGCGCGTGGGCGTGAGCTGTGCGATGACAGTGTTTGCCGCGCAGACGCATTCGTGCTTTGACCTGCCCGCGCCCGCGCCGAGCCTGCAGCTCAAGCGGACGGTGCTGCCGCTGCGGATGCCCGTGGCGCTGGGGGAGAAGACCTTTCCGCTGGACGAGGAGCTGGAACTTCCGGCGGGAAAGCCGCCGATCGCGCGGCTTTTGAAATGCCAATGCCGGATACAGGTCGGAGAGCAGAAGCTCGTGGGCAGCAAGGCGGTGTTCAAGGGGGCGGCGGTCGTGCGCGCGCTTTACGAGGACGCGGACGGGACGCTGTGCACCCACGAGTGGGAAACGCCGTTTTCACAGTACGCCGAGATGGAGCGCGAGCTGGACGAGTGCGAGCTGCAAACTGCGCTGGCGCTGACGGCCTTCGCGGTTGAGCCGGATGGGCAGACGGACAGCCGGCGGTTGTTTTTGAATGCGGAGGTGCGCGCGCAGTGCACGGCCATCGGACGGCGGGAGATCGCGCTGATCGAGGATGCCTTCTGCACGGACGGGACGCTGGAGCCGCAGTGGGATCAATGGGAGCTCAGCGGCGTGCTCGACCGGCAGACGCTGCGCGAGACGGCAGTAGTCACGAGCGAGCAGGCTGCGGGCGCGGTGATCGACGCATGGGTCTACGCCGACGAGCCGAGCCGCCACCGCAGCGGCGCGGCGATGGAGCTGGAGGTGCCGCTGTGCTGCAATGTGCTGTATACCGACGCGGACGGTGCATTGCAGGGCAGGACGCTGCGCGCGGATGTGACGCTGCGCACGGAGGTGGCGGAAAACGGGCAGTGCGCCATGGCGGATTTTTCCGCCGGGGAGCTGTTTTCCGCTGCGGGAGCGGCGGGAATGGAGCTGCGCATTCCGGTGGCCGTGACGGTGGAGACAACGGCGGTGCACGCGCTGCGCGGCGTGTGCGGCGGAACGGTCGAGCCGCTGCCCGAGACCGGGGAGAAGCGGCCAGCGGTCATCCTGCGGCGCACGGTGGGCGAGGAGGAGCTGTGGGACATTGCGAAAAGCCTGCGCACGCCGATGGCTGCGATTGCCGAGGCCAACGGCCTGACGGGCGAGAGCGTTCCCGCGGATACGATGCTGCTGATTCCCATGTAACCAAAGAAAACGGAGCTGTACCGAATTCCGGCAGCTCCGTTTTTGCGGAAATGAGAAAAAATCGCGTAGGGCAGGGAAACAGGGGAATTGAGAATGGTGAATAATGAATCGTGAACAGTGAATGGTGAATCGTGAATGGTGTTGGTGTGCCTGACGGCATGAATTGAAATGCCGCTGCGGCGGGGAAGACCCCTCAGTCACGGCTTTGCCGTGCCAGCTCCCCTTACTAAGGGGAGCCAAGAGCGCTGCCCACGGCGTTGGATGGGATTCCGTGCGGAATTTGTGGTGTATAGGAATCAATAACGGTATGGCGTGCCCTTGGCGGTGCGGGCGTTGGGGGCGGCTTCGGTGCCGCCGATGGTATCGGTTACATTGTCGGTGGTGGGAATGCCGGCAGCTTCAGAAGAACCGGGCAGGTCGGGGGCGTCGCTTCCGGTAACGGCGGGGACGGTCATATCGGGGCGGACAGTGGCTGGACCTTCCGTCCGGCGCTCGGTGGGAGCGGTCGATTCGGAGATTATGCCGTCGGTGCGGTCGGAGACGTTGCCGCCGTCGGTGCAGGCGGGTAAAAGCGATACAATGGCAAACGCCAAAAGAAGCATGACAAGCTTTTTCATTGCAAGTCCTCCCAAAAGATTTGTTACGGCTGTAGTATGCGGCGGTTTTTGCGGATTATTCCGCCCGCTGCGGGAAGAAAAGTTCACCGGGAAAAACTTTTTTCTAAAATCAGTATTTTTAGATTGATTTCAGAGCGGCAGGCTTGTATAATGAATGCGGACAATATAAAAGAGAGAGGATCCGTTATGAAAAAGCTTGTTGTCAAAAAAGGTTCGCAGTGCATGGCGTGCCTGGAATGCGTCAGCGCCTGCTCGAAGGCATTTTATAAAGAATTCCACCCGGATAAGTCCTGCGTGCAGATCGTGCAGCGCGCGGGAAAGGTGCGCCCGATGACCTGTGTGCAGTGCGGCAAGTGCGCCGCCGCGTGCGAGCACGGTGCGATCACGCAAAACCCAAAGACCGGCGTGTATATGATCAACAAAAAGCTCTGCGTCGGCTGCGGCAAGTGCGCCGAGGCCTGCCCGTTCGGCGTGATGGTCTATCAGCCGGGCATGGCAAGCGCCTCGAAGTGCATCGCCTGCGGCATTTGCGTCAAGGCCTGCCCGATGGAGGTTCTGGAAATCGCCGAGAGCTGAGCTTCTCGGGAAAACCATGGACTTTGTGCGTGTTAGAGATACCATAATTTGTCGTTTTTTTACGGAAAAGTCCTTGACAGCGCAAGCTATGCTATGGTATGATAATTCCATCACTGGGTGGACTTCGTGCTATAGCGCAGTCCCCAGGAAATTTGAGAGGAGATTTGAAGAAATGGATAACAACTATCAGAACAATCCGCAGCAGCCGAAGCAGACCAACGGCATGGCGATTGCGGCGCTCGTTTGCGGCATCGTCGGCGTTGTCGGTTGCTTCCTCGGCTACTTTGCTTTCGTTTCGCTGGCTCTGTCCGTCGTCGGCATCGTGCTTGGTGTGAAGGGCATGAACGTTGCGAAGACCACCGGTGCCGGTAAGGGCCTCGCGATCGCGGGTCTCGTCTGCGGCATCGTTGGCGCGGCGTTCTCTCTGATCGGCGCAATCTGCACCATCTGCGTCTGCGCTTCCGTCGGCGGCCTCGGCGCTCTGGCCGACTACGCCAGCTACGGCTTCTAATTCTGTTAGTTAAACTGCATTCTGATATTACATCAGTCAAAACAGACATAGGCTTTTGGCTTATGTCTGTTTTGCTATGGAGAGTAACATGTTTCCTGTTGTAACCGTACTCGGCAAAGAGATGCCGCCGTATATGCTCTGCGCCCTGATCGGCGCGCTGTCGGCGGTGTTCGTATCGTGCCGCTTCGGCAAAAAAAACGGGCTCGACGACGTGACGATCATCACCCTGAGCCTGCTGTCGTTCCTCGGCGTCGGCGTCGGCGGGGCCTTGCTGTACGGCGTGACGAAAATTCGCACGCTGTGGTATATTCTGACCCATCTGGAGCTGATCCAATCGTTTAGCGACTTGCTCACGGCGGTGCAGCTTGTCTTCGGCGGCTCGGTGTTTTACGGCGGGCTGATCGGCATGATCCTCGTCAGCCTTGCCTACGTGCGGCGCAAAAGGCTCAGCCGCGATTACATCGACCTGACGGCGGCGGCCATCCCGCTGTTCCACGCGTGGGGACGCGTCGGCTGCTTCCTCGGCGGCTGCTGCTTCGGCATCGAGAGCAGCTTCGGCTTTGTGTACCATTATTCGCCGATCGAAATGGCAAACGGCGTGCGGCGCCTGCCGGTATCGCTGTTTGAGGCGATTTTTAACGCGGCACTGAGCGTGTTTTTGTATGCGTGCTTCCGCAAAAAGAAGCACCGCGGGTATCTGCTGAATATCTACCTGTACGCCTACCCTGTCTGGCGGTTTGTGATCGAGTTTTTCCGCGGCGATTCTTATCGCGGCTTTTTGTGGATTTTCTCGACCTCGCAATGGGTGTCGATCGGCTTGATCGTCGTCAATACCGCCGTCCTGCTCTGCAGAGCCCGCAAACGCTCCGCTGCGGCGCCTGTGCCGGCAGCTGAGACTGCAAAATCGGAATGCTAAGCTGCATTCCGATTTTTCAGACTGTCAAAAAAGTCCGTAACCGTCAAAATCGGTTCCCATTTTAATGGATTTTTGTTCTCTGTGTTTTGATTTGCAAAAACAGAGTATCCTGAACTTTATAACCCGAGAAAAAGCTTGCTTCGCAAGAATTTTGACTT
>CAKTZP010000068.1 GCA_934636045.1 uncultured Oscillospiraceae bacterium
GCCGGTGGCTGGTCTTTTTCATTGTCACCCGGATACGAAAAAGATAGATTTGCGTTTTTGATAGATGAATTCGAACCCATGTAATGTATAAGATTCATAATCCCCATCCCCGCTTCGCGGATGCTTTTCTGCAATGCCCTCGTTGTAGATCATTTAGTATGTAAAATCCAAAACAAATCGGGAAAAACTCTGCATGATCTAAATATCACGTTGAGAAATCTATCAAGGCCACCAGATATGGAAACATATGACTATTTGTCAGGGAAAATAATACCTTGACGTACCACTGCATTTGTAGGACTCAGGATATTAGAGATCCCCCACGGATATTTTACAGTAGCATTACGATCATAATGATATACGACCACCTCTGGGTCATGATTCTTGCTAAAACCCTGTGCCAGAAAAAAAGTGAAATCGCTAGAAGCTGCAAGAACCATATGGATTCGCGTGATATTTTCCTTTGTTACGGTTTCTCGTATTTGATCCAAGATTCTTTTCCTCAAACGATTCATTATCGCATATGAATCAACAGAATCAAAACCGTACATTGATTTACTTCCATCGCAAAGTGTAATTCGCAACGTAAGTTGCTGCCGCGAAAGGCCGCTAAATCTTCGTTTGCAACAGGCAAAGATAGCTGAACCCAGATAAGGACAAAACTTTGAGATTCAATTTTTATGACAGTGAGAGGATTTTGAAGTAAAAATCTTTATTTGGAGGATTAAGCAATGAATAAGTACATTTTTGATGAGAGGAACGGGCTTTGGTATGAATTACAGGGGGACTATTATCTGCCCTGCCTGAAGCTGGCGGAGGAAGAACAGCTGATTGGAATATGGGGACAGCGGCACAGGCGGTATCTGAGGGAAAATCGCAAGGTGCTTTACGCCGACTTGCTGACGAGCGGAAGGCTGAACGGCTATCTTGCGGATATTGACCGGCAGGCGGAGGAGATCTTCTCCCGGCTGGTAAAGCAGATGGCGGAAGCCGAGGGCATAACCGAAAAGCTGAAAGCCGACGATATGCTGTCGTGGGTCGGTCGAATGAACGACGTGAGAAGCCGTGTGGCGGAAATCGTAAACGCCGAAATTATCTATACATAATAAATGTTGAGGTCGAGAGCTGCATCGTAACACCGATACAGCTCTCGATTTTTAATTCAGATATTAACTTTTCGATTTAGTTAAGCTATAATAATTACATTAGCTTAACACAGGAGGGCAAAATATGAATTCAAGAAAAGCCTTGGACACCTTTTATTACAGCACAGCTTTATGTGATCTGAGACTGATGAGCAAACAATTTGTAGACGAGAACATCACCTACAACAGTCTGCTGTATATTGAACTGATTTACACGATCTGAAACAGCTGGCCCAAAACTCTGTCGGCAATCACTCCCCGGCAAGAGCAATGGAGCTGAAGATGCTTTTTGAGCAGAATTGATTTGCCTTCTGAGCAGGTCTGCGAATATGATACTGAGATCAAGGCAATGATGGATCAGATCGATTCGCCGATTCTGTCCATTCCCGGCATCGGCTACACGCTTGGCGCGACCATCGTCGCTGAGATCGGTAATATCAGCCGCTTCCCTTCTCCCGCCAAGCTCTTGGCCTTCGCCGGATTGGAGCCGAGTATTTATCAGTCAGGGAAGTTCGTGCCTTCCTCCGGCAAAATGGTCAAGCGAGGCTCTCCATTCCTCCGCTGGGCGCTTTTGCAAGCTGCTGACTACGTCTCAAATTACTCCTCGGCCTTCGCCCTTTATCGTGCCAAAAAGTCCGCCGAGGGTAAACCTCCCGCCGTCGTGAGATCCCATGTCGCCAAAAAACTTGTTCGTATCATCTTTTCCCTTTTTTCTCATTCTTCCCCTTTTTCTGACCTTCTTCCTGCTTGACTTTCCATAGTTGGTCTACGCAGGGAATGGCCTTGGGAGCGGAAACGAATGCCTACATGTTTATCGATACCGTTTGCAACGGGCCGATGCGCCCGCAAGGGGTATGCCGCATCCGTAAGGCGGCAAAGCCGCCAACGGCTACGCAATGGGCATCGGCCCCTACGCGGAATCGGAAATTTACACTGTCCGGTTGTGGTCAGGCCGCTGTGATCGGTCATGCCGTCGCTCGTGCGCGCCTCGTCCTCGGCGCGGAAGAGAAGCGCGCCGTCCTTTTCGATGCGGACAATGTTTGTATGGGAATTTTTCAGCTCGACGAGCGCCGTATGTGGGCCGCAGAACACCTTGGCGATCAGGCGTAGCGGCGCGCCGTCGTGCAGGACGTGGAGCGTGCAGAAGCCGCTGTCCAGCAGAGCCGTCGCCGTTTCGAGCACGCCCTCGGGCAGGTCGAACAGCACCTACAGCTTCCGCTCCGGATCGCCGCCGACGACGCCCAGCACCGCAGCGGCGTTCACGCCGCGCAGCTTGCCGCCGTTCGGAATATAAATGCCCATGGCGTTTTTGATCAGATTGCCGCTGGCGTGCACCTCCATCCGCTCGGGCATCGCTCCCAGCGCCTTGCGCGCCGTCGCGGCGGCGTAGGCGATGGCGATCGGCTCGGTGCAGCCTCCGGCGTGGATCAGCTCCTCCTTCAGGATGGCCAGACAGGTCTGATAGATTGCGTCCGTCTTTTTCATACGATTCCTCCCAGCGGGGCCGTTGCGGCTCCGCTTCGGGCGTGCCGGAAGATGCAGCGCGCCCCATCTGTCAGACATTATAGCATAATTGCCTGACACATGGGGCGTCGTTCCCGTTATTTTACCAAAATTTTGGCGAATTTCTGGGGCTTGCTGGCTCAGTCCTCGAACAGCCGCCGCGCGAGGGCGTAGGCGCTGTAGGTCGCGTCGCCGATGCGGCCGGGCTTGACGCTGTCGCCCGCAGGCTCGGCGTCCGCAGCGGCGCACTGGCGCGGCATCAGACCGGCGGCGAGGACGACGGTGTCGGCCGCCAGATGCTGCTCCTGCCCCTGCGCGTCGATGAGATGCACAGCGCCGTCGAGAACGCGCTCCACGCGTGCTCCGGCCAGAATGCGGACGTTCTTTTCCTTCAGCGCGACGCGCATCAGCTCCTTGTTGAACTCGTCCATGTCGGAGGCGACCTGCGGCAGCATCTCGACGAGGGTCACGTTGTGCTCGACCGGAATTTCCGGATGCTCCGTGCGCTCATAGAGCAGCGGACCGCTGACGCCGTCCTTGCCCGTCCAGCGCAGGGAAATGTGCTCTCCGGCGAAGAACTCGGCCGCCTCGCAGCCGGACGCGCCGCCGCCGATGATGACGACATTCTTGCCGACGCGCTTCGGCTCGGTTAGCGCTTCGATGACGGTCAGAACCGAGGCACGGTCGCTGCCCTCGATGCGGCGCATGTAGTCCGCGCCGCAGGCGCAGACGACCTTGTCGACATTGCAGGCCGCGATAAACTCCGGCGTGGCCGCCGTGTTGAGGTAAACCTTCACGCCGAGCAGCTTGAGCTGATGCTCATACCAGCGGATGAGGTCGGCGATTTTGCCCTTGTTGGGCGGGATGGACGCGGCGACCAGCGAGCCACCGAGGCGGTCGGCCCGCTCGCAGAGGAAGACCGTGTGGCCCTCGAGCGCGGCGACGCGCGCCGTCTCCATACCGGCGGGGCCTCCGCCGACGACCAGCAGGCGCTTGGGCGTCTGCTTTGCGATTGCGTGGTAGGCATATTCGCGGCCGGTTTCGGGATTCACCGCGCAGCGCAGCGTGCGGCCGGAATCCAGCGTGCGGAAGCAGTGCTGGCAGGAAAGGCACGGGCGAATTTCTTCGTCCCTGCCCGCCATGGCCTTGTTCGGGAAATCAGGGTCGGCCAGCAGGGGACGGGCCAGACCGATCAGGTCGACCCTCTCCTCGGCCAGAATGCGCTTGATCTCCTCCGGATGGCGGATGGTGTTGGCGCAGATGACAGGAATGTGCACGCACTTTTTTACGGCGGAGGCCTTTTCGATCAGCATGCAGCTGGTGTCGCCGAGGCCGTTGGGGGGATTCGTAAAGGTGTAGGTGTTCGGAACGCCGGCGGAGAGGTCAATCGCGGATGCGCCCGCCTGCTCAAGCAGGACGGCGACCTTCTGCGATTCCTCGGCGTCGCGGCCGCCGGTGACGAATTCGTCCACGCTGTAGCGCACCATGATCGGATAGCGCGGGCCGAGGGCCTCACGCAGCATGGCCAGCAGCTCGGTGACAAAGCGCATGCGGTTTTCCAGACAGCCGCCGTATTCGTCCGTCCGGTGGTTATACAGGGGCGACATGAACTCGGCTAGCAGGTAGCCGTGCGCGCCGTGCAGGGTCACCGCGTCGGCTCCGGCCATGCGGGCGTTGAGCGCGGTATGGACGAAGGCCTCCTGCAGCTCGCGGATGCGCGCCTTTGTCAGCACCTCCACCTCCACGCCGGGGAAGCGGGAAACGTCCGAGGCCGAGGCGCGGGGCGCGAGCGTTGCCTCAGAGCCGAAATGCGCCAGCTCGATGGAGACCTTCGCGCCGTAGCTTTGCAGCCGCTCGATCAGGTTTGACCATGCCGGAACGTACTTTTCGTCGCAGAGCATCGGCTGCACGCCGTGGTTTCTGGTGTCAGGCGTGACCGCGACGGCCTCGAGCACGATCAGTCCCGCGCCGCCCTTCGCGCGACGAACGTAATATTCCTCCATCTGCGGGGTCATGCACCCGTTGGCGTCGGAATAGTTCGTGTTCATCGGCGTCATGACGAAGCGGTTTTTCAGAATCATTGTTCCGATGCGAAGTGGGGTTTGCATCGTTGCCATAGGTCGGAAAACCTCCTCTTAAAGAACAGGGCCTCTTTCGAGACCCTGTCGTGTGTAGTCTGGATGAAAAAGCTTACTTCAGATAGTCCGCAACGTTGGAAGCGTCGATGAGGGCCGGCTCTGCAAGGTATTCCTTTTTGACAGCTTCGCCCTTAGCCAGCTTCACAGCGGCCTCGATGGCGAGTCTGGACTGCTCGGGGGTAGCCTGGTCGACCGTAGCGGTCAGACGGCCCGCCTGAATCGCGGTCAGAGCATCGTCGACGGCGTCAACGCCGTAGGCGGGGATACCGGACATGTTCGCGTCCTCAAACGCCTTCACTGCGCCAAGCGCCATGTTGTCGTTCTGGCTGACAACGGCGTTGATTTCCTTGCCGGTGGAGATCCAGTTTTCAACCAGCTTCAGGGCGGCGTCGGTCGTCCACTGTGCGTCCTCTTCAAAGACGACGGTGACGTCGGGGTACTCAGCCAGCGCGCGGTCATAACCGGCGGAGCGGCCGATCTGGCCTTCGGAGCCGAGCGGGCCAAGCAGGAGGGCAACGTTGCCCTTGCCGCCGATGGACTCGCAGGCGTTCTTCATTTCCATGTAGCCCATGTCTTCATTGGAGACACCGACGAAGCAGGTTGCAGCGGAGGGATCAGAGATGTTCTGGTTGTAGATGATGCAGTGGACACCGGCTTCTTCCGCGGCCTTAACGGCAGCGAGCACGCCCTCGGCGGAAACCGGCTCGATGATGCACACGGCGGCGCCGTTGGTCACGGCCATTTCGATCTGGGAAACCTGGGTGTTGATGTCCTGACCGGCCTCGAGAACCGTCAGGTCAACGCCCTGCTCTTCCGCCGCAGCCTTCATGGAATCGGAGGCGGTAACGGCCCAAGCGTTGGTCATGTGGGAAATGCAGAAGTAAACGACGGGCTTCGCATCTCCGGTGTTGGGTGCGTCGGTCGGATTGGTGTCGCCGCCACCGCAGGCGGCCAATGCAAAGACGACAGTCAGTGCAAGGATGAGCGCAAGGATCTTTTTCATAATTTTTCCTCCAGTTCAATTTTTCCTGTTTTCTATCTATTGCACACGCCTTGGCGTGGACAATACGGGATCAGTTGCGGCGGCGCTTGCCGCGGACGTCGAGCAGCACGATGATAATGATGATCGCGCCCTTGAGAATCTTCTGATAGTAGGAAGATACGCCGAGGATGTCAAGGCCGTTGCCCATGACGGAGAGGATCAGCGCGCCGATGATCATGCCGTACCACTTGCCGACGCCGCCGTCCATGCTGAAGCCGCCGATAACGCAGGCCGCGATGGCATCCAGCTCATAGCCCTCGCCGGTCAGCGGAGCGCCGGAAACGGTGCGCGCCGTCGAAAGCATACCGGCAATACCGGCCATCAGGCCGCAGATCGCAAAGGCGGACATCTTGATGAAGCGGGTGTTGATGCCCGAGACGCGCGCCGCCTGTGCGTTGCCGCCGACCATGTACATCCGGCGGCCGTAAACGGTCTTTTGCAGGACAAAGCCGATGATCAGCGTAATGACGACGTAGTAGACGACCAGCATCGGGATGACGCCGAACAGCTTGCTGCCCGCGATCCGCTCATAGGCATCCACGACGCCGAAGATCGGCTTGCCGCCGGAGATAATGTACGCAAGGCCGCGGACGATGGACTGCGTGCCGAGGGTCACGACGAAGGCCGGAACATTCAGATACGCGACCAGAACGCCGTTGAGCACGCCCACGAGCAGGCCAACGCCGATGGCTGCCGCGATGGGGACGACAATGGGATAATCGCCCTGCGCCAGCAGCGCCGCGATGACGCCGGACAGACCGACCGTCGAGCCGACGGACATATCAAAGCCGCCCGTCAGAATCGCGCAGGCCATACCGGCGGCCAGAATGCCGTTAATGGAGGTCTGCTTCAGAATGTTGATGAAGTTTCCCACCTTGAAGAACGAGGGAGAAAGAAGACTCAGAACTACGAATAATGCGACAAGAACGAACAGCATAATCAGCGACTGAAGATTGCTGCCCAAATCCTTTCTGCTCTTTTTACCGGAAGCAACGTTCAAAGGACTCAAGTTTAACACTCCTTCATTTCAGTTTGCGAAGCCGAATTGCATTTGCATCAGCGTTTCCTGATCGAAATCCTTGCGGTCGACGAAGCCCATGATCTGGCCGTCGGCCAAAACCATGATGCGGTCGCTCATACCGATGACCTCCGGCATTTCGGAGGAGATCATCACGACGGCCTTACCCGCCTTGGCAAGCTCACCCATCAGAAGGTAGATATCACGCTTTGCGCCGACGTCGATGCCGCGCGTCGGCTCATCGAGAATGATGACCTCCGGCTCAGCAAGCAGCCATTTTGCAATGGCGACCTTCTGCTGGTTGCCGCCGGAGAGGAAACCGGCCTGCGTTTCTCTGCTGTGCGTTTTGATCTTTAATTGATCGATGTACTCGCTGGTTGCCTTGTTTTCATTGGCGCGGTTGAGCAGGCGCGCCTTGGTCAGATTGCGGATGTTCACGATGGTGGCGTTCTCGCGCACGCTGCCGATCAGATTCAGGCCGGTGACCTTGCGGTCCTCGGTGACGAAGGCGATCTTGTTGTCCACCGCGACGCGCGGGGAGGAAATGTCGACCTCCTTGCCGTGGATACGGGTCGTGCCGCTGTCCTTTTTCCGAAGGCCGAAAATCGCTTCCATCATCTCGCTGCGGCCCGCGCCGACGAGGCCGACAATGCCGAGAATTTCGCCCTTGTGCACCGAGAAGCTGATATCCCGCACCCAGCCGGGAACGGTCAGGTCCTCGACCTCGAACACCGTCTCGCCGATGGGGTACTGCTGCTTCGGGTAAATCTCGCCGACGTCGCGGCCGACCATCATGGAGATCAGCTCGTCGCTGTTGGTCTCGGCAATTTCCTTGGTGCCGATGTATTTGCCGTTGCGCAGCACGGTAACGCTGTTGCACACGCGGAAGATTTCGCCCATCTTGTGGGAAATGAAGATAATGGAGCGGCCCTCGGAGATCAGCTGCTGAATCAGCTCGAAGAGCACCTCGACCTCGCGCTCGGTCAGCGAGGCAGTCGGCTCGTCCATGATCAGGAGCTTTGCCTCCCACGAAATGGCTCTTGCAATTTCCACCATCTGCATCTGCGCCACGCTCAGGCCGCGCATCATTCTTGCAGAGGACATGTTCAGGCCGACGCGCTTGAGGATTTCGTCGGCCTGCTTCTGCATGCCGCGGTAGTCTACCAGCCCGCGTTTTTTCAGCTCCTTGCCGACAAAAACGTTCTCGGCGATGCTCATATCCAGAATCGGATCAAGCTCCTGATGGATCATTGCAATGCCGTGGTGCAGCGCCTGACTGGGGGAGGTGATCTTGACTTCCTCGCCGTCGAGCAGGACCGTGCCCTCGTCCTTTTGGTAAATTCCCATCAGGATTTTCATCAGCGTGGATTTTCCTGCGCCATTCTCGCCGAGCAGCGCGTGGACCTCGCTCTTTTTGATTTTCAGATGAACATCGTCCAAAACAGTGTTGCCGGAGAAACGCTTTGTGATATTTCTCATTTCGAGAACGTATTCACTCATGGCCGACTCCTTTCCGCGGTGTTTTATTTTCCCTCGGGGCGGCGGGGATTCCGGACGGCCGCGCCGGAGGGTTAGGGGTGCGCCTGCGCGTGGGGTCAGACACTCGCGCAGGCGCCGGTTTGTAACCACTTGTACCTGATATGGCAGAAGCGCTTTCACTTTTTGCTTTTCCAGAATGTTCCGAATTCCGTATACCGAATTCATAACATAAGTATAGCACGGCTAACAAAAAATCACAAGCAATTTCTTCTGTCGATTGCTTTTTTCAATACTCTGCCCAATTTTTTCGACAGGAATCTAGGCAAAATGCCGAAATTTGTGTTTCGCGAGAATGCGTGGGGATTCGATCAGTCCTCGTCAAACAGCAGCATGACCTTCAGGGCGTGCTCCTTGTCGTGGCAGGCGGTGTCCATGGCCTTGTTGAGGTCCTTGAAGTTGTAGTAGTGGGTGGTCAGCTTCTTGAAGTCGAACTGCTTGCGGACCTGGCTCATGAAGCGGATGGTGCGCGGCATGAAGTGATCCGTGCCGCCGGAGCCTTTGATGCGCAGGGTCTTCCAGTTCGTCCAGCCCATCTCCACGGGAATCTGGCGGCCAAGGGTGTGGCCGGTCACGTTGACGCGGCAGTTATGGCCGGCGATCTGGAACATCTCGGAGACCGCAGCGTTGCTGCCGGAGCACTCGCAGATGACGGACGGGCCGCCGCCTGCCGGAGCGAGCTTCTTGACCTGCTCGCGGAAGTCGGGCGCGGTGGGGTCGAGCGCATAGTCTGCGCCGAACTTGAGGGCGACCTCGCGGCGGCTTGCCAGCGGGTCAACCATGATCGTCGTGGCGTTTGCCATCTTGCAGGTCATCAGGGCGCAGAGGCCGACAGGGCCGCAGCCGAAGATCAGCGCGGTATCGGATGCATCGACGTAGCCGCCGTTGCCCCAGACGCTGAAATAGCCGATGGAGAACGGCTCAACCCAAGCGCCGTCCACGTAGTCCCAGTTGTCGGGGATCTTGTGCAGGTTGCCCTCGCCGCAGATCAGGTACTCGCCGTAGCCGCCCGGGGTGTCGGGGCCGAAGCCGATTTCCTTGAAATCGAGGCACGCGGAGGGCATCATGCCGGACTTGCAGTTTTCGCAGACGCCGCAGGCGACCACGCAGTCAGAGGTGACCTTGTCGCCGACCTTCAGGGTCTTGATGCCCTTGCCGACCTTCACCACGTCGCCCGCCCACTCGTGGCCAGGAACGAACGGCTGAATGTCATAGCGGCCTTCCTTGGACTTGCCTTCGTAAATCTCAACGTCGGAGCCGCAGATGCCGCAGGCGCGCACGCGAATCAGCGCCTCGTTGTCCTTCGGCTCGGGAAGCTCAACCTCGGTCATTCTCAGATCGAACGGTCCGTGAAGAAATGCTTGCTTACACTTCATAGTAGATACTCCTCCAATAATTTTTTATGGTTATGATGATCAGAACTTATCAAAGATGCCGATCTTGGGCAGCTCGTGGACGGACTTCCAGCCCTCGCTCAGCGGCTCCTTCAGGAACGGAGCAAGCTCCTCTTCCGTGCGGAAGGTGATCTGGTCGACGGGGGGCAGCTTTCCGGCGGGGTACTTGTCGAGAATTTCGTCGTGCACCAGCGTGAGGTACTTCAGAATCGCGGCGATCGGGCGCTTTGCCTTTTCCGGCGTGGCCAGACGGGGATTGCCGACGACGCCCTGCGGGGTGCCCTTGCGCTCGATGGCCTGATGGCCCTGACCCTCGCTCCAGATGTGGGGTCTGCCGTAGGCGTCGATGGAGTTATCATAGTGACCGGCAAAGAGGAAGCCGTGCGGCCATGCCTCTTCGGCGGAGTCCATGTCGATCATGTCGGGGAAGAGCAGCTGCGCAACGGCAGTCTCCGCCTCGTCGGCGTGGACGAACGGGGTCTCCATGCTGTTGACATGCGTGGCTTCCGGAGTAAAGAACTCGCGGACGGCGCGGTGCCATTCGACCTCCATCACGATGGCGGGCAGCTGATAGCGCTTGAAGAACTCCTGAACGGCGGATTCCAGCATCCATCTGTGGCCGTGGTTGTTGACAAGGATGATCTTGCGGTAGCCGTCGTCCCAAAGGCCGAGCATGGTGTAGATCAGGGTTTCGGTCACGACCTCCGGCGGCATGATGACGGTGCCGGGCATGCCGATGTGGTGGTACGGATGGCCGCCGTAGTTCAGCGGCGGGAAGGCCAGCGAGCACTCGCGGCCCTGCTTGGCGGTGTAGCGGCGGACACCCTCGAGAATCTGCGTGACCATGAAGGTATCAAGGCCGGTGTTGGCATGCTTGCCGTGGTTTTCCGTGCAGCCGATCGGAACGAAAACGACGTCGTCCTTGCGGCGCTTTTCGATCTGCTTGCTTCTCGGCGTCGTCTGGATGTAGGAGCCGGCCTTGCCAAGCTCGGAGGGAGCGCCCATGCCGTAGTCGGCAAGAATCTGATCGATCTCTTCGTCGGTCGCGTCCCAGAGCTTCTTCGTCATTTCGC
>CAKTZP010000069.1 GCA_934636045.1 uncultured Oscillospiraceae bacterium
GTCTGATCTGTATGAGGCAGTCAAGAAGCCCGGCCAGAGACTGGCAGGCGCCTGCTTCACCTCCGGCTCCGCCGGCACCATGTCCGCAGGCGACCTGCTCAAGGAGCGCTATCCCGGCATGAAGCTCGCCGTCGGCGAGGCGCTGCAGTGCCCGACCATCCTCGACAACGGCTTCGGCGGCCACCGCATCGAGGGCATCGGCGACAAGCACATTCCTTGGGTTCACAATGTGAAGAACACGGACATGGCCATTGCCATCGACGACGAAGATTCCCAGAGACTGCTCCGCCTGTTCAACACCGCGGAAGGCCAGAAGTACCTCAAGGAAGAGCTCGGCATGACCGACGAGCAGCTCGAGAAGTTCACGTGGATGGGCATTTCCGGTATTGCCAACGTCCTTTGCTGCATCAAGATGGCGAAGTACTACGAGCTCAATGAGGACGATGTTGTTGTCACCGTTCTGACCGACTCTGCCGTCATGTACAAGTCCCGTGTGGAGGAGCTCAACCAGATGCACGGCGCTTATGACGTCGTCGAAGCGGCGAAGGATCATGCCGTCCATATGCTCGGCCTCAAGACCGACAGCATGCTCGAGCTGACCTACACCGAGCGCAAGCGCGTCCACAACCTCAAGTACTACACTTGGGTCGAGCAGCAGCAGATGAAGGTCGAGGACCTCAACGCCCAGTGGTACGACACCAAGGGTACGTGGGACGCTGTCCACGCCCAGGCAAAGGATCTCGACGAGCTCATCAATGAGTTCAACGAGGCTACCGGCCTGCTGAAGAACCTGTAATTCTACATTCCGCTGAGGGGAGGGGATTTTCCCCGCCCCTCAGTTTTCTGAGGAGAACCGTCTTTGAAACACTTTCTGCAAGGTTTCCGGCGCTGGCTGCGCAACGTCGGACTGCAATTCACACCAATTTTCAGCTCACTGGCCCTGAGCTTTCTCACCATGGCGCTGATGTGCGGCGCGCTGCTGATTATGGTGAGCTCCGCCAAGCTCGGCCGTCTGTTTTGGCCGACGTTGATCGCCTATTTGGGCGCAATTGCCGCCGCTGTGGCTGTGCTGCATTATCGCCGGGAAATGCGCGAGTTTCGCGCACTGGTCGGTGACGAGGAATTTTTTAATATCTACCCCCGCCTCCGCCGCCGAGAGGAACGCAGAAAGCGCCGTCAGGAACGGAAAAACAATCACAAACGGAAAGGACGCAACTCATGAGAAACGTAAAATGCGGCCGCTGCGTCAAATGCGGCAAGGAATACGAAGCCACTCCGAATCTGACCAACTGCGAGTGTGGCGGTATTCTGGACATCATCTATGACTACGACTACATCAAGTCCGTTTTCACCAAGGAAAAGCTGGCGGCGCGTGACGACCGCTCCATGTGGCGCTATCGCGAGCTGTTGCCCGTGGAGGAGACAACACCGAATACGCCGCTGCGTGTGGGCTGCTCGCCGCTGTATGAGGCCGACCGCCTCGGCAAGCTGCTGGGGCTCAAGAAGCTGTGGATCAAGGACGACGGCCAGAACCCGACCGCGTCGCTGAAGGATCGTGCCTCCGCCATGGCCGTGGCCAAGGCGCAGGAGGCGGGCGCAAAGGTCATTGCCTGCTCCTCGACCGGCAATGCCGCATCCTCGCTGGCGGGCAACGCCGCCGCTGCCGGCTTGAAGACCTACATTTTCGTTCCCGCCCGTGCCCCCAAGGGCAAGGTCGCACAGCTGATGACCTTCGGCGCAAATGTTGTCTCTGTGCAGGGCAACTATGAAGAGACCTTCGAGCTGTCCAAAAAAGCCATCGACCGCTGGGGCTGGTATAACCGCAACGCCGCCATCAATCCCTACCTCTCCGAGGGCAAGAAGACCGTCGGCTTGGAGATCATGGAGCAGCTCGGCTGGGTCGTTCCGGACTACATTGCCATTTCCGTCGGCGACGGCTGCACCATTGCCGGCCTGTGGAAGGGTCTGAAGGATCTGTACGCCATCGGCTTTATCGACCGCCTGCCGCGCCTCATCTCCGCGCAGGCCGAGGGCTGCCACCCCATCAACCGCGCCATCGCGGAGAACAAGCCGTGGGAACCCATGGAGGAGAATACGCTGGCCGACTCTATCGCCGTCGGCGTGCCGCGCAACGCGGACAAGGCACTCATGGCCATCCGCGAGTCCAACGGCATCGTGGTCAACGTGACCGACGAGGAGATCATGGCTGCGCAGAAGCTGGTCGGCCGCACCTGCGGCGTCTTCGGCGAGCCCGCCGGTGTTACCGGTGCTGCCGGCCTCAAGAAGCTCTGCGAGCAGGGCGTGATCGGCGCGAAGGATACCGTTGTCTCCGTCATCACCGGAAACGGTCTGAAGGACGTCGCCAACGCCATCAAGTTCTGCGGCGAGCCCATGAGCTGTCCCAACGATATGGATGCGCTCCTGCACGAATTTGCAGCGCATAACATTAAGGCCGACGAGATCTGATCTGAGCAGAAAAAAGAAACAGGACAGGCTGTGGCCTGTCCTGTTTTTGATTTTTGGGGCTGCCGTCAGCGCTTTAAGAAGGTCAGATAGCCTTCGAGGATCAGAGAGGCGGCGACGGCGTCGACGGTGTTTTTACGCTTTTTGCCGTGGTAGTTGCAGTCCGAGAGGATCTGATGCGCCTCGACGGTGGTGCGGCGCTCGTCCCAGAGGACGACGGGCATACCGGCCGTGCGCTCGACGAGGGCGGCAAAGTCGCGGTACAGCGCGGCGCGCGGCCCTTCTGAGCCGTCCATGTTGCGCGGAAAGCCCATGACCAGCCGCTCTGCACCGGTGGCCTTGACCAGCTCGGCGATTTTTTCGGCGGTTTTTTGCGGGTTGCGGCTGTGGATGACGTCAGTCTGGCCGACGATTGTGCCGCTCAGATCGGAGACGGCGATGCCGGTGCGGGCGTCTCCGTAGTCGATGGCGAGGACTCTCATTGTGCCGTCCCCCGCGTCAGAAGCTTGCGCAGCGGCAGCCAGATGAGAAGGGCGACGGCGGAGCCGAGCAGCGCAGTGAGCAGCTGCGTGATGGAGAAGGTGGTCTTGGCCACGGCGACGGCCTGCGCGGACAAGGCGGGCGCATTGCTCAGAATGCCGCGTGCAATTGTCAGCCAGAGAAACAGCGCCTTGACGACAGAGCCGAAGACCAATCCGGCAATCAGCGTCCACGAGCGCGGCAGCTTGGCTGCCAGCACCCACAGTCCGGCAAAGAGCGCAAAGCAGCCGCCCAGCGCGATGAGCAGGACAAGCAGCAGCGGCGTGAGCGAAAGCTGCATCAGCTCGCCGAACGAGGCAAGGAAGGCAATGCCGATGCTGCCCCAGAGCGCCGCCGCGACCAGCGCGATTGCGAGTCCGGAGCGGAAACGCGCATCAGACAGGGCAAGCTTCTGTGTTTCGGGCAGCTTGGCCGCCAGCCGGATGCCGAAGAGCCACACGAATAGCGCTAAGATCAGGTTGCCGACCATGATGCACGGCACGATGAGGGGATAGGCGCTCATGATGGGACTTCCGGTGATGAGCCACGAGGTCAGAGGTGTTATGACCGACAGTGCCGCACCGCTCCAAAGGCCGCAGGAGAGCGTGGCGAGGATCAAAATCGCGTTGATGACGGGGCCGGTCAGGTAGACGGAAGTATTTTTCAGAAATTGCGCCGCGATGCACAGCGCCAGCAGCAGCGCCGTCCGACAGATCCGGCGGACATTCGGCTTCATAGGGCATTCCTCCATTCTTGACCCTTATTATACCGAGCAGCGTGCAGAATTACAAGCAAAAAAATGCGCCGTATCGTATGCAGCCGGATAATTGACAGAACGCGCGGCGGATGATATCATAGTATTCAGAAAAGTTGCGGCCGAAAACGGCCGGAAAGGCGGAATTATGAAGAAAAAGCTGATCGCATGGGCGCTTGCGTTGTGTCTGCTGGCGGGGCTGCTGCCCGCGGGCGCGTTGGCGGCGGGGGAGAACCCCTTTACGGACGTCAGCAGCGCGGACTATTTTGCTGATGCGGTGCGCTGGGCGCTAGAGCACGGCATCACCACCGGCACCAGCAGCACCCAGTTTTCACCGGAGGCCAGCTGCACCCGCGCGCAGGTCGTGACCTTCCTGTGGCGTGCGCTGGGAAAGCCGCAGCCGACCGGTGTGTGCCCGTTTACAGACGTGAGCGCAAGCCAGTATTATCATGATGCCGTGCTGTGGGCAGCCGAGAACGGCGTGACCACCGGCACGAGCGCGACGACCTTCAGTCCCGAGGACGTGGTCACGCGCGCGCAGTTCGTCACCTTCCTGTGGCGGGCGCTGAACCAGCCGAAGCCGAGCGGAAGCAATGAGTTTTCCGACGTCGCGGCCAACCAATACTACTATCAGGCCGTCCTGTGGGCGGCGGAGAACGGTGTGACCAAGGGCACCGGCGCGGGACGCTTCTCGCCCGACCAAAGCTGTCTGCGCGGGCAGACGGTAACCTTCCTTTACCGCGCGCTGCGGGACGAGCTTCCCGAGGAGCCGACGACCCCCACCGAACCGATAAAGCCGACCGAGCCTGATCCCACACCGACTGAGCCGGAGCCGCCGATGGAGTCTGCGACGGAAACGGCAACGACCTCCCGCACGATCCAGCCGAGCTTTTCCGGCGATTCTGCGTACTGGCAGTTCTCGATCCGTCTGAAAAACTCGTCGGATAAGACCGTCTCCCTAACGAAGGTCACCGTTCAGAATCTCTGCGGGGAGAGGGAAGTCGGCAGCCTGTTCAACGTCGATATGGACGAGCTGTACAAGTATTTTGACCACCTGACTGCAGACCCCGATGAAACGATCGTATGGTCTGACGGGCACCCGCTCACCTATCTGTTTAACGGTCGCCGCTACACGCTGGAGCTGACGGATTCGGCGGGCAATACCTTTGTCCGCACCTATCTTCTGACCCTCGGCTACGAGGGCTGCGAGACGCCCGATGCCGCACCGCTCGGTCAGACTGCGGCGGAGCAGACGGTGCTGCGTCAGCCCGGAGGTGCATGGAAATATGAAGTGTGGTTCCGCAACGATACGGATAAGACCCAGCACCTCGTCCGCATCGAGTGGCAAAACCGCATGGGCGGAGATCCGGCGGGTGCGCCGTATATTATCGAGGGCGACACACTGAAAGATCGGCAGATCCCGTTCTATCTTGCGCCGGGACAGATCGGCAACTTTGCCGACGGTCATCCCTGGGTGGACTACATGGATTCGCGCGTCCTGACGATCGTCTATGCCGACGATGACGGCACGGAGTATCCCGTCAGCTTCCCGCTTCGACTGAGCTCCGCGCAGTACCATCCGGAGCTGGAAAAGCGCTATCCCGACTATTCCGCGGACAACGGCAAGGACTGCGGTGCGCTGCGGCACGATGCCGATTTCAGCATGAAGGTCGCCGAGGGGGTCTGGTGGGTGCCTGCGAATACCTTGGGCGGCAGCCGCTACACTAACGCGCAGATCCAAGCCCTCCTGACCGACACGCCGGAGCAGAAGCAGGCGAAGATCGGTACGCTGTATGAGGCTTTGCAGCTTTACCGTATCGGCGGCTTCTACGGCAGCGACGATAACGTGTTCCTGAAAGAAAACGGAATCCTTTGGGAGCACCACAAGCCGGGCTATGACGCCGTGCGGACCAACAACGGCTGCTGCGCCTCCAGCGCCGACTGGCTCAACTATATTCTGAAGGGGGACTACGACGAGGTCGGCTTCATCTCCACGATGCAGGAAAGCGGCGGCGGCCATGTCTATAACTACATCAAGCAGGACGGCTGGTATTACTTTGTCGATCTGACCATCTGGTACGCGGGTCAGAACGCCAACGCGACGGAGACCGGAAATATGGACAACTATTACCACAGCAACTCCATCCACGGCAATGTCCACCGCGCTGTGAGCATGGAGGCCTTCGCGCAGTATCTGGTTGATGCCGACGATTACATGACGGCCGACCTTGTCTATACCTACATCGCAGAAAACGTTTGGCCCTCGACTAGCACACGGACGCCCACCGGTACGCAGCTCTGCTTCCCGGACAACGTCGAGTTCAAAATTATCTACGATAATCCCGACGACACCTTGACCACTGCCGTCCTCCCCGCCCCCACTGAGCTCACCAATTGGGACATCAACGAGGACTTCGCCTTCGCATCGATGAAATTTGAATAATTCTGAAAAATTGCCCCGCGCCGATTTTGGCGCGGGGCGATTGCTTTTGACTTAAGCCTTTGCAGGGACGCGGGTGGTGACGGTGTATTGCTTGACACCGAGGATGGTTTCGCCGTCGATCTGGAGGGCGGTGGGCTTGTCGAATTCGACCTTGATCTCGTGGCCGGTCAGCACCTTGGTCATTTCCGTGTGCTTGATGTGCTCGCCCTTGAAGATGGAGGGGAAGACAATGAGCGTCTTGAGCTTGCCGCTGCCGAACATCACGCTGACAGAAACCGTCCGTTCGGGATTCAGACGATCCTGCTCGGGTGCGACCATCATGCCGCCGCCGTAGAAGCGTCCATTCATCGTCGGTGCGAGCCAGACCTTGCGGAAGGTGTGCACCTTGCCGTCAACCGTGATGCGGGCGTTGACAGGCTGATAGTGGAACAGCAGGCCCTTGATGGCGATGGAGGTATAATTCACAGGCTTGGACGAGGTTTCGCGGAGCTTGTCGCCGACCTCGCAGCAATAGCCGTCGATGCCGTAGCCGATGCCGTTGAGGAAGCGGTAGCGCTTGCCTTGGACCGTTACAACGGGCAGATCAACAAGGTATTTTTTGATGGAAAACGGCGGCTCACCCTTCTGCTTGCCAAGGTCGTGCAGAAAATCATTGCCGCTGCCGACGGCAAAATATAGAATGTCCTGCGCGATGGAAAGCCCCTGTGTGTCGTTGAGAAAGCGGTTGATCGTGCCGTCGCCGCCGGCCAGCACGATCGGGTCGTCTGCGGCAATGGGCTTAAGGAAGTCAGCGTAGGAGGAGATCTCCGTCATGTTGTAGTAGCGCAGCGTCTCACCGGAGAGCAGCTCGTCCAGCCTGTGCGCCGCCGTTTCGCCGGTGCCGTTGCCGGCGTGGGGATTAAAGAGAATGTGATATGTCATATTGGTTCCCTTCCTCTTATGATGCTGCCCATTATACCTTAGAATTCGACATTTCGCAATGGGCAATTGCATATCGTTGTTGCGATTTCGGAAAAAGATTGACACCGCTCGTACAAACCGTTAAAATAGAGGCAAAAGGAGGGAGGCCGATGGATAAAGCTGCCCTGCGGCGGCTGATCGCCGCGCAGAAACGTGCGCTTTCCCCTGTACAGATCGAATGCACCTCGGCGGTGCTGGCCGAGCGGCTGTTTGCGCATCCGTTGTATCAGAATGCCCGCGCGATCTACGCCTACCTGAGCTACAATCAGGAGGTGCGTACCGCACCGATTCTCCGCCGCGCGTGGTGCGACGGCAAGCGTGTTGCCGTGCCGCGTGTGGCCGGCGAGCGCATGGATTTCCTCTGGATTACCCCGGAATCCGTTTTTGCGCCGGGCTATGGCGGCATTCCTGAGCCGGTAGACGGCGCGCGTGCGGACGATCCAACGGCACTGGTGCTTATGCCCGGGCTGGCCTTTGATCCGGACGGTAACCGGCTGGGCTACGGCGGCGGATTTTATGACCGCTTTCTGGCGCAGGAGTCGGAACACCCGACGATAGCGCTGTGCTATGGCTTCCAGCTTTTTCCGCATCTTGCGCTGCAGGCGCACGACCTGCCGGTGGATGCCGTGATTTCCGAACCGATCAGGGAGGACATATGATGAAACTACAGGCTGTTGAGGAATACAATCCCGGCGGGTATCTGATCTACGCGGCGAACTATCCCGGCGCATTTGTCCGCGCGGAGACTGAGGCTGAGGCTCTGGCCAAATTTCCCGGAGAGCTGCGCAGTTATCTGCGCTGGAGCACTGGCGCAAACCCCGGCTACGACGACCCGGAGGTCGAGATCGTGCAGCGCAAGCTCTCTTCGCTGCAAGTGCACATGGCCGACTCGGATGTCCTTTTTGACTCCGAGCGGCAGCCGCTGACGCCGCAGGAGTACGAAAATCTCAAGCTGCTCGTGCTGCGCTCGGCGCGGGATATTCGCAAGCTGTTCGCCAGCATCCCGAACCCCGACATTTCCGACCGGCCGAAGCGCGTATGCTTCTACGGCGCGGTGCCGCGCACGCCGCGGGAAATGTATGAGCACATCAACCAGACCACGGCCTATTATGTCGGCGCATTCGGTCTGCCGTTTGAAAACGTGCCGGATATTTACACCAACCGCTTGCAGGCGCTGAGCGAATTAGAGGAGCTGCCGGACTTTTTGAGCGGCGAGGTTTATACCGCGCCGGACGGCGAGCTTTGGACGATGCGCAAGGTACTGCGCCGCTTTTTATGGCACGACCGCATCCACGCCCGCGCCATGTGGCGCACCGCCTCCGCCCTCTGGTCGAGCGGCCTGGAAAACCCGTTTTTCTTCCTCTGAGCGGTCGCTCCATAAGTTTTTTGCAGATTCTTTAAAATTTGTTCACAAAAAGGGACGAACAATATGGTATTCTTTAACCAGAGATTAGGTTTTTCCTCCCTTTCCCTGATCTCCGCTGCTGATGCTGCGGGCGGAAGGCCCTGTAGCTAAGCCGACAGCAGCCCTTGTGTTGTACGTTGTGTTACGAACAGACCCAGACACCCCCGGTGCAAGCCCAGCACCGGGGGTGTCGCTGTTTTCTTGTTCATGGTGGATGCTTTACGCGAGGTGGGAATAACGCATGCGGGGTAGAGCGTTGCGAGCAGTGTTTTCGCGCTTCTATGTTCGAAATCTGCTATGCGATGCACCCGCAAGGGCGTGCTGCAGCCGTTAGGTACCTTTGACGCCAACGGCTGCACCATGGGTTCGCGCTCTTACGGCATTATTGAGAATTTCATATAGAGAACCCGCACACACGGTGTAACAAGTGTGTGCGGGCTTTGAATACTTAGAGCTTGTTCATGCGGAGGAATACGTTGGTGTTTTCCAGTTGAGAGGGATTTTTTTGTTTGACTTTCATCAGGAGGTAGATATACAGCGAGTCGAGTAGGCAGAGGGCGGGGACGCGCTTGGCGATGACCTCGTCCATCATGTCGTAAGCGAACGAGGCAGTCAAGAGAATGAGGTCAGAGTTCTTGGCTAACTGAGAGACGGGGAAATTCGTGATAGAAATGACCTTAATGCCGCGGTCGTGAGCGATTTTGGCAAGGTCGCAGACGGTGCGGGTGCGGCCGGAGTGGGAGATGCAGACGAGAACGTCGTCGCTGCTCATCTGGGAAAGGGCCAGCAGCTGCGAGTCGAAATCCGTCGAGGCGGTGGCGATATAGCCGAGGCGGGTGAACTTCTGCGCGCCGGAGGCGGCGACGAAGTGCGCGTCGCCCGTGGCCGCAAAGACGAGGCGCTTGGCCTCGTGCAGCAGGTGGGCGGCGGCCTTGAGGGCGTCTTTGTCGGTGGCGTGGATGGAGTCCTGCAGATAGAGAATGCAGAGGTTGAAGAGATTTTCCGCGACGGCCTCGATCTCATCCGAGGAGGAGTCGACGACATAGTGCGACACGTCCTCGTGCTCGCCGCGCAGAATGTCGGCGCGGAGGTCGGGATAGCCGTTATAGCCGAGATGGCGCGCCAGACGCACCAGCGTGGCCTCGCTGCACCCGACCTTTTGCGCGACTTCGCTGATGGTCAGTTTGGCAATGTCTTCCGGATGCTGGAGGCAGAAATCGGCGGCACGGCGCTCTGCGGATTTCAAGTTTCGATAAATAAACTGAAATTTGATCAGGCAGCCATGGGATACCTCCGGGGCAATGGCGACGGTCATCTGATTGCTTGTCATGGCGTTACGTTCCTTTGTTTTGAAGTTTTGCAGGTGGTTACAGTTGTATATTACCAGACGATTCTGTATAAATCAATAGGTAAAGTGAAATTTTTCGAAAATTGAGCAGATTTTCTTTGGATTTCTTCCAAAGGGGGCAGCACGGCCGGTATACCGGCTCGGCAAACTGCACGAAAAAGACGGCTAGGAATTGTGCAGGAAAACAAAAGTCTGCTTGTTTTTACTTTTTGATTTAAAAAATGAAAATGAAATCTTGACAATCGTGAAAACGCGTGCTAGGATGAAGATGCGGAACGGAAAAACGTACCATCCGCCTTAGGGATTACGATAGAAAAGGAGCACTGCGTTTATGAAATTCAAAAAAGAAGACATTGTCGAGCTGAACCACGTTCTGGAGTCCGACAAAGAAAACTTCCCGTTCCATTCCGAGTATCGGGATGTTGTGGAAATGGACCCGAACGGCAATGCCCGTGCGCATGCCGAGGGCGTTTGGTACATCGAGAGCGAGGTGCACATGCATTCGCATGTCGGCACGCACATCGAGGTGCCGTTCCACCACAAGTTTGACGGCCCTGACTGCGCCGACTACCCGGTCGACCGCCTGATCGGCGAAGCGTTCGTCATGGACTGCTCCGGCAAGAAGGCCGGCGAGTTCATCACCCTCGACGAGATCAAAAAGTACGAGGGCAAGCTGCAAAAGGGCGACATGATCCTGTTCTACACGGGCTTTGACAAGAAGTTCCATGACCCCGACTGGGAGCCGTTCCCCCATGTGCAGAAGGAAGCCATCGAATGGCTGCTGGCGACCTACAACCCGCCCGTCATCGGCACCGACGCCTCCGGCATCGAAGTTCCCGACGACGACACCCAGCCCAACCACACCAACTGCTTCGAGAACAACACCGCC
>CAKTZP010000070.1 GCA_934636045.1 uncultured Oscillospiraceae bacterium
AAGTCGCTGACCGATATGGAAGACTCCAGCATCTATACCTCGAAGTGGTATGAGGGGCTTGCCGACGGCACGGAGCTGTACTGCGGCAGCGTGTTCCTCGGCTGCAAGGGGAAAAAATACCCCTCCAAGCTGACCGTCCGTCCCGGCACAAAAATGGTGCGCATCGAGAAGGACGATATGGACGGCGTGAACGAGCTGATCCTGCCCGACGGGCTGGAATCGCTCAGCATCACGGAAGGCTGCGGCAGCATCACCAAGCTTACCGTTCCGGAGAGCGTCAATTACATCAATCTCCGCAAGCTTGCCCATCTGACCGACATCACCCTGCCGACGACGGCGGTTTTGGAGGAGAGCTGCTTTTCCGGCTGTTACCAAATCAAGAATCTGACCATTCCAAAGGGCAATACGACGCTGAAGGGCCTTAGCGTCGGCAGGACGGCGCACGTGGTTCTGCCCGACGACGTGCTCGAGGTGCGCGGGCCGATCTCCAACGGCGACCCCTATCGCTACAACAACAAGGATGGCAATTCCAACCTCAAGTCGATCGACCTGAAGAACGTCCGCATTCTGACGGGCGGCGCGCTCAGCGACTGCGTTGCGCTCGAGAGCGTGACGCTGCCGGATTCGCTCATCACGCTTGGCGACGGTGTATTCAGCGGCTGCGCGCAGCTGCGCTCGATCAAGGGCGGCAAAAACGTCCGTCAGATCGGCCACGGCTGCTTCTCCGGCTGCACTGTGTTGACCGACTTCGGCGCTTTGGAAACGAACGTGACCCACGTCGGTTCTTGGGCATTCATGAACTGCGGCTGGTTCCACGATCAGCCGAACGGCGTGGTTTATTTCGGCAAGGCCGCCTATGCCTACAAGGGCTCGATGGCGGAGGGCACCGTCCTGAGCCTCAGGGACGGCACGGTTTCCGTCACCTATGAGTTCCTTGCAGGTCAGATAGAGGTGAACCCCACCTTCGACCAGCCGAACCTCGCGGGGCTGATCCTCCCGCAGAGCTGTAAATACGTCGACGGCTACGCCTTCGCGGGCGCGACGAACATGAAGTTCATCGACCTCGGCGGCGTGCAGTACATCGGCAGAGAGGCGTTCAATAACAGCGGCTGCGAGAGCATCGTCCTGCCCGATTCCGTCCGCTTTGTCGGCAACAACGCCTTCTCCGCGCCGTATATCAAGGCAATTCATCTGAACGACGGTCTGCGCGTGCTGGACGAGGGCGCGTTCTTCACCTACGGCGAGGGCAAGGGCGTTACCATCCCCGCCAGCGTCGCCTATATCGGGCCGCAGGCCTTCGGCTACTGCCCGGTCGAACCGGATAATCCGTTTGCCGGTCTGACTAAGATCGACGGCTTCGTCATCCGCGGCACAGCGGGAACGGCTGCGCAGACCTACGCTGTAGATAATGAATTCACCTTCGAAACGGGCGCCTGCACCGCCCATCAGCCCGTGACGGAAACGGTCGCGCCGACCTGCTGCACCGGCGGCTTCACGCGCACGGTCTGCGCCGTCTGCGGCGCCGTGACCGCGTCGGCGAATACCGCCCCCGTCGCGCATAAGCCCGTCGCCAACGACGCGATCGAGGCCACCTGCACCCGCCCGGGCTACACCGGCGGCACGCACTGTGCCTTCTGCGGTCTAACCCTGACCCAGCCGACGCAGACCCCCGCGCTGGGGCACGACGAGGTCGTTGCTACGGAGGAATACGAGTATTCTGCGTATTACGGCATGATTCGCCACTACTGCCGCCGCTGCGAGCTGAAGTGGTACGACACGGAGGGCGGCGGGCACGTCCACGACTACACCTACCGGACGAATTATGTTTATGCCACCTGCACCAAGCAGGGCTACACCGAGCACGTCTGCGCCTGCGGCGAGAGCTACCGAGACGGCTATACCGCCGCACTCGGCCACGACTTCCAGTGGGTCACCGACAAGGTTGCCACCGCCACCGAGCCGGGCTATAAGCACGAGGAATGCACCCGCTGCCACGAGAGACGGAACGAAAACACCGTCATCCCCGCCACCGGCGAGGGTCACGTCCACAGCTACACCGACTACGTAAAAGCCCCCACCTGCACCGAGGGCGGCTACACCGTCCACACCTGCTCCTGCGGCGAGAGCTATACCGACAGCTATCTGGACCCGCTGGGTCATAACTACGTCAACGGCGTCTGCACCCGCTGCGGTGCGACAAGCGGCGAAAATCCGCCCACCCCGCCGACCCCCGGCGGCACCTGCGACGGCGGTGCAAAGTGCCCCTCCAGGCCCTATCACGACGTCAACACGAGCCTGTGGTATCACCCCGGCATCGACTTTGCCATCTCCCGCGGCCTCATGAACGGCATCAGCGCCAGTCAGTTTGACCCCGACGGCTCCATGACCCGCGCCATGCTCGTCACCGTCCTCTGGCGCTACGCCGAGAAGCCCGACGCGGGCGAGAACAGCTTCACCGACGTCCGCGCCGGCCAGTGGTACACCGAGGCCGTCGGCTGGGCGGCAAACAACGGCGTGGTCAACGGCGTCGGCAACAACCGCTTCGACCCCATGGGCAACATCACCCGTGAGCAGATGGCAGCCATTCTATATCGCTACGCCACCGGCATCGGCGTAGACACCTCGGCGCGCAGCAGCCTCGACACCTTCCCCGACGGCGCGTCCGTCAGCGGCTACGCCCGCGATGCGCTGAGCTGGTGCATCGCTCGCGGCATCATCAACGGCACGGTCCTCGGCGGCCGCAGCTATCTTGACCCCCAGGGCAAAGCCACCCGCGCCCAGGTCGCTACCATCCTGACCCGCTACATTCAGAATGTCGTAGAATAAACAGCCTTTTGTAACACATCCGCGTGTTCTGACAAACGAATCCCCCGCTGCGGCAAGGGTAACAGCTTGCAGCAGCGGGGGAATTTTTTATAGCTTTTGGGTTCGGGCGAGTTGACTGTTGCGGTAGGCGGGGTCATGGGTAACGTCGCGGAGTATGGCAATCTCGGGCGGCGCGTCAAGGGTGCTGGCGGCGTCCGGGAGGGCGGCGCGCATGATGGCGTGCTCACTCGAGAAGGGATAGACATCGATCTCGAAGCGGCGACCCTGATAGGAAAAGCGGTATTTCACCTTATGGACGGCGTGCATGGTCACATCGCCCTCCATAAGATACTGGATGTACTCCTTACTGGAGATTGGCCGCTCGGTCTCCCACTGGCCGTCGCCGGTATAGTGCTTTTCGGTATAGAAATAGAGGTATTCGTTGCCGTTTTTCTGCTGGCGGATGCGGCGCACGATGTTCGGGCTGGTCTGCGACAGGTAGGTCTGCATCATATCGATGCCGGCCGCGCCGTAGCGCTCGGTCAGCGCCGCGAGGTCAGGCATTTTGATAAGATACTTGTGCCAGGTCTCCTCGGGCACAGGCTGGCCGATGGCCTCATAGACTGCGCGCAGTCCGCGGGCGATCTTATCCTCAAAATCAACGGAGTTGTCGATCACGCGGAGATTGGGATGGCGCGACCACGCGCGCAGCGCCAGCTCGTCCTTCTCGCGGGCGACCTCCAGCGGCTCATAGCGCGCCTCGTTTCCGAAATTATAGGCAAATTCCGCGCCCTTGGCGCAGGAGACCAAATGCAGCACGGCGTCATAGCCTGCCATGACCTCCTCCTCGGTCTTGCCGAAAGACGCAAGCACCTCGCGGAATTCCTCGTCGCTGACATAGGCCTTGTCGTCGAGCAGCGCGCGGTCATAAATGACCAGCACGTTCTCCTCCGGCACCATCTGCGCCGCCTTGAGCGCCAAGCGCTCCTTGTGCAGCTGATCCTCGACCACAAAATACTGGAAATCCAGCATCGATACGCAGTTGCCGAAGGGCTTGATGCCAAAGCCGGAGATCATTTCGGTCGCCGTTTCGGGAATGGTAATGACCTTCCAGCCGTCGTCCTGCTTAAATTCCTTCAAAATTCGGCTGATGAGGGTCGTCTTGCCCGCAGCCGGGCCGCCGGTCAGTACGATGCGCGTGATTTTTTTTGCCACTGGGATCGCCCCTTTCGCTCAAAACAAGCGGAGTTACGCCACCGAAGCGCTCACTCCGGCCGAAAACGTACACTTTATTATACCATTTTGGCGGCTAAAATGCAAGCGGGGATTTTCCGCTCTGTCAGCGAAGCTGACTGAGGGGTTGTTCCCCGCCGCAGGAATGGCTCCCAATCCGTGCTGACAGGCGCACCACAGTGTCAGCGCGTGGTAAGTGGCAGCTCAAAAAATTGAAGCGCCCCGATGGGGCGCTTTTGCGTCAGCTCATCATGTCGGAAATGGTCTGCTCGACGGAATCGACCGCTTTTTGGGCGGTTTTGCGCACCTTGGACTGCTGCGGCAGCATGAGCGCAACGGCGCCGCCGGCCGCCATGCCGAGGCCGAGCGTCAACAAAAAGCCTTTGACCTGCATTTGATCTTCCTCCTTTTCCAGTTTTCCGCGCCGGGCGCGGCCGCAATTAGCTTTCCCCGCATGGAGAAAATCTTGCAAAAACAGCGGGAATGTCGAAATTCGTCTTTCCTGTCCGGGCGATTTATGGTATAATGAAAGAAATCATTGAATTTCTTGCACAGGAGGTTTTTTCCATGTCCATCGATGCTTTACAGGAACAGATTCGCGCGGTAAAAAACCCCGTGATGTTGGGGCTTGATCCGTATCTTCCGACCCTGCCGCAGCACATTTTGTGCGACGCCTACGAGGAGCACGGTCAGACGCCGGCCGGAGCGGCGGCGGCCTACTACCGCTTCTGCACAGAGCTGCTCGACGCGCTGTGCGGTCTTGTCCCGGCGGTCAAGCTCCAAAGTGCGTGCTTCGAGGCCCTCGGCGCAGAGGGCATCGCCCAGATGCAGCGCATCAGCCGCTATGCCAAGGAGCGCGGCTACTATGTGCTCATCGACTCGATGCGCGGCGACGTGGGCAACGTGGCCGAAATTTACGCACAGGCGATGTTCGGCGCGGTGTCCGTCGGCGAGACATCGTACCGGCTGTATGACTGCGACGCGCTGACGGTCAACCCCTATCTCGGCAGCGACGGCGTCAAGCCCTTCCTGCCGTATTGCAAAAGGGACGGAAAAAACATCTTCCTGCTGCTCAAGACCTCGAACAAATCCTCCCGTGAGGTGCAGGATCTGCTCTCCGGCGACCGGGTGATTTATACCGCGATGGCCGACCTCGCCATGCGCTGGAGCACCGACCTGTTCGGCAAAAACGGCTACAGCCAGATCGGCGCCGTCGTCGGCGCGACCTTCCCGCAGACGATGCGCCTGCTGCGCGAAAAATATGACCGGCTGTTCTTCCTTGTGCCCGGCTACGGCGCGCAGGGCGGCACGGCGAAGAACGTGCAGTTCGCCTTTGACCGCTTCGGCCACGGCGCGATCATTTCCGCCTCCCGCAGCATCATCTGCGCGTGGCAGAAGACCGACAGCGACGGCACGGACTACCTTGACCACGCCAAGGCGGCGGCGGAAAAAATGCGCTGCGATATTTCTAAATTTGTGAGGATCCTATGACAACGATTTACCTGATTCGGCACGCGGAGGCGGAGGGTAATATTTTCCGCCGTCTCCACGGGCAATATAATTCCAACGTGACCCCGAACGGGATGCGCCAGATCGCGGCGCTGGCCGAGCGCTTTCGCGACGTACCGGTCGACGCAGTCTATGCCAGCGACCTGATCCGCACCCAGACCACGGCGGGCGCGATCTGCCGCCCCAAGCAGCTGCCGCTGCACACCAACGCGCGCTTCCGCGAGATCAAATGCGGCGTCTGGGAGGACACGCCCTTCGGGCAGTTCGACCGGCTCGACCACCAGAGCAGCTATGATTTTTCCCACCATCCGCACCGCTGGCATGCCGAGGGCAGCGAGCGCTTTGCCGACTACACCGGGCGCTTTCTCCGCGCCTTGGACGAGGTCGTGCGCGAAAACGAGGGAAAAACGGTCGCCGTCTTTTCGCACGGCATGGTGCTGCGCGGCGTGCTGCAATCGCTGTTCTTCCCCGACGACGAAGCTGCCGTCCCGCACAGCGAGAACACTGCCGTCTCCCGCCTGCGCTGGGAAAACGGAGCGTACACGCTGGACTACCTGAACGACGCGTCGCACATTCCCTATGAGATCTCTACCGTCGGCAAGCAGCGCTGGTGGCGCAGCAGTGAAAAGACGGATCTTAACCTCTGGTATCGCCCGGCGGTGGCCGAGGACGCGGCATTTTTGGCCGCGCTCGGCTTTGCGCCGCAGGACGGCCAGCGGGTCGAGATCGGCATGCTCGGTGAGGAAGCGGTCGGTGCCGTGGCCACAACGTATCACGGTGCGGAGAGCACACTCGAATTTCTCGGCGTCACAGCCGCACAGCGCGGCAAGGGCTTTGCACCGCAGCTGCTCGGCGAGGCAGTCTGCCCCCTGCGGACGCAGGGCGTGCAGCGTCTGGCCGCCGCGCCGACGGACGACCCCGGTGCGCTGCGGCTGCTGGAGCGCTTCGGCTTCGACATGGAATCGCGGGCGCTGGACATGATTCCAAGGGTTCGCTGAGGCAGGACGCATGCGCATTTTGCTGGAGCTTTTCCTGACCTTTGCAAAGATCGGGCTCTTTACCTTCGGCGGCGGCTATGCCATGATCTCGCTGATTGAAACGACCTGCGTGGAGAAAAAGCAGTGGATCACGCAGGACGAGCTGGTGAACATGACCGTGCTGGCCGAGTCGACGCCCGGGCCTGTAGCCATCAATTGCGCCACCTACACCGGCTACCGCCGCGCGGGCGTACCCGGCGCAGTGGCGGCGACGGTCGGCGTGGTCGTCCCGTCGTTTGTCGTGATCTACCTGATCTCGATGTTTTTGGAGGATTTCCTCGCGCTGACCGTCGTGGCCAACGCATTCAAGGGTATTCAAATCGCGGTCGGCATTCTGATCGTGAACGCGGCGGTGCGCATGCTGCGGCGAATGCCGAAAAGCGTACTGTCCGTCACGATTCTGGTGGCTTCCGCCGCGCTGATGCTGGCTGCGAACATTTTTGCGTGGCACATTTCGTCGATCCGTCTGATGCTCGCCGCGGCCGCGGTCGGGCTGGCAGCCTTTGCCGTGGCAAGCGCGGCAGGGCGGAGGGACAGCCGATGATCTATCTGGAGCTGTTTCTCGGTTTTTTGAAGGTCGGCTGCTTCACCTTCGGCGGCGCCTACGGCGCGATTCCGCTCATCCGCGACGTGGTGCGCTCCTACGGTTGGCTCAGCGATGAGGCGCTGGGCTATATGATCGCCGTCAGCGAAAGCACGCCCGGCTCGATCATGGTCAATCTGGCGACCTATGTCGGCAGTGAGCAGGGCGGCTTCTGGGGCGCGTTGGTGGCGACGGTCGCCGTCACCTTGCCTGCATTTCTTGTAATTTTAGTGCTCACGGTGCTGCTGCGCTCGGCGATGAAAAATCGCTGGGTCAACGCCGCGCTCGGCGGACTGAAGCCCTGCGTCATCGGCATCGTGCTGGCCACGGGGGTGTACCTGCTGCTCGGCAGCTGCCTCGGCGCGGTCACCGCGCCGCAGATCGATTGGCGCTCTGTCGGGCTGGCCGCCGTGCTGCTCGCCGCCGGACCGCTGTATCGCAAGCTGACCAAAAAGCAGCTTTCCCCCATCGCCCTCATCCTCCTCTCCGCCGCCCTCGGCGCAGGAGTTTACGGGATTTTTTGAGCAAGGCTTGCACAGCTTCCGTCCCGCACCGTAGTGGCCGATGCCCACATCGGCCCACGCAGGCACGAACGGTTCTGCGTCCGGAATTCGCGGCGCGATGTAGGCATCGCGCCCTACGCAAAGTTTTGGATTTGGCGCAAAAACACCCCCTCTGCGTAGGGCGGGCTGCCCTCAGCCCGCCGCTGCTGGCACGTTGATTTTGCCGCAAACCGTATCCAACGCGCGCTGCGGCGCGGGGGCCCCCTCAGTCACGGCCTGCGGCCGTGCCAGCTCCCCGAAAGGGGAGCCAAGAGCCGCTGCGAAGCTGAACAAGGCCGCGAGGTTGGGAGCTGCCGGCGAAAAGGCGCCGCGATTTGTTTTTTGAAAAAGGAGAAAACCATGGAAATATATGATCGCCGGACGGGCGAGGTGTGCACGATCCCCGAGGTCGGCGCGGGCGCGATCCGCTTTACCTACGGCACCGTTCCCGGCCGCCTGCTGGCCAAGGGCATCCTGTGCCGGAAATTCGTTTCGAACGCCTATGCCGCGTGGCAGAAAAGCCGCCTGTCGCGGAGCAAGGTGCAGCGTTTTATCGAACAATATCATATCGACGTTTCCGACTGCACGGCGACGGAATTCTCCTGCTTCAACGACTTTTTTACCCGGCAGAGAAGAAATTATGTAAACCTAACGGCAGAAAACGAGCTCCCCGCCATCGCCGATTCCAAGCTTTTGGCACTGCCCATCGGCGAGGACGCCGTTTTTACCATCAAGGACGTACCCTACACGACGGCGCAGCTGCTGGAAAACGAGGCGCTGGCGCGCGAGTTTACCGGCGGAACGTGCCTCATCTTCCGCCTTGCGCCGGAGGATTATCACCGTTACGTGTACCCGGACGGCGGCACGCAGGACGCGACCGTCCACATCCCCGGCGTGCTGCACACGGTCAACCCCATTGCCGCAGACATGGCAGTCTACCGCCGCAACACCCGTGCCTACACCGTCCTGCATACGGCGCACTTCGGCACGATGGTGCAGATGGAGGTCGGCGCGCTGCTGGTGGGAAAAATCGTCAACCACTCCGAGCAGCCCGGCGCGATCGAAAAGCTGGGCGAAAAGGGCTACTTTGCCTACGGCGGCTCAACGGTCATTCTGCTGGCCAAGCGCGGCGCGCTGACCGTGGACGCCGACATTCTGGAGCATTCCGCGCGCGGCATCGAAACCCGCGTCCGGCTGGGCGAGCGCGTGGCCGCAAGGGAGGACGTATGAGCTATCGCTATTTTCAGAACCGGGACTGCGAGTATTTCCCCTGCCACGCGGGCGCCGATCCCGAAAATTTCAACTGTTTGTTCTGCTTCTGCCCGCTGTACGCCCTCGGCGAGGGCTGCCGCGGCGGCTATACCTATACGGAATCCGGCATTAAAGACTGCTCTCAGTGCCTTTTTCCGCACAAAAAAGAAAGCTACGATACGATTTGCGCCCGTTTTTCCGAAATCGCGGAAATTTGTAAAAAAAAGCAAAAATAGGGCTTGCATTTCTAATTTCAACAAAAACGGAGACTGCGAATTATTTTGCAGTCTCTGTTTTTGCCTGTATTCTATTCGCCAGCACATTGAGCGCAAAGGGTTTGCTCAGAGTCAAACGCCCCAAGGCAGGCACCACAGTTGATACAATGCTTCATATGGCACATTAAAGCACCGCAATAGTCGCAGTATGCATGCCGTACACCTGTGATACTACTATATCCTCCACAATTTTCACACTGAACGCCCAGTCCGGCGCGCTCTCCTGCACAGTTCCAACAATGTTGGTCTGCAATACGATATACAGCATGGCAGACTTCGCAAATTGAGTATTCCGACTGTTCGATGTACATCGTTATGGAAGAAGGCTCTTGCGAAGCGCCGGCTTCAATATCACCGCCGGCCTCTGCCTGTGTAATATAGTTTTCTGCTGTGGGTGGGTTTGTAATCTGTTTGTCCTCTTCGTATTCCCAGTTGTAAAGGCTGTCGAAAAGTGAAGCGACTCTGCATGAAGAACAAGATGTAACGTTTAAATCTTTGTCAATTGATATATTCCCGGTTTTATGGATTATCATTCCAACAGCTGCGCCACCAACATCATAATACACAGTTGCACTTGCACAGCCATTGACATCAATGCGGAATGACGAGTATTCAGTAACAGAGCCACTGTGTACAGAAGAATAGTGGCGTGAAATAACGCTCTTGTAGTCATCTTCGGTAAGCGATTCTTCACAACCGCTTAAAATAGCGAGTAGTAGGCCTAGTACTACAATAATAGGCACAATGATTCTTTTCATAAATAGTTTCCTACCTTCCTATACGAACTTAATAACAACAAAGCGGACAATACAAAAACGCAGCGTCATATGTTACGGTTTGTCCATACGAGTTGGTTCCGGCTTTTGCTTTTGCACCTACTGAGACGACGGTTGCGCCAAACGCATCAGCGACTTTTTGACAGCAACTTTTGCTCTTGTGCAAATATCCGTCGACCATTACCGTTGCGGCGTTATATCCCGGAAATTTAGCGACATAATACCGTGAACTTGTGATAATATTGAAGAAAATTATAGAAGCAAGAACAATGCCTCCAATTGTAGCAATTGCGCGAATTACCTTTCCACCCACGGTTGTGGTTTGCTGATTGGTATAATTGGGATCGTCGATACTGCCTTTCTTGTTCATAATGAATAACTCCTTATGTCTGTAGTGATTTTTCCGCTTGATCTATCGAATTCTATGAAGAGCTCCGTATGAGTATTGGGGTATACGCGTACGCGCGTCGAACGAATGTTGCATCTCAGTTCAACATCGGAGGGCTCGATAATTGTGATTTCTTTTGTCCGTGCCTTATAACTGACATCTCCAAGATACTCACCGTTGAGATATATCTTTACCGTCGGCTTTGCCAAAAACCATCCGGTATAACCATAGATGACCAGTGTCCCCGGCTCTGCTTTTCGGGTGTTCTTGGAAGTTCCGTCTATGTGAGATGGCTGATTTGATGGAATATTTGGC
>CAKTZP010000071.1 GCA_934636045.1 uncultured Oscillospiraceae bacterium
GGAGCCATACCATGAAGTACAAATGTCTCGTCCTCGACCACGACGATACCGTCGTCAACAGCACCGCGACCATCCACTTCCCGTCCTTTCTGGCGTTTCTGGAAAAGGCGCGGCCGGGCAAGACCTACACGCTCGAGGAGTACTTCCGCAAAAATTTTGACCCCGGCGTGGTGCAGCTTTTTACGGGCGAGCTGGGCTTTACCCCGGAGGAGATGGACGAGGAGTATCATTTCTGGCAGAGCTATGTCAAGTCGCGCGTTCCGGCGGCCTATCCCGGCATGCGGGAGATCCTGCAGCGGCACCGCGCGCAGGGCGGCCTGATTGCCGTGATCTCGCACTCCGTCAGCACCATGATCGAGCGCGACTACCGCAAAAACGACCTGCCCCTGCCCGATGTCATCTACGGTTGGGAGTATCCCGCGCACCAGCGCAAGCCGAACCCGTGGCCGATGGAGCAGCTCATGCAGCGCTATGACCTGCGCCCGGACGAGCTGCTGATGGTCGATGACCTCAAGCCCGGCTATGACATGTGCCGCGCCTGCGGCGTTCCCTTCGCTGCCGCCGGCTGGGCCAACGACGTCCCTGAAATTGAACGCTTTATGCGCGAAAACTGCGACTTCTACTTTAAAACCGTCAAGGAGCTGGATGAGTTCTTACAAGCGGAAAACCAATAGCTAACAGCCGCCCCGCTTCCAAAAGAAGCGGGGCGGCGCTATTTGCATATTCTGTTCGCATCACAGAGCCTTGAGCACGGCCAGAAGGTAATCCCATGTGCGTTCGACGGAGGCAATGTCGAGGCGCTCGCGGGAGGTGTGGATGTCGTGCATCTGCGGGCCGAAGGAAACCGCGTCCAATCCGGGCAGGGCGTCGGAGAAAATGCCGCATTCCAGCCCTGCGTGGATGGCCTCGACGACCGGCTTTTTTCCATAGAGCGCCGCAAACGTGTCGACCATGATCGTGCGCAGGCGGGAATCCTTGCGATACTCCCACGCGGGGTACGCGCCGGATTCGCTGTAGCTTGCGCCAAAGTCCGCGCCGACACGCTTCAGCGTGTCGATCAGCGCCGTTTTCTCGGCATTCACGCTGCTGCGGACGGAGAAGGTCATCCTCACGCAGTCCTCATCGGTTTTCAGAACGCCGAGGTTCAGCGACGTCTGCACCAGTCCCTCGATGTCCTTGCTCATCGCCTGCACGCCGTTGGGCAGCGCATTCAAAAGGCCCAGCACCGCCTTTGTGGCGGCCTCAGTCATCGGCAGGCGGTCGGTCTGCGCGGGCTCAACGAAGAATTCCGCCGCGTTCTCTCCGGCGGGAAGGGCGGCGCGCACCGCCTCCCAGCGTCCTTGCAGCTGTGCCTCCAGCTCGGGCGCACAGCTGACCACGAGCGCCGTGCTCGCGCGCGGGATGGCGTTGTCCTTGCTGCCGCCGTCGACGGAAATCAGATGCAGCGGCAGGCCGTTCAGCACCTGTGCAAGCACCTTGTTGGCATTGGCGCGGCCCTTGTTGATCTCGACGCCGCTGTGGCCGCCGGTCAGGCTGCGCACGCCGACGCGCCAAGCCGTACCGCCGCAGGCCGCCCGCGCAACCGGCAGGGTCAGCGCGGAGGTCGCGCCGCCGGCGCAGCTGACGGTCAAAATGCCCTCGTCCTCGGAATCGCAGTTGAGCAGCACGCGGCCGTGCAGCAGCGACATATCCAGCACCGCCGCGCCGAGCATGCCGATCTCCTCATCCACGGTAAACACCGCCTCAAGCGGCGGGTGCGCGAGGTCGTCCGCGGCCAGCACCGCCAGCGCATAGGCAACCGCGATGCCGTCGTCGCCGCCGAGCGTCGTGCCCTCGGCAAAAATGAACTGCCCGTCGTGCGCCAGACGCAGGCCATCCTTGGAAAAATCGATGTCACAGTCAGCGTCCTTTTCGCAGACCATGTCCAAATGCCCCTGCAAAATTACGGTCGGATGCTCCTCATAGCCGGGCGTCGCATTCTTATAAATGACGATATTGTTCGCCGCATCCTGCACGTAACGCAGCCCGTGCGCGCGCGCGAAATCAGCGCAGTAGTCCGAGATGCGCTTGGTGTCGCGCGAGCCGTGGGGGATGGCGCACAGCGCCTCAAAATATTCCAGCGCCGCGGTCGGGCGCAGTCCTTCGAGTACCTTCATATCGTTCGTCTCCTTTCGGCGGGGTCGCCGCCGCCCTTATCTTACCACACTTTCCAGCGCCGCACAACCTTTTCCTCTTGCGCTTTCCCTATTTTTTCGCTATACTGGTACCGAAAGGAGGGATGCCCGATGATCATGGACGGCTGTCAGGGCAAGCCCCGCACGCCGACGCTGGAGGAGAAGGTCTGCCCGCAGTGCGGCAATACGATCGAAATTTTCTCGACCGACACGCAGGTCACCTGCGACGTCTGCGGTTTTATCGCGTATAATGATAGTCTAAGCTGCGTCCAATGGTGCAAATACGCCCGCCAATGCGTCGGCGACGAAATATACGAGCGCATGATGGAAATTGCGGCGCAGCAGAAGAAGCAGAGAGCAGAAAAGAAGCAGACCTCCGAGGGCTGCTGAGCACTTCTCCCCAGACTACGCCGGCAGCCCCCGGCTTCCCCTGCTTCAGCTTCCCGCGGGAAACGCTTTTTGCCTTTCCCGCGCTTTTCTTGCTTGCATCTGCGGGAGGATTTGCGTATAATGGGAGCAGATATCGAACAAAGGAGAGCAGTTATGGAGATTACAAAAGAGATTCGTTACATTGGCGTAAACGACCATGAGATCGACTTGTTTGAGGGGCAGTATGCAGTTCCGAACGGGATGGCGTACAATTCATATGTTATTTTAGATGATAAAATCGCAGTCATGGACACGGTAGAGGCGCGGTTTGGCGCGCAGTGGCTGGCGCAGCTGGCAGCGGCGCTGGACGGACGCAAGCCGGACTATCTGGTCGTGCAGCACATGGAGCCCGACCACTCGGCCAACCTCGCGGCCTTTACGGCGGCCTATCCCGAGGCGACGGTCGTCGGTAACGCGCGCACATTCGGCATGATCGAGGCCTTTTATGGCGCTGAGGTCTGCCCAAACCGCCTGACGGTGGAAAACGGCGGAACGCTCTGCCTCGGACGGCACGAGCTCACCTTCCTTTTTGCGCCGATGGTACACTGGCCGGAGGTCATGGTGACCTATGACGCAGCAGATCGCGTGCTGTTCTCCGCCGATGGCTTCGGAAAATTCGGCGCGCTGGACGCGGACGAGGACTGGGCCTGCGAGGCACGGCGCTATTACGTCGGCATCGTCGGCAAGTACGGCGCGCAGGTGCAGGCGCTGCTGAAGAAGGTCGCCGCGCTGGATGTTGCGGCCATCTGCCCGCTGCACGGCCCGGTGCTGACGGAGAAGCTCGGCTACTATCTGGATTTGTACCAGATGTGGTCATCCTATAGGCCGGAAAGCGACGGCGTCTGCATTGCCTACACGTCCGTTTACGGCCACACGAGGGCGGCGGTTGAGCAGCTGGCCGAGCTGCTGCGCGCCAAGGGCAGAACCGTCGCGCTGCACGATCTTGCCCGCTGCGACCACGCCGAGGCGGTGGAGGACGCGTTCCGCTACGACCGCCTCGTTCTGGCGACGACGACCTATAACGGGGAGATTTTCCCCTTCATGCGCAACTTTATCCTCGACCTTACCGAGCGCAATTTCCGCAGCCGCACCGTCGGCCTGATCGAAAACGGCTCGTGGGCGCCCGCCGCGGCCAACACCATGCGCCGCATGCTGGAAAAAGCGAAGGAGCTGACTTGGCTCAACACCACCGTCACCGTCCGCTCTGCCCTTTCCGACGAGAGCCGCGCCCAGATCCGGGCCATGGCCGAGGAGCTGTAACCAAAGCGCACCCGGCTTACATAGAATTCGCAGGGCGGGCTGACTTCAGCCCGCCGTCGGCGGTATCGAAATTCGTTCGTAGGGCGGGCTCCCCTGAGCCCGCCGCAAATTTCGCACCGATTTGCGTTTCACATCGCAGTCGGGCTGCTCTCAGCCCGCCGCTGACAGCGGCGGGGGTTTTTCTCTGCCGTGGGCACATCATTTTTTAGGAGGCGAGGCTATGACGACGCTTCTGCTGCGACTGTTTTTGCGCGGCAACCAAGATCCTGATGCACCGCAAACGCGAGCAGCCTACGGGCGGCTGGCGGGGCTGGTGGGAATTTGTTGTAACCTGCTGCTGTTTGTCGGAAAGCTGCTTGTCGGCACCCTCAGCGGCAGCGTTTCTATTACGGCCGACGCCGTGAACAACCTGTCCGATGCGTCGAGCTCGGTGGTGACGCTTCTGGGCTTTAAGCTGGCGGCAAAGCCTGCCGACAACAAGCATCCTTACGGCCACAGCCGGTATGAATATTTTTCCGGCCTTGTGGTGGCGGCGCTGATCCTGATCATCGGCGCAGAGCTGGCCATCAGCTCCTTCCGCAAGATGCTGCACCCCGAACCGATCGAGTTTTCCCTTGCGATTGTCATCGTGCTGGCAGCCTCGATCCTTGTAAAGCTCTGGATGGCGCTGTTCAACGCCAAGCTCGGCCGGCGCATCCACTCGGCCGCGCTGGCCGCCACTGCGGCGGACAGCCGCAACGACGCAATCTCCACCGCAGCGGTGCTGCTCGGATGCTTCGTCGGGCATTTTACCGGCCTGCGGGTGGACGGCTATATGGGCTTTGCCGTGGCGCTGCTGATCCTCTGGTCGGGCGTCGGCATTGCGCGCGACACCATCGATCCCCTGCTCGGCGAGGCGCCGGACGAGGCGCTGGTGCACGCCATCGGCCACGAGATCACGCGCCACAAGGAAATTCTCGGCATGCACGACCTGATCGTCCACGACTATGGCCCCGGCCGCCGCTTTGCCAGCGCCCACGCGGAGATGGACTACCGTTTCGACCCGCTGGCGGCGCACGAGTGCATCGATGACATTGAGCGCGAGGTCAAGCAGAAGCTGAACGTCGACCTTGTCATCCACTATGACCCGATCGTGACCGACGACCCGGAGCTTGACGCGGTGCGCCATCGCGTGATGCATGCGCTTTCTGCGCTTGATCCGCGGCTGGCGCTGCACGATTTCCGTATGGTGCGCGGCAGCGGACACAGCAACGTCATCTTTGACCTCGTCGTGCCGCACGGCTGCGCCCTCAGCCGCGCCGAGCTCAAGCAGCACATCGACGAAGCGCTGCAAACCGAGGGCAAAAAATATTACGCCGTCATCACCTTCGATGACGAGGCCTTCAACGACCCACACACAAGAACAGGAGAACAACGATGATCGCAAAACGAGTTACTGCAGACTTCGCGCAAAGGGAGCGCTTCGAGGAGATCAACCGCGAGGCCTTCCCCCCGGACGAATATATGTCGCTTTCCGAGCTGCTGGAGGTGCAGGCGCGGGGCGAATTTGACGTCCTTGCGCTGTTCGACGGCGAGACGATGGTCGGCTTTATGGTCATTTCGGCAAGCGAGGAAGCGGCATACCTGTTTTTCCTTGCCATCGCCAAGGAGTTCCGCGGCATGCGCTACGGCGGGCAGGCGCTGCAGCTGTATCGCACGCTGTACGCACAGCGTCAGTGCACTGTGGACCTTGAGCCGCTGGATGACGCTGCGGAAAACGCCGCGCAGCGGATCCGCCGCCGCCGGTTCTATCTGAAAAACGGCTTTTCCCCGAGCGGCTATGCGCTGGAATACCGCGGCATGGCCTTTGAGCTGCTGTGCTGCACGCCGCCGCTGCGCACGGAGGCGTTCGCACGTCTTGCGGAAAATCTTCACGTCCGCGGCTTCGTCCCCACCCTTCTCCCTTACCCGGCCGAAAAATAGGGGTTGCATATTCTATCAGTTTTGAGTATAATTATCCTCAACACGCTTTAAAGTCCTACTGCGGTGTGCCTGACGGTATGATTGGAATTCGCGCAGCAAGGACGGACAAGGTACGTATTATGGCGTAGGGCGGGCTGCCCTCAGCCCGCCGCTGCCGGCACCTTCGATTTTGCTGCAAGGCGCATGAAAACACGCACTATCATTAATAGAAGGAAGGCTCGAGTACCATCAAAGAGAAGAAGCAACACCCAAGGCAACATCATTTGGGAAGGTGCCTCAGGAATTACCGCGGCTGGACGGCTGCGGCGGCTGTTTTTGGCTGGCTTGAGGTTGCCTTAGAGGTACTGATCCCGATGCTGATGTCCGTCATTGTCGACGGCGGTCTGTACCGGGAAGAAGATTTTATGCTGCGCTCCCTGTTCCCCGACGCGCTGGTGGCCGACCGCGACCGGTTCGTGCTCACCGTCGGCGGGATCATGGTGGGCGTAGCTTGTCTGTCCATGGCGTGCGGCCTGCTCAGCGCCCGCTGCTCCGCCATTTGCAGCCAGGGCTTTGCGAAGAACCTGCGCTCGCTGCTGCTGGAGAAGATTCAGAGCTTTTCCTTCGCCAACACCGACCATTTTTCCACCAGCAGCCTGATCACCCGTGCGACAACGGACGTCACCGCCGTGCGCACCACGATGTACCAGCTTCTGCGCACGATGACGCGCGCGCCGATCATGCTGGTGCTGGCTACGGCAATGGCTTTCACCGTCTCGGCGCATCTTGCGGTCATTTTTCTGATCGCCATTCCGGTGCTGCTGACGGTGCTGCTGGTTTTGATGCGCATCGGCAAGCCGCGCTTCCGCAGGATGCTGGTCAAAACGGACGCCATGAACCGCGCCGTGCAGGAAAATCTCGTCAGCAGCCGCGTGGTCAAGGCCTATGTCCGCGGCGGCTATGAGACTGACCGCTTCTGCGAAACGACAGAGGAGCTTCGCCGGGCGCAGCTGGCCTCCGGACGGCTGTTCACCCTGACCGGTCCGATCCAAATGGGCATCATGTGGGCGTGCACCATCGTCCTGCTGCTCATCGGCGGCCGGGAGATCATTTTCTCGACGACGGGCCTTCTCACCGGCGAGCTGGTGAGTCTGGTGTCGTACTCGACACAGGCGGTGTCCTCGCTGACGATGATCTCGTGGCTCATCATGTCGCTGTCTCGCGGGCAGGCGTCCATGCGCCGCATCAACGAGGTCTTTGACGAGCCGCTCGACATTGCCGACGGCCCGTCCGACGCGCCCGTGGCCGACGGCTCGGTCGATTTTGAGGACGTCTGCTTCAGCTACACGAACGACCCGAACAAGCTCAACCTGCGCCACATCGATCTGCACATCCGCAGCGGTGAAACCGTCGGCGTCATCGGCGGCACGGGCGAGGGCAAGTCCACGCTCGTGAACCTGATCCCGCGGTTTTACGACACGCTTTCCGGCACGGTCAAGGTCGGCGGGCGCGACGTGCGCGAATACACCCTTGAGGCGCTGCGCAGCGGCGTTTCCATGGTGCTGCAAAACGGCACGCTCTTTTCCGGCACGATCCGCGACAACCTGCGCTGGGGCGACCCGAACGCGGACGACGACGAGCTGCGCCGCGCCTGCGCCATTGCCTGCGCGGACGAGTTCATCGACCGCTTCCCCGACGGCTATGACACGCTGCTCGAGCAGAACGCCGCGAACCTCTCCGGCGGTCAGAAGCAGCGCCTGCGCATTGCCCGCGCCATCGTGAAGAAGCCGAGAATTCTGATTTTAGACGACTCGACCAGCGCCGTGGACATGGCGACGGACGAGCACATCCGCCGCGGCATGAAAACCGCGCTGCCGGGCACGACGAAGATCATCATTGCCCAGCGCATTGCGTCGATTTTGGCCTGCGACCGCATCGTCGTGCTCGACGAGGGCAAGCTCTCCGACGTCGGCACCCACGAGGAGCTCATGCAGCGCAGCCATATCTACCGCGACGTTTATGACAGCCAGATGCGACAGGAGGCGACGGCAAATGCCTAAAGTCGAGCTTCGGAACTATCGCAAGGCGCAAACACCGTTCGGCACCCTGCTCCGTCTGTTCCGTTACTTTAAACACTGCAGGCCGATTCTGATCTGCGCCGTGGCGTCCATCCTGATCTACGCAGGCGCGACCATCGCCACGACCTACTGCATGAAGCCGCTGGTGAACCTGCTGAAGGAGACCGGCCTCGCCCCGAGCGAGACCTACGCCAAGTACATCTCCCTGCTGATTGGCCTTGCCGCGCTGTATCTCTTAAGCGCGATCACAAACTATCTGCTCAACCGGCTGATGCTCGAATGCAGCGCGGTCATCATGCAGAAGCTGCGCACAGAGCTGTTCGGCAAAATGCAGCAGCTGCCCATCCGCTATTTCGACGAAAACACCAACGGCAGCCTCATGAGCTACTTTACCAACGACATCGAGGCGACAAACGAGCTGCTGCAGCACGCCATCACGCAGATGCTCATCTCCGTCACCTCCCTGCTCGGCACAATCGCCATGATGCTGGTGCTGTCGCTGAAGCTGTTCGCGCTGATGGTCATTTTAGCAGGCATCGTCGTCGCCGCCGTCCGCATCATTACGAAGATCAGCGGCCGCAGCTACCGCGAGCAGCAGAAAAACGCCGCCGAGGTCAACGGCTACATTGAGGAAATGATTGCCGGCCAGCGCGATATCAAGGTCTTCACCCACGAAAAAGAGGTCATGGACGACTTTGAGCCCATCAACGAGCGCTACCGCCGCTCGTCGACCACCGCGACGACCGCAACGTCCATCGTCGGCCCGATCCTGAATAACCTCTCGCACATTTTCTACGCCCTGACCTGTGCGGTCGGCGTCCTGTGGCTCCATGAGGACGGCGCGGGCGGCGTGCTGATCGCATTTTTGAACTACATCCGCAACTTTGCCGACCGCGTCAGCCAGATTTCCGAGCAGTTTAACGCCATCATGCTGGCCTTGGCGGGCGCGGAGCGTATCTTCACCGTGCTGGACATGCCGCCCGAGGTCGACGAGGGCAAGGCCACGCTCGAGCAGAACGGCCGCGACTATTTCTGGGTCAAGCCCGGCGGCGAGCGCGTGCCCCTGCGCGGCGACGTGCGGTTCTATGACGTTGACTTTTCCTATGTGCCGGAAAAGCCGGTGCTGCAAAGGCTCTCGCTCTATGCCAAGCCCGGTCAGAAGATTGCCTTCGTCGGCTCCACCGGCGCGGGCAAAACGACCATCACAAACCTCATCAACCGCTTTTATGACATTCAGGCCGGCCAGATCACCTACGACGGCATCGACGTCCGCGACATCCGCAAAAGCGACCTGCGCCGCTCGCTCGGCATCGTTTTGCAGGATACGCACCTGTTCACCGGTACGGTCATGGAGAACATCCGCTACGGTAAGCTCGACGCCACGGACGACGAGTGCATCCGCGCCGCGAAGATTGCCAATGCGCACTATTTCATCTCCCACCTGCCGCAGGGCTACGACACCATGCTCTATTCCGACGGTGCAAACCTCTCGCAGGGGCAGCGCCAGCTGCTGGCCATCGCCCGCGCGGCGGTCAGCGAAGCGCCGGTGCTGATTTTGGATGAGGCGACCTCCTCCGTTGACACCCGCACGGAAAAGCTCATCGAGCGCGGCCTCGACGGCCTGATGCACGGCCGCACCGTCTTTGTCATCGCCCACCGCCTGTCCACCGTGCGCAATGCCGACGCGATCTTGGTTCTGGAAAGCGGCAAGGTCATCGAGCGCGGCAGCCACCACGACCTGCTTGAGCAGAGGGGTAAGTACTATCAGCTCTATACCAACATGACCGAGCTGAGCTGACCCTCGCGCCGTTGGCGGCATGATCGATAGCGCCGTAGGGCGGTGTGCCCTCACACCGCCGCGAATTCCGAGCGCAGAAACGATGGTGCCTACAACGGGACGTCGAGGACGCCGCCCCCTCGCGCCGCAGCGCATGTATCGACGTGGCTTGCACCGCGTTAAAAAGCTCCCTCTGGACGAAGGCGCTGGCGCGCGGAACGCGCGACTGAGGGATTGCGGCCTTGTGCAGCAAGGACGGCGGGCGGAGCCCACCAAGCAATCTTGCTGTGGGCAGCGGATACCTCCTTGCCAAAATTCCCCGTTTTGGCGTTGACATGGCGGCCGCACCGTGTTACAATACCCACGAAACCTACAGAAAGGACTGTTTTTTCATGAAAAAAATCATTGCTTTGACCCTCGTGGTACTTTCGCTGGTGCTGTGCCTCGCCGGCTGCGGCGCAGCGACGGAAGCCAAAAAGGAGCCCACCGCCGGCGACCTCGTCGTGACAATGATGGACGACTACTACGCCTACCTTGACGATGCTTCGCAGAACCACTGCTGCATCCAGTACTTCACCCCGGTCGTCACCGCCGAGACCAACAACGCCGACGGCACCGTCACCGTCACCGGCCTTGTCAACGGCAGCGCCATGTACATTAC
>CAKTZP010000072.1 GCA_934636045.1 uncultured Oscillospiraceae bacterium
CCCGACCTGCTGATTACAAATCAGCTGCTCTACCGGCTGAGCTATACCGGCATCTCAAACAGAGCATGATTATTATAGCGACGAAGGCCCGGTTTGTCAACAACTTTTTTTCGTTTTTTAAAAAACATTTCCCGCTTCCATTTTTGTCGAAAAAGGTGTAAACTAAAGGAAAGAACATCACACGGAGGATTTCCATGCTTCCAAACGACTTTATCGCGCGCCAACGGCGCCTGCTCGGCGCAGAATATGACCGCTTTGCCGCCGCATTCGACCGGCCGCGCAGCGCCGGGATTCGGCTGAATCCCGCCAAGTGTACCGCCCCGCTGCCGCAATTCTGCGGCGAGCCCATCCCGTGGGCGCCGAACGGTTATCTGCTCCTGCCGGGCACACGTCCCGGTCTGCATCCGTACCACGACGCAGGCGTTTACTATTTGCAGGAGCCCAGCGCCATGGCGCCCGCCGCGCTGCTTGACGCGCAGCCCGGCCAGCGTGTGCTCGACCTCTGCGCCGCGCCGGGCGGGAAGAGCACACAGCTCGCCGCCGCCATGCGCGGCCAAGGGCTGCTGGTCTGCAATGAGATCCACCCAAAGCGCGCGCGTATTCTCTCGTCCAACATTGAACGCCTCGGCATTCGGAACGCATTGGTACTCAATGAGCACCCTGCCGCGCTGGCCGCGCGGTTTGCCGGTTACTTTGACCGCATTCTGGTCGATGCGCCCTGCTCCGGCGAGGGCATGTTTCGCAAGGAGGAGGCTGCGCTCGCCGATTGGAGCCCGGAGACCGTGCAGATGTGCGCGGCGCGGCAATATGAGATCCTTTGCTCCGCCGCGCAGATGCTCCGCCCCGGCGGGCGGCTGGTCTACTCCACCTGCACCTTCGCGCCGGAGGAGAATGAGGGCGTGGTCAGCCGTTTTTTGCTTGCGCATCCGGATTTTTCCATTCTTTCGATCGACGCGCCGTGGTTTGCGCCGGGGCGTCCCGACTGGATCGATGACCCGGCCGTCGGTCTTGCGTCCGCCTTTCGCCTTTGGCCGCATCTGCTGCCCGGCGAGGGGCAGTTTGCCGCCGTGCTGGAGCGCGCGGGCGAGGGCAGCGCCGCTGAGGCTTCACAGGCGTGTCTCACGCCCCTTCCCGCGCCCGCTGCGGACTTTGTCCGCGCCGCTGGTCTGCCGTTCTCCGGCGGCGCGCTGCGCTTTGGTGAAACGCTCTATCTCGCACCGCACGGGCTGCCGGAGCTCAAGGGTCTTCACGTGCTGCGCGCAGGGCTAGAGCTTGGCGAGGTGCGCAAGGAGCGCTTCCTCCCGGCGCACGCGCTGGCGCTGGCGCTTGAGAGCTTCCCGTGCTGCATCAGCTTTCCTGCTGACAGCCGTGAGATTGCAGCTTATCTGCGCGGTGAGACTCTGCCGGGCGAGCGCACCGGCTGGACGCTCGTCTGCGTAGACGGCTATCCCCTCGGCTGGGCCAAGGGCAGCGGCGGCACCCTGAAAAACCACTATCCCAAGGGCCTGCGCCGCCCGAATTGACCCCGCAAGGCGCGCCTTTTTGACAGAAAAATGATGTTTTTCTGTTCCCGATTTGTTATTCTCTATTTACAAGCAGCGGCCTGCATGATATAATGGAAAAAGCCGCGCCCGGGGCGTGGATAATATTGTCTTAGTGATTCAAACGATATTGCATATACTCCGATTATGAGAGGGTATTTTATGACACAATATATCATTCAGGGCGGTAAGCCGCTTTCCGGCGTTGTAACCATCAGCGGCGCGAAGAACGCTGCCGTCGCCATTCTGCCTGCCACGCTGCTGGTCCGCGGCGTGTGCCGCATCGAAAATGTTCCTGATATTTCCGACGTCCGTCTCCTGCTGGAGATCCTTTCGGATATGGGCGCCGGCATCCGCCGCCTCAGCCCGAACACACTGGAGATCGATTCCACCCGCGTACGGGATTCCGAGGCCTCCGTCGCGCTCGTGCGGCGCATCCGTGCGTCGTACTATCTCATCGGCGCGCAGCTCGGCCGCTTTGGTCATGCGCGCGTTGCTCTGCCCGGCGGCTGCAACTTCGGCGCCCGGCCGATCGACCAGCACATCAAGGGCTTTGAGGCGCTCGGCGCGGAGGTCGAGCTGCAAAACGGCTACGTCTGCGCCACCGCACCGGAAAACGGCCTGACCGGCAGCCGCATCAACTTGGACGTCGTCTCTGTCGGCGCAACGATGAACATCATGATCGGCGCGGCACTGGCCAACGGCACGACCATTGTCGAAAACGCCGCCAAGGAGCCGCACATCGTCGACCTTGCCAACTTCCTCAACGCCATGGGCGCGCGCATCTCCGGCGCGGGCACGGACGTGATCAAGATCCGCGGCGTCAAGGCGCTGCGCGGCGGCGCGTATTCCATTATCCCCGACCAGATCGAGGCCGGCACCTACATGGCGGCCGCTGCGGCAGTCGGCGGCGACGTGCTGGTGCAGAACGTGATTCCAAAGCACATGGATACCATTTCTGCGAAGCTGCGCGAGATGGGTGTGCGCATTACAGAATTTGACGATGCCATCCATGTGCAGCGTGTGGGCAAGCTGCGCCGCGCAAACGTTAAGACGCTCCCCTACCCCGGCTTCCCAACGGACATGCAGCCGCAGATCGCCGTGTGCATGGCGCTGGCAAGCGGCGTGAGCGTCATTACCGAAAGCATCTACGATACGCGCTTCCGCTATTGCGCGGAGCTCAACCGCATGGGCGCAAACATCAAGGTTGAAACGAAGATCGCCGTCATTAACGGCGTAGACGCGCTGCACGGCTGCACGGTACATGCCTGCGATCTGCGCGCGGGCGCGGCCATGGTCATCGCCGGTCTGGCCGCCGGCGGCACCACCATCGTCGAGGAAATCGAGTATATCGAGCGCGGCTATGAAAACCTTGTGGAAAAGCTCCGTGCCTTGGGTGCAGACATCAAGCGCATCGAAACCCCGAACGGCCGCACCGTCTTCAGTGCCGGCTGACAATAAAATCACATCGGGCGGGTGGCAGAGCTATCCGCCCGCTTTCTTTGGGAGGGGTATCAATGGAACTCTTCGTTCGGATTTTAGAAATCATCGGCACGCTGGCCTTTGCGGCCTCGGGCGCGATGACGGCAATGAAAAAGCAGATGGATCTGCTCGGCGTTATCGTCCTCGGCGTGGTCACGTCGATCGGCGGCGGCATCCTGCGCGATGTCATTCTCGGCATCACACCGCCGCTGGCCTTCCGCGATCCGCTGTGCGCAGTAATCGCCGTGCTCACCTCGGCTGTTGTCTTCATTCCCGGCATTCGCCACCGGCTGACGCACAATCAGCTGCACTTTGATGCCGTGCTGCTCGTGATGGACTCCATCGGTCTCGGCGTTTTTACTGCCATGGGCATCTGGAACGCTCTGTCGTTCTCGCCCGACCGCAGCACCTTTTTGCTGGTCTTCGTGGGCGTGCTGACCGGCGTCGGCGGCGGCGTGCTGCGCGACGTTCTGGCCGGAAATACCCCGTACATCCTTGTCAAGCACATCTACGCCTGCGCCTCGCTGGTCGGCGCGGTGAGCTGTACGCTGCTCTGGCGCGTCCTGCCGGAGTACGCCGCCATGTCGATCTCGATGATCCTCGTCGTGATCATCCGCCTCCTGGCCGCTCACTACCGCTGGAATCTCCCCCGCGCCAAGGACGTAGAATAAATCCAGCAGCGCCCCGCTCGGGCTTCCGGGCAGGGCGCTGCTTTTGATTCTATGATTCGTCGACTTCAATCGCATCCGTACGGTAGATGAAGCGTACCGTGCCGGTCATATCCTCGCCGAGGCCGGAGAAGCTCTGGTAGTCCTTCGACACATCGACTGTCGCCTTCAGGCGGGTCAGCAGGCCGCTGACGTCGCCGTCGACTGCGTCGACCAGCTTTTCTACGCCCTGTTCGTCAAACTGCTTGAGGCCGTCGGAGAGCTGGAGCGCACCGTCACGCAGCTGGGTCACGCCGCTGACCAGCGCCGGAGCGCCGTTTTTCAGTGCCAGCACGCCGTCATACAACGTATCCATGCCGGCTCTGAGGATTGCCGTGCCGTTTTTCAGTGTTCCGGCACCGGCGCTCAGCCGGTCGGCGCCGGCCTTTGCCGAATCAACGCCCGCGGTGTAGCTTTGCAGACCGTAGTAGAAGCCCGCATAGGTGTCCAGCTGCTCCTTGAGGGCACTGACGCTGGCCGCGCCGGACGCCGCCTGCTCGAGCGCAGCGGTGATTTGGCTCTGCACCTCGGCGGAGTTCATGGCCAGCTCGATCTGCCGCTCGACCTCTGCAGCGACGTTTTCTTCGACGGTCGCCTTCATCTCCTCTGTGGCCATCTTAGCCGCAACCTGCGCGTCGATGACCGCCTTCATTTCTTCACCGGCCATGGCCGCCTCGACCGCCGCGTTGACCTGCGCCTGAACCTCCTCGGAGATCGCGCCGGAGGCCACGCCCGCGTTATACTCGTCCACGGTCATGCCCATCGCCGCCAGCACCTTCGGAAGGGCGACCTGCGTTCTGCAATAGTCCTCCACGCCGGAACGCACCTGCTTTTCCACCTCGGCGGTGACCGCCGCGCGGATGACATCGAGCTGTGCATTGACCTTTTCCGTGACCTGCGCTCTGGCCGTCGCCTGAATCTGCTGAGCAATGCTGTCCGGGTCGAGGGAATCGATCACACCATTGAGCACCTCGGCATAGTTGCCGATGGTCAGCGTCGGACCCTCCAAGCCAGCCTTTTCCAGCTCCGTATTGGCCGTTTGCAGCAGGGTGTTGAACACCTGCGCTGCGCCACCGTTCAGGCTGGCGCTGTTGGCCGAAAGCGTACCGAGGCCGTTGGCCAGCTCCTGCGAGCCGCTGACGAGCGCAGACGCACCGTCATCGACCTGTGCCGCGCCGTTTTTCAGTGCCTCCGCGCCGGCGGCCATCTGATTGATGCCGTCCACCAGCTGACCGGACTTCTCCAGCAGCGTACACAGGCCCTCATACAGCTCCGAGGAGCCGCTCATGAGCTTGCCCATCGCATCGGTCAGGTCGCCGAGCGAATCGGTCAGACCGTCGAGAGAATCGAAGTTTTCCGTATCGAGCTTGTTGAACAGCTCGTTGGTCGCAAGGGTCACGGTGTTGCCGAGCTGGAAACCTTCCACCTTGGCGGTAATTTCGACAGACTCCGGCAGCTCCAGCTTCTCTGCGTCGATCTGCAGGTTTTCCTGCAGGCCGGGCAGCGCCATGCCAACCACGACAATGTGCGAGCCGTCATTGACCACGCGGCCGTTGGTCACGGTCACGTCGCTGAAGCGGCTGCCGTCGAGCAGCAACCCCGTCAGCATTGCAAAGGGCACATACATTTTTTCCTGCTTGCCGTCGATCTCGACGGTTTCATACTGGTAGTTTTCGTAGGTATAGCGGATGGTTACGGTGCCGCTCTTGCCGGCCAGCTCCTCGGCGGAGATGGCCTTGCCGTTGAGCTCGTAGGACACGCGGATGCCCACCGGCAGCTCCTTGTCGATGCTGCCGCGGCAATAGATGTCGTTGCCCTGCGCATCCCAGACGCGCATGTTATCGCCGTTCATGGAGTAGGTCTCGTCGCCCTTGACGTTCTCCACATCCGTCAGCGCGCCGGAATCGGTGATCTTACTCTCCCCTTCGGGGTTTTTGATCCAGTCGCTGACAATGATCTTCTGCACGCTGCCGTCCGCGCCGGCGAGTACATAGACCGTTTCATCCTTCATCAAACCGGCTTGCGCATCTGCGGCAGCCGTCTTGGCGGCGCTTTCGCGGCCGGCGAACGCATGCGCCGCGGCATTGCCGACCAGCAGCGTCAGGCACAGCGCCAGAGCGATCAATTTCGTCACTTTCGTTTTCATGATAACGCCTCCGAATTCTTCTTTTTCCCAATTTTTGTCATACCGATCGTCGTCTTGCAGACGAGCTTATCGCACAGCATCAGCAGCGCCGGGAGAATGAAAATCACGCACAGCATGCTGACCACTGCGCCGCGCGCCATCAGCATGCACATGGAGCTGATGATGTCGATGTCCGAATAGACCGCCACGCCGAAGGTCGCTGCGAACAGGCCCATACCGGATACGATAATCGACGGAATAGACGCCGCCAGCGCCGTCGTCACAGACTCGCGCTTGCCCGCGCCGCCGATCCGCTCGGTCTTATAGCGCGTGGTCATCAGAATCGCGTAGTCCACCGTCGCGCCCAGCTGGATCGTGCTGATGCAGATCGGCGCGATGAACGGCAGCGACTGTCCCAGATAGTGCGGCAGGCCGAGGTTGATGAAAATGGCCAGTTCGATGACTGCGATCAGGATGAACGGCAGCGAAATGCTCTTTTCCACGAGGAGGATGATGATAAAGATGGCCAGAATCGACACCGTGTTGACCACGCGGAAGTCGCGGTCGGTCGTTTCGATCATATCCTTCATGCACGGCGCCTCGCCGATGAGCATGCCGTTTTCGTCATACTTTTTCAGGATGGCATTCAGCGCGTCCACCTGTTCGTTGACCGCGTCGCTTGCGACCTTGTATTCCGAGTTGATGAGCAGCAGCTCCCAGCGATCGCTCTTAAGGATGCTGCGGATGCTGTCCGGCAGGATCTCCTCCGGCACAGACGCGCCGACGACGGATTCCAGCCCGAGGACATACTTCACGCCGTCCACCCGCTCCATTTCATCGATCATGCTGCGCACGTCCTTCGTCGGCAGATCGGCGCTGACCAGCAGCATATGCGTCGAAGCGATGTCAAACTCCTCCGACAGCTTGGTGTTGGCAATCACATACTCGATATCCTCCGGCAGGCACTGCCCCATGTCATAATAGACCTCGTCGTTGGTTCTGTTATAGCCGTAGAGTGCCGGAGCGACCAGCAGCGCAAAGATGGCCAGGAAGACCGGGAACGCCTTTGTCACCTTGCCCGCAAAGCGCTTCATATTCGGCAGCAGCGAACGGTGGCGCGTCTTTTGCAGCGGCTTGTCAAACACGAGGATCAGCGACGGCAAAACCGTCACGCAGCCCAAAACACCGAACAGCACGCCCTTGGCCATCACAATGCCGAGGTCGCGGCCAAGCGTGAAGGTCATGAAGCACAGCGCCGCAAAGCCCGCGATCGTCGTCAGAGAGCTCCCCACCACGCTGGTCAGTGTTTCGCTGATGGCGCTCGTCATTGCCTCGCAATGGTCGTCGCACTGCTCGCAGTGGGCGTTGTAGCTGTGCCAAAGGAAAATGGAATAGTCCATCGTAACTGCCAGCTGTAAGACCGCGGAGAGCGCCTTGGTAATGTACGAAATTTCACCGAAGAAGTAGTTCGTGCCGAGGTTCAGCAGGATCATCATACCGATCGATGCAAGAAACACGAACGGGATCAGCCAGCCGTCGAGGAAAATCAGCATTGCGAGGCACGCAAAGAGCACCGCAAGGCCGACATAGATCGGCTCCTCGCGCTCGCACAGATCCTTCAGGTCGGTGACCAGCGCCGACATGCCGGAGACGAAGCACTGCTTGCCTGCAATCGAGCGAAGCTCGCGAATTGCATCCATCGTCACGTCCGCGCTCGTCGCGCTGTCGAAGAACACCGCGACCAGCGTCGAGTGCTCGGTATTAAACTCATTGTAAAGCTTTTCCGGCAGCAGCTCCATCGGGATGGACAGGTCGGCCAGCGAGGCATAGCTCACGACGCTCTCGACATGCTCGACCTGCTCAAATTTCTCGCAGAGCGCTGCGACGTCCTTCTGCGGCATGTCCTCGACTACGATCAGCGAGAACGCGCCCTTGCCGAAATCCTCCAGCAGCTCCTCCTGTCCGATGACCGTGTCCATATCGTCCGGCAGATAGTCGAGCATGTCATAATTGATCCGGGTACCCGCCATGCCGAGCACGGCCGGGATCATCAGCACCAGCGTGACGATCAGGATCGGCACCCGGAGCTTTACAACTCCTTTTGAAAAGCGCATGTTACGCTCCCCCTTCCTTATTTGCTTCCCTAGTATACCGGCTGCGGGCAAAAAAAGAAACGGGCACTGCCATGCCCGCTGACGGAATTTCAGTCACCCCCACCCCTCTGCCCGACTTTTAGGCAAACCCCCTCCCCTGCACAAATCGCCGCAGCGCCTTGGCTCCCTGTGTAGGGCGGGCCGATGTGGGCATCGGCCCCTACATGGTGCACGCTTCCGACTTCAGCCTGTAGGGGACGGCGTCCTCGACGTCCCGTCCCCTGCGCCGCAGTGCGCCCCTTGGCTCCCTCTCTGAGGGAGCTGTCAGCGAAGCTGACTGAAGGAGTCCCCGCGCCGCAGCGCGCGTCTCGATGCGGTTTGCAGCAACATCGATGCTGCAAACGCGGGCGCTCGATGAGCGCCCCTACGACGTAACCGGAACAATTTTCGTTTTCCCGGAGGATTCTTCGCCGTTTTCGGCCTCCTCGCAGGCTGCCAGATACGCTTCCTCGCATTCCTGCTGCGCCGTGATCAGCAGCCGGATCGCCGCCTCGGTGGCACGAAACATCCGCAAATACAGCTCCTTATCATTCACTGCTTCCGTTTTCATCTGCGTGTTCTCCTTCCCTTAAATTTGGTTTTGCTAAATATATTTCATTATATTTGGTATTACCAAATATATCAACCCCAATCCACCTATAATTCAGGTAATGGGGGTGCATTTTATGAAAATACGAAAGCTCGCGCTGGGTGACCGCAATTTGGTGGGCGCGCGGGTAACGCAGGCGCGGCTTGCGATGGGGATGAAGCAGGTCGAGCTGTTGGCCAAGCTTCAGCTGGCCGGAGTCGACCTGAGCGTGCCCGCACTTTCCCTTCTGGAAGGGCAAAAGCGCCCTGTGACGGATATCGAGCTGGTCGCGCTGGCGGATATCCTGCACGTGTCCGTCGATTGGCTGCTCGGCCGCGAAGACTAGCACAAAACCGCACGGGATTTTCTTATCTCGTGCGGTTTTCTATACAAGAAAAAAGCGGGGCGGTCGTTACCGCCCCGTGTTGCTCAATAATTCTTTTCGCTGATTTCAAAATAGCTCTGCGGATGGGCGCAGACCGGACAAACCTCCGGAGCCTTCGTGCCGACGACGATGTGCCCGCAGTTGCGGCACTCCCAGACCTTGACCTCGCTCTTTTCAAACACCTGTGCGGTTTCGAGATTTTGCAGCAGCGCGCGATAGCGCTCCTCATGGTGCTTTTCAATCTCGCCGACCGCGCGGAACTTTTCCGCCAGCTCGGGGAAGCCCTCAGCCTCCGCTGTCTTGGCAAAGCCGTCGTACATGTCCGTCCATTCGTAGTTCTCGCCCGCAGCGGCCGCTGCGAGATTCGCCTTCGTGTCGCCGATGCCCGCCAGCTCCTTGAACCACAGCTTCGCGTGTTCCTTTTCGTTCTCCGCGGTCTTTAGGAAAATCGCTGCCATCTGCTCGTAGCCTTCCTTTTTCGCCACAGATGCAAAATACGTGTACTTATTTCGCGCCTGCGATTCGCCCGAGAAGGCCTCCCGCAAATTTTTCTCCGTCTGCGTGCCTGCATACTTCGTTTTCATTGCCGCAACCTCCGTATTCCAAAAATTCAGCTGGCCGCCGCATTTTGCGCAGCAGCCTACTGAAGTTATTATACCAAGCCGGTGCGGCAATTACAAGACCTCTCTCTTGACACATAGAATAAGGCAATAGGATCTAAGCCCAGTATCCCAATCTTTGCCGATAAATATACCCCTTCCTCCGATTCCTTTTCTAATCGTTCACGGGCGAAGCAGCGCAAAAAACGGCTGTCCACAAGGGACAGCCGTTTTGAAGAGAAAATTACTCGTTGATGCCGATAACGACGCCGGAGCCGACAGTACGGCCGCCCTCGCGGATAGCGAAGCGGAGGTTCTTCTCGATAGCGATCGGGGTGATCAGCTCAACATCCATATCGATGTTGTCGCCGGGCATGCACATCTCGACGCCTTCGGGAAGGCTGATGATGCCGGTAACGTCAGTGGTACGGAAATAGAACTGCGGACGATAGTTGTTGAAGAACGGGGTGTGACGGCCGCCTTCTTCCTTGCTCAGGACGTAAACCGGCCCTTGAACTTGGTGTGGGGATGAATGGAGCCGGGCTTCGCCAGAACCTGGCCACGCTCGATGCTCTTCTTGTCCACGCCGCGAAGCAGAGCGCCGATGT
>CAKTZP010000073.1 GCA_934636045.1 uncultured Oscillospiraceae bacterium
AGTACCCTCTTGTCATTGCGAGGAGCGAAGCGACGTGGCAATCTCATGCAGGCAGTTTCGAATTCGCCGAAAATCATTTGAAAATCAAAACAATTCTGCGAGATTGCCACGGCCCTTGCAGGGCCTCGCAATGACAAAATCGGACTTTTTCTATGCGATACAATATCCGATATTCGATATCCATGATAAAAACTGCCGGTCACCGCTGCGGTGGCCGGCAGGCGTTTAGTTCTTTCCGGCGTAATAATTCATCAGGCAGCCGGCAAGGATGGTGTCCCGCTCCTCACGGGTCAGCTTGCCGAGCCGCAGGGTCACGGTGGTGCGGCGGTCGCCCTGCAGCAGCTGCGCTGCAAGCTCCTCGGCCTCTCCGGCCAGCGCGGCGCGGACGCCGGGCACATAGAGCCGGTCGCCGGGCTGAATGTCATACTGCGCGATATTCTCCAGCGTGAACGGCAGCATGCCCCAGTTGATGACATTGCTGCGATAGCGCTTCGTCGCATACTCCTCACAAAGATTGGCAACGCCGCCGAGCACGCGCTGGCACGAGGCCGCCTGCTCGCGCGCCGAGCCGTCACCGGGACGGATGGCCATGACCGCGCTGCCGAGGCCGGTCGTGTGCAGGTCGAGCTCTGCGTAAGCCGGGGCGGCCTCGAGCGTGCCCGCGCGGCGCTGCTCCTCAAGGGCGCGAACCGCCTTCGCCCGCGCCACATAGCCCGGATCCTTGCGGCTGAGGGCAAATTCGCTCAGGCGCAGGGGATTGCTGCGGTAGGACGAGGTCTCGCCGGAGGGGATGAGCTCGTCGGTCGTCGTGACGGGATCGTAGATCGCCGAGGCGACGGTAATATAAAGGTTCTCCGGCAGCGCGATCTGCGCGGGCCAGTCGGCAATATTCGGGCCGTAGATGAGCGGCTGCGCCGGGTCGGGCTTGCCCACGCCGTGGTAGACCCGGCGGTAGGGCGCGTCGTCAAAATGATAGTCCAGCTCCGCCGGCTCGGGCAGCAGCCCGGCCAGCTCCGTGGCGGGCGTGATCGCGCCGCCGTTGAGGGCGGAGGCCGCAATGGAGCGGCTGTCCATCAGCGCAACGTAAGCCACCTGCCCCTCGCCGGGCTTGGAGCCCTCGCGGTTGGGGAAATTGCGCGTGGAATGGCGGATGGAGAACGCGCCGTTGGCCGGCACGTCCCCCGCGCCGAAGCACGGGCCGCAGAACGCGCTGCGGACGGTCGCGCCCGAGGCCATCAGCTTGGTCAGCGCGCCGGTGCGCAGCAGCTCCAGCATGACCGGCTGGCTGGCCGGGTAGCACGACAGCGAAAATTCGCCGTCGCCCAGCGGCTTGCCGCCGAGCAGCTGCGCCGCCGCCGTCAGATTCTGGAACGTGCCGCCCGAGCAGCCCGCAATGACGCCCTGGTCGGCATAGAATTTTCCGTTGTGCACCTTCTTCAGGAGCGATTCCGGCGGATTATGTAAACCAAGTGCCGACACCGTCGTCGCATCGACCGCGTGCAGAATATCCTCTAAATTCTCATTGAACTCCCGGATGGGATAGGCGTTCGAGGGATGGAACGGCAGCGCGATCATCGGCTCAACGCGGTCGAGCGCGACCTCGAGCAGGGCATCGTAATATGCCCCGTCCTGCGGCGCAAGCGCCCGGTAGGCCTCCGCGCGCCCGTGCGCCGCCAGCCAGCGGCGCACCGTCTCGTCGGTCTGCCACACGGACGACAGGCAGCCGGTCTCCGTGGTCATCACGTCGATGCCGCAGCGATAGTCCATCGCCAGCTTGCCGACGCCCTCGCCGAAAAACTCCATCACGCTGTTTTTGACCGTTCCGGCGCGGAAGGTCGCGCGGATGATGGCCAGCGCCACGTCCTGCGGGCCGACGCCCGGACGCGGCGCGCCGGTCAGATGCACGCCGACCACGCGCGGATAGGCAATGTCATAGGTCTTATTCAGCAGCTGCTTGACCAGCTCCGGCCCGCCCTCGCCGATGGCCAGCGTGCCGAACGCGCCGTAGCGCGTGTGCGAGTCCGAGCCGAGGATCATCCGCCCGCCGCCCGCGTACATTTCGCGCATGTAGCTGTGGATGACCGACTGATGCGCCGGAACAAATTCGCCGCCGTAGCGCTTGGCCGCGGACAGACCAAAGACGTGGTCGTCCTCGTTGATCGTGCCGCCGACGGCGCAGAGGGAATTGTGGCAGTTGGTCAGCACATACGGCAGCGGAAAGCGCTCCAGACCGGATGCGCGCGCCGTCTGAATGATGCCGACATAGGTAATATCATGCGATGCCATTGCATCAAACCGCAGCCTCAGGCGCCGGTCGTCGCCGGAAATGTTGTGCGCAGCCAGAATGCCGTAGGTCATCGTCCGCCGCCGTCCCTCGTCCGTGGTAACGCCCGCCGCGGCCGCCGCCGGCGCGCCCTGCCAATAATACCGTCCCTCTTCGCAAATAGTCACCATATCCGCACCTCCTGTTTTCATCTCATCATAATACATTCCCGCACAAAAGTCAAACCCGCAGTTGCGCAGCGGCGGGAAATGTGGTATGCTATACAAAACAGACGACGCTCTGATCCCGTCAGAGCTTTGCAAGAAAAGGAGCGTCCGAAATGCAGTACATTGTTTTGGACATGGAGTGGAACCAGCCCTGGCCGGGGTCTTATGCGGCGCGGCAGGTGCTGCCCGTGCAGATCCACGGCGAAATTATTCAGATCGGCGCCGTCCGCATGACCGAAAACGGCAAGGTCGCCGATGAATTTCAGGTATTGGTTCGCCCGAAATACTATAAAAAGCTCAACAGCCGCGTCTCCAAGCTGACCGGCCTGCGCGACGCCACGCTGCGCGAGGAGGGGCTGCCCTTCCCCGAGGCGATCGAGCGCTTTCGCGCGTGGGTCGGCGATAAGTGCATTTTCCTGACGTGGGGCTTCGATGATATCCGCATTCTGGAGGACAACATCCTGCTCCACGGCGGCGACCCCGACTGGGTGCACCACTGGTATAACGCGCAGATGTTCTTCAACGCGCAGACCGGCTGCGGCTCGTCGCAAAAGGCGCTGTCTGCCGCAATGGAGATCTTAGGCATCCAGCCGAGCCGCCCGGCGCACGATGCGCTCGGCGACGCGTACCACACCGCCCTGATCTGCGCCCGCCTTGACCTCAAAAAGGGCGTCGCGGAGTATCAAAAGGCGCTCGACAGCCACGTCAACGGCTTCCACGGCGCGCCGCCGGAGGGCTGCATCAGCCGCTCGGTGTTCCGCGGCTATGCCGACCACGCCAAAGCGATGGACGCGATGAACGAGCTGAAAAGCCACTGCCCGCAGTGCGGCGCGGCCATGCCCAACGGCGCGTGGATCGCGCAGGAGGGGCGGCGCTACATGACCATGGCCGAGTGCCCGGAGCACGGCCGCTACCTCATCCGCATCCGCCTGCAGAAGGATTCCGACGGCACGCTGCGCGTCAGCCGGATGATCTACGAGGGCGCGTCGGACGCGGCAAAAAAGTTTGACGAGCTATCGCAGAATCTCCGCCCGCGCCGCCGCAAGCGCCGCCGCCGTACCACCCCGGAGAAAAAGGGATGACCGACGAGGCGCTGCTCGCCCTGCTGCCGGAGCGCCTGCTGCCATGGTTCGCCGCGAACCGGCGGGCGCTGCCGTGGCGCGCCGATCGCGAGCCGTATCACGTCTGGCTTTCGGAGATCATGCTGCAGCAGACGCGCGTCGAGGCCGTGCGGGGCTATTACCTGCGGTTTTTGCAGGCGCTGCCGACGGTCGAGGCGCTGGCCGCCGCGCCGGAGGAGCAGCTGCTCAAGCTCTGGGAGGGGCTGGGCTACTATACCCGCGTGCGGAATTTGCAGCGCGCGGCGCAGGAAATTACGGCGCGCGGCGCGTTTCCGCAGGATTATAACGCCGTGCGGGCGCTGCCCGGCATCGGCGCGTATACGGCAGGCGCGATCTGCTCCATCTGCTTTGAGCAGCCGACAGCCGCAGTCGACGGAAACGTGCTGCGGGTATTTTCGCGTTATTTGGCGTCCTCTGCGCCGATTGGCGAGGAAAAAACAAAAAAAGAGGTCGCCTCTCTGCTCTCGGCGGTCTATCCCGCCGGGCATTGCGGCGATTTTACGCAGGCGCTGATGGAGCTCGGCGCAACGGTCTGTCTGCCCAACGGCGCGCCGCAGTGCGCCCGCTGCCCGCTGGTGGAGACCTGCCGCGCCAACGCTGCCGGAACGCAGCTCTCCTATCCTGTCAAGGCCAAAAAGCGTCCCCGGCGCGTCGAGGAGCGCACGGTGCTGCTGCTGCGCTGCGGCGATTGCATTGCCGTCTGCCGCCGCCCGGACAAGGGACTGCTCGCCGGGCTGTGGCAGCTGCCGGATGCCGAGGGCACGCTCACCGCGCAGCAGGCGCTGGAGCTGGCTGCGCAGTGGCAGACCCACCCCGTCGCCCTTGAGCGCACCGTCCGGCGCAGGCATATTTTCACCCACATCACGTGGGAGCTGACCGGCGTCTGGCTGCAATGCACCGCCATGCCGGAGCAGTTTTCATGGTTCACGCCGGCTGAGCTCCGGCAGGACGTCGGTCTGCCGACAGCATACCGGCAATTTTTAGAGGATATTATTTAAGGAGGAGCTTAAAAATGGAAGATAAGCGTGCACAGTATTCTGATGATGAAATCATCTCGTTGGAGTTTGACGACGGCGAAAGCTTTGAATGCGGCATCATGGGCGTGTTCGATCTGGACGACAAGCAGTATATCGCACTTGAGGCCTTCGACGACACCGACGATGTCTACCTCTACGCCTACGTTCCCACCGACGACGACTTCGAGTTGGTCGACATCCCCGAGGACGAATTTGACCGTGTCGCCGCCGAATTCAACCGCCTCATGGACGAGCCGCTGTAAGCTCGTTTCTTGACCGCCGCGCACCCTGTGCCGCAAGCCGCCCGCCGGAAAACCCGGCGGGCGGTTTTCTGCATGGTTTTCTAAGAAAAAGGCACTATCGCAAAAAAATATAAAAAAAGTCCTTGACAAACTCGCCCGCTCTTGCTATTATAATATCAGAAATGATAATCATTATTGATTTCATTAATTTTGGTTCAGAACGGAGCTGGTGCGATGGCGTTACGGAAACGGAGTCGAAAGCGGGATGCAATTTATGCGTGCGTTTGCGCAACGAAGACGCATCCGACGGCAGAATGGGTGTACGGACAGCTCAAGCCGAGCATTCCCGATCTCTCACTCGGCACGGTTTATCGCAATCTGGCGATGTTCAAGCAGGAGGGCACGATCGTTTCGGTCGGCACGGTCGACGGCATGGAGCGCTTTGACGCCAACACCGTCCCGCACGCGCACTTTGTGTGCACGCACTGCAATGCGGTGATCGACGTGGACGTCCCCCTCCCCGACGAGCTGATCGCAGCAGTCGGCTGCGGCGGCGTGCACCACTGCGAATTGACTTTTTACGGCGTTTGTAATTCCTGCATCCCGGCGGATGCAACCCATAAACATGAAAATCTAACAAAAAATTTGGAGGAACTGGTATGAAAAAGTACGTTTGCCCCGTTTGCGGTTATGTTCATGAAGGCGAGATGCCCGAAGGCTTCAAGTGCCCCCTGTGCGGCCTTCCCGGCGAGAAGTTCAAGCTGATGGAGGAGAACGCTGCACTGGCTGCGGAGCATGTGTTCGGCATCGGCGCCCAGCTCGACGGCGTTCCCGAGGAGGACAAGCAGTATATCCTGGAGCAGCTCAAGGCCAACTTCAACGGCGAATGCAGCGAGGTCGGCATGTATCTTTGCATGGCGCGCATTGCCCACCGCGAGGGCTACCCCGAGATCGGCCTGTACTGGGAAAAGGCCGCCTATGAGGAGGCCGAGCACGCCGCAAAGTTTGCCGAGCTTCTCGGCAGCACGCTGGAGCCGAACATGACCGACTCCACCAAGAAGAACCTTGCATGGCGCGTCGACTGCGAATTCGGCGCTACCGCCGGCAAATTCGAGCTGGCAAAGATGGCCAAAAAGCATAATCTTGACGCCATCCACGACACCGTCCACGAAATGGCCCGCGACGAGGCCCGCCACGGCAAGGCGCTCAAGGGTCTGCTCGATCGGTACTTTAAGTAAGAGGAGGCTATTCCTATGAAATACGAATGCCCCTGCGGCTATGTTTATGATCCGGCCTTGGGCGACCCCCGCAACGGCGTAGCCCCCGGCACAGCTTGGGAGGACGTCCCGGAGGATTGGGTCTGCCCCGTCTGCGGGCTGGACAAGGACGCCTTCAGCCCTGCGGAATAACGAAATCAGCCCTATGAAGAGGAAGCGGTGAAACTCCCGCTTCCTCTTTCGTTGTATCATACATCCCGGGCAAGACGAGGGCCTTACCCGGCAGTCCTGCGCCGCAGCAAAAGCCTCCCTCGTCAGAGGGTGGTGTTCCAGCCCGCGCTGCCGGGGCCTTGCAGCGGCGGTTTTGGGGGCGCTGAAAAAAATGTCGTTTTTACGCAAATTTTACTTGATTTTCCAGAAAATGGTGCTATATTTTTGTTGTTGAATAAATCGCGTGTGCAGACCGACCGCGGCAGAGGCTGCGGCAGCATAAAAGCCCCCGCGTAACGCTCCCGCCGGTTAGCATATTCTAACTGCCACATTGGCAAGTGATGCTGCAAAATGCATCGCCGCTGATGACGCTTTAAAGACAGGCATTGAAGCCCAAAGCCCCGACCTCACCCTTCCGCTGTGCGCCGAGGCGATGCAAGCAAGGAACGGCCCGAACCGGCTGTTCGGGAAAGGAAGCACGCACCAAAGCGCCGGAGACGAAGCTCCGGCACGGCCACAGGGTAATCGCTGCAAAAGCGCAGCTTTTACATATTGTCATTGGAAAAACTACAAATAATTTAGGGAGGGAAACAAGCAATGACAAACAAGAAATCTACGAAACGGGCATTGCTCTTCAGCGCACTGGCGATCCTTATGTGCACTGCAATGCTCGTCGGCACCACCTTCGCGTGGTTCACGGACACCGCATCTACAGCGGTCAACAAGATTCAATCGGGTAATTTGGACGTCGACATCATCGGCGCCGAGAGCAACCGGCATGTTGCGACGCTGAGCTTCACAAAGGCTGCAGCGACGGATACAGAAGCTGGCGCAGAGATTCTCTGGGAGCCGGGCTGCCGCTATCTGACCGAGGGCTTCAGAATTGCCAACAAGGGCAATCTGGCGCTGAAGTGGAAGGCGGAGATCAACAAGGACAACATCGTCAACGGTAAGGTAGACGATACCGCTAAGGACGGCGTGAGCCTGTTGGATGTGATCGACTTCTATGTTGTAACAAGCACTGCGGAAGACGCAGAAGCGGTCGCAATTGAAGACTTCGTCGGCAATCTGAAGGCGGGCGAAACGACCAGCGACGTGTATTACATCAAGGGCGTGATGCAGACCACTGCCGGCAACGATTATCAGGATCTGACGCTGGACGGCATCACCATCACCGTTTACGCAACGCAGGATACGGTCGAAAACGACAGCTTCAACAACCAGTATGATGCGAAAGCGGATTATACCGAAGTAATCGCCGACGGCAAGACCTTTGCAAGCGGCACCTATACCCTCAGCACCGGCATCACCGCGACGAATCCGGATGCCATAGCAGTGAAGGCCACCAGCGGTGCTGATGTCACCATCACCGGCGGCACCTTTGACGGTGGCGCAGGCGGTAACAACGTCTGTGTGTGTGCGGCTGAGACGGGAGCCAAGGTTACCATTAAGGATGGCACCTTCACTGTCGGCGGCGACGCAAATGGAATCGGCAATTCCGTCATCTACTCTACCGGCGGCGACATTGTCATCGAGGGTGGCTTCTTCTACACCAACTATAACTATCGGGATAAGTATTATGTGCTGAACCTGAACAACAGCAGCCATGGCACCATCACCGTCAAGGGCGGCACATTTGTGAACTTCAACCCTGCCGGCGGCGACGATTATCTGCAGCCGACCAACTTCGTCGCCGATGGCTACAAAGTCGTGACCGAAACGCACGGCACGGACACTTGGTACACTGTCGTCCCCGAATAAGGTCTGATTTTCAAGTCCCCCTCCGTCCTCAGGCGGAGGGGGACGCAGACTTTCAAAAGGCCCGATCTTGTCACCTTTTTAACAGCGAACCGAGCCGCAGCGGAGATGCTCTCCGCTGCGGCTCGGTGTTTTTGATGGTGCGCTCGCGCTCCCCCGGAGAAGCGGCTGCGCTTTCTCTAGCCCTGCTTTTTTGCGCGGTAGGTCAGACCCTTGGGGTAGAAGAAGCGGATGGCCTTGGGAAGCAGGTCAAAGGTGACGTCGCGGGCATAGAGCAGCTCGCCGTCCATATTGATCTCGCTGGGCTTGTCGCAGTGGATGGTGATGCTCCGGCAGCGGCAGTGCCGGATGATATCCGAAAGCTCGGCATGCTTGCCGGCCTTATATTTGCCGATCACATTCGCCACAGTCAGGCGGCTGACGCCCTTGACGATCAGCACGTCCAGCAGACCGTCGTCCGGTTCGGCCTCGGGCAGCGGGTTGAAGCCGCCGCCGTACCAGCGGCCGTTGGCGATGCAGATCAGGCTCTGCTTGCCGTCGATGCGCTCGCCGTCGACCTCGATGACGTAGTGCTGCTGGATGCCCTTGATGAGGTTCACCCCCGTCGAGAGCACGTAGGCGCCGGAGCCGCTGACCAGCGGAATGCGCTTATACTTGCTGATGGACGTGCCAATGCGGGCATCGAAGCCCATGGAGCAGATGTTCAGCGCGTAGTGCTCGTCGAGGCAGCGAATGACATCGAAGTCGGAAACCTCGCCGTCGAGCAGGCGGCCAACATCGCGGAAGGCCGCCGGGTCGGAGAAAATCTTGATAAAATCATTGCCCGAGCCGGCCGGAAAATGCGTCACCGCCGCGTTCGGGTGGCCGATCACGCCGTTGATGACCTCGTTGAGCGTGCCATCGCCGCCGCAGGCATAGATGCGCACCGGGTCGCCCGAGGCCGCGGCCGCCTGCGCCAGCTTCTGGCAGTCGCCTGCCTGACGGGACACCAGAATCTCATAGGCAAGGCAGCGCTTGTCGCACGCCTCGCGCACCTTCTGCGTGATCTCGCCGGTCTTGTCATATTTGCCCGCTGCGGGGTTGATGATAAACAGATGCTTCATGCTTCCCTTCCGCCTACCTTCCGTAATACATATACACGTTGCATTGCAGCCTGCCGTTATACAGCTTGCGCTTTTTGGTCGCCGGGGCGCCGAACCAGTGCTCAAACTCCGCCTCGGAGGAGATGATATACTTGCTCCACCCGTCGGCATAGCGCAAATGGCGGCCAAAGGCGCGCATCAGCTGCTGCGCCGCGCGCTGCTCCATCATCCGCTCGCCGTAGGGCGGGTTGCAGACGATCACGCCGCCCGGCGCGGGCAGCGGCAGCTTTGTCGCGTCGCCCTCGCGGAAGTCGATACAGTTCGACACGCCCGCCTTTTTGGCGTTTGCAATCGCAATGGACAGGCTGGCCGGGTCGATGTCCGTGCCGAGGATGTGATACTCGCCGCGGAATTCCAGATCCTTGGCCTCCTGCCGCGCGTCCGTCCAGACCGCTTGCGGCACGCACGCCCATTTCTGCGCGGCAAAGTCCCGGTTCAGTCCCGGCGCGCGGTTGAGTGCCGTCAGCGCGGCCTCGATGACGATCGTGCCCGAGCCGCAGAAGGGATCCCAGAAGAAATCCCGCCCGCGATAGCGCGCCAGATTGACCATCGCCGCGGCCATCGTCTCGTGCAGCGGCGCCTCGTTGCCCACGGCGCGGTAGCCGCGCTTGTGCAGGCTGACGCCGGACGTGTCGAGAAAGACCTCGCAGACGTCCTTCATGATGGAAAAGCGGAGCTGATAGGTCTCGCCCGTTTCCGGCAGCCACGTCAGGCCGTACCTTGCGCCCAGCCGGTCGACGGCCGCCTTTTTGGCAATGGCCTGACAGTCCGGCACGGAGTGCAGCTGCGAATCGAGGCTGTAGCCCTTGACCGGGAACGCGCCGTCGCGCGGGATAAAGCGCTCCAGCGCAATCGCCTTCACGCCCTGGTACAGGTCTTCAAATGTCTTGACCGGGAAGCGCGCCAGCAGAAGCATCACGCGCTCGCCCATGCGCAGGCGCAGATTTGCCCGCGCCATATCGGCAA
>CAKTZP010000074.1 GCA_934636045.1 uncultured Oscillospiraceae bacterium
ATCGACTTGGAATCGGCATGGTGCACCAGCACTTCAAGCTGGTCGAGTGCTTCTCTGTCCTCGACAACATCATTCTCGGCGTCGAACCGAATAAATTCGGGTTCCTTCGCAAGGATGAGGCGCGGCAGAAGGTCATGGAGCTGTCCAACCGGTATGGCCTGCATGTCGATCCGGATGCCATTATTGAGGATATCACCGTCGGTATGCAGCAGCGTACCGAGATTCTCAAGATGCTTTATCGCGAAAACGAGATCCTGATCTTTGACGAGCCGACGGCGGTGCTGACGCCGCAGGAGATCGACGAGCTGATGGAGATCATGCGCGGCCTCGCGGCCGAGGGCAAGTCCATCCTCTTCATCTCCCACAAGCTCAACGAGATCATGTCCGTTGCCGACCGCTGCTCTGTTCTGCGCAAGGGCAAGTACATCGGCACCGTCGAGGTCGCCAGCACCACGAAGGAAGAGCTTTCCCGCATGATGGTCGGCCGCGACGTGGAATTCGTCGTTCACAAGGAGCCGGCCAAGCCCACGGACGTCGTTCTCGACGTGCAGGGACTGACCGTTGCATCCAAGATGCACAAAAACAACGCCGTCAAGGACGTCTCCTTCCAGGTGCGCCGCGGCGAAATCGTCTGCATTGCCGGCATTGACGGCAACGGCCAGACGGAGCTGGTTTATGGTCTGACCGGCCTTGAGCCCGTTAAGGGTGGGCATGTGACGTTCCTCGGCGAGGACATTACCCACGCGCCCATCCGCAAGCGCTCGGTCATGGGCATGAGCCACATTCCCGAAGACCGCCACAAGCACGGCCTCGTGCTGGACTATTCTCTGGAATATAACCTGATCCTGCAGCGCTATTTTGAGCCGCAGTTCACCAGCGCGCTCGGCTTCCTGCGCCGCGGCAATATCCGCGAGTATGCCAACCGCCTGATTGACCAGTACGACGTCCGCTCCGGCCAGGGCGCGATTACCATGGCGCGCTCCATGTCCGGCGGCAACCAGCAGAAGGCAATCGTCGCCCGCGAGATTGACCGCGATCCTGAGCTGCTCATTGCGGTGCAGCCCACCCGCGGCCTCGACGTCGGTGCGATCGAGTACATCCACAAGCAGATCGTCGCGCAGCGCGACCAGAACAAGGGCGTGCTGCTGGTCTCCCTCGAGCTCGAGGAGGTCATGAGCTTGTCCGACCGCATCCTTGTGATGTACGAGGGCGAGATCGTCGGCCAGCTCGATCCCAAGACCACGACAGTCGAGGAGCTCGGCCTGTACATGGCCGGCGCAAAGAGAACGGAGGTGCAGTAAGATGAAACAGAAGACTCCGCTGCTGCGCAAAAGCGGCGTGCAGACCCTGATCTCGTCGCTGCTGTGCATCATTCTCGGTCTGTTCGTCGGCTACCTGGCGCTGCTCATTATTGAGCCCTCCGGCGCTTGGGGCGCGATTCTCGGCGTGCTGAAGAACTTCCTGAAGTATCCCTCCGCCGCTGCGCGCATCAAGTACCTCGGCAACACCCTCGTCAAGACGGCACCGCTGCTGCTGTGCTCTCTGTCGGTTCTGTTTGCCTATAAGGTTGGCCTGTTCAACATCGGCGCGGCCGGTCAGTATGTCATCGGCGCGGCGGCAGCGCTCTACTGTGCGCTGATTCCCGGCCTGCCGTGGTATGTCTGCCTGCTCGCGGCCATTGCGGCGGCTGCCGTTTCCGGCGCCATCTGCGGCGCGCTGCGTGCTTACTGCAACGTCAACGTCGTTATCTCCGGCATCATGCTCAACTGGATCAGCCTGTATGCAACGAACCTGATCCTCAAGCCCGGCATGGATCCGACCGGCAAGGACACCTACCGTCTGGTCAAGCTCGGCCATACCCAGTCGATCCTGCCCACGCTGGGGCTCGATGAGCTGTTCAGCAAGAACCAATACGTCACCATCGCGATCCCCATCGCAGTGCTGATCGCCATTCTGGTCTGGATCGTCCTGGACAAGACCAAGTTCGGCTACGAGCTCAAGGCGACCGGCAATAACCTCCATGCGGCAAAGTACTGCGGCATGAAGGAAAACCGCAACATCATCCTTTCAATGGTCATTGCGGGCGCACTGGCCGGCCTCGGCGCGGGGCTCTACTTCCTGTCGGACTTTGAACAGTGGAACGTCAACTCCTCGTCCGTTCCGGCGATGGGCTTTAACGGCATTGCCGCGGCCTTCCTCGGCGGCCTGCATCCCATCGGTGCGATTTTCTCATCGTTCTTTATCCAGCATATCACCCTCGGCGGCGGCAACGTTGACCTGAGCCACTACTGCGCGCAGATCGCCGACTTCATCTCCGCCGTGATCATCTACCTCTGCGGCTTTGTCCTGTTCTTCAAGACGACCATGAACCGCTCCCTCGACAAGCGCGAGGAAAAGCGGATGCATAAGGCCGCACAAGCTTCCGAACTGAAGAAAGGAGGCGACAAGTAATGTTATTGCTCGTCCAATACACCCTCATCTTTGCCGCCGTCCTGCTGCTGGTTGCCCTTGGCGGCTGCTTCTCCGAGCACTCCGGCGTGATCAACATCGGCCTGGAGGGCATCATGGTCATCGGCGCCCTCGGCGGCGCGCTGGTCATGCGCTTCCTGCCCTACAGCGGCGGCAGTGCCGGCGCGGACATCGGTATGTTCGCCGCCGTTCTCGGTGCGTCGGTCTTGTTCGGCATGATATACTCCCTGCTGCTGGCAGTTGCGTGTATCAACTTTAAGGCGGATCAGACAATCGTCGGCACGGCCATGAACCTGCTTGGCACGGCGCTGGCAACCGTCGTCGTCAAGTCGATGAACACCGCCGCAAATCCCGACGACCACTCCTCTGAGATCCAGTACTTTAACCAGAAGAAGGCGTTCCTGTCCAACATCGGCGGCTTTGAGCTGAACTGGTTCATGATTGTCGCCTTCCTTCTGCTGATCGTCTCCATTGTGCTGCTGTATAAGACTCGCTTCGGCCTGCGCCTCCGCGCGTGCGGCGAGCACCCGCAGGCGGCTGACTCCGTCGGCATCAACGTCTACAAGATGCGCTACGCCGGCGTTCTGATCTCTGGCTTCCTCGGCGGCCTCGGCGGCATCACCTACATCACCGCGGGCGTCAGCCTCTGGAAGTTTGAAAACGGCGTCGCCGGCTTCGGCTTCTTGGCTCTGGCGGTCATGATCTTTGGCGCATGGGATCCGGTTCGCATTGCGCTGGCTGCATTGCTGTTCGGCTTCTTCCGCGCGCTGGGCAACACCTACAACGGCTTCGATTTCCTCACCGCGATGAATATTCCGAGCGCCGTTTACAACATGCTGCCCTACATCGTCTCGCTGATCGTGCTTGCCTTTACGTCCAAGAAGTCCCGCGCCCCCAAGGCCGAGGGCATCCCCTACGATAAGGGTCAGCGCTGAGACACCATCGTTCCTGAATACATGATGCTATCCCTGCGCCCTGCGGGGATAGCATCATCGTTTGCTTTTTGATCTCGCACGGAGGAAAAAATATGTCGAATATTATTGTCATAGGTATTGCTGGCGGCAGCGGAAGCGGCAAGACCACCCTAATGAAAAATCTGATCGCCCGTTTCCGCGATGAAGTAACCGTTCTCAGCCACGACAACTACTACCGCCCCTATGACGAGATTTCCATCGAAGAACGGAAGCAGGTCAACTATGACCATCCCGACGCCTTTGATACGGAAATGATGATTGAGCACCTCAAGGAGCTCAAGGCCGGGCGTCCCATTGAGTGCCCGATCTATGATTATACCAACTATGCGCGCTGCGAGGAGACGACCCGCATCGAGCCGCGCAAGGTCATTTTGGTTGAGGGGATCCTGATTTTTGAGAACAAGGCGCTCTGCTCCCAAATGGACATCAAAATTTTCGTGGATACCGACGCCGATGTCCGCTTGATCCGCCGCATCCGCCGCGATGTGGCCAAGCGCGGCAGAAGCCTCGATTCTGTCCTGACACAGTATCTTGCCACGGTCAAGCCCATGCACGAGCAGTTCGTTGAGCCGAGCAAGAAGAATGCCGACCTCGTCGTGCTTGAAGGCGGCAAGAATCTTGTTGCACTGGAAATGATCATTGACCGCATCCAGCGCCACATCGATAACGACAGCAACTGACCGCAAAAGCGCGCCGTATGGCGCGTTTTTTGCCGAAAAAGGAGTAAAATCCGGACAAAACGATTGAAATTTCCGGAAAAGTTCGCTATCATATACTTATCCACAACACTCGAAAGGAGCATCCGAAAAATGGAAAAGATCAAGAAGAACTTTGGCTTTGGCTGCATGCGCTTCCCGCTGAAGGACGGCGAGGTGGATTTGGAAGAAACCAGCCGCATGGTGGATGCCTTTTTGGACGCGGGCTTCAACTATTTTGACACGGCGCACGGCTACCTTGAGGGCAAGAGCGAGCTGGCGCTGCGCGACTGTCTGACCAGCCGCTACCCGCGTGACCGCTATATCCTGACCAACAAGCTGACGGATTTGTACTTTAAGAGCGAGGCCGAGATCCGCCCGTTTCTTGAATCCCAGCTGGCTGCATGCGGCGTGGAGTATTTTGATTACTACCTGATGCACGCGCAGTGTGCGGAGGTTTATCAATATTTTAAGAAGCACCGCGCCTACGAGACTGCCTTTGCGCTCAAGGAAGAGGGGAAGGTGCGCCACGTCGGCATTTCCTTCCACGACCGTGCTGAGGTGCTGGAGCAGATCCTCAGCGAATATCCGCAGATCGAGGTCGTGCAGATCCAGTTCAACTATCTGGACTACGAGGATCCCGCCGTTCAGGCCCGCAAGTGCTATGAGGTTTGCCGCAAGCACAACAAGCCCATTATCGTTATGGAGCCGGTCAAGGGCGGCAGTCTTGCGAATCTGCCGCAGGATGCGCTCGATGTGCTCGAAGCTCTGCACGGCGGCAGCCCTGCCAGCTATGCCATTCGCTTTGCCGCGGGCTTCCCCGGCATGCTGATGGTGCTCTCCGGCATGAGCAGTCTGGCACAGATGGAGGATAACCTCAGCTTCATGCGCGATTTCCGCCCGCTCGACGAAAAGGAGCTTGCCGCAGTGCGGCAGGTTTGCGATATCGTCAATGCCAAGAACCTGATTCCCTGCACGGCCTGCCGCTACTGCGTTGAGGGCTGTCCACAGCATATCTCGATTCCGGACCTCTTTGCGCTGATGAATGCCAAGCGGATCCAACACGCATGGAACGCCGACTATTATTATTCGGAAATCCATACCGCCCCCGGCAGCCGCGCCTCAGACTGCGTAAAGTGCGGCAAGTGCGAAAAGGCCTGCCCCCAGCACCTTCCCATTCGCAGCCTGCTGGAGGACGTCGCCAAGGAATTTGAAAAGGAATAAGCCGTCAAGCTCGAGATTGCCACGGCCGCAAGCGGCCGACCGGCAAGCGGAGTGGCCGCATCCGTAAGGCGGCAAAGCCGCTAACGGCTGCGACATCGCAATGACAAAATCGGACTTTTTTAACAGTCTGCAAGCCCCCGCTCTGCTGATACAGGGCGGGGCTTTACATTATTCGCAGAGCGGGTTTCTCCCCCTCCGCCGCAAATTCCGTTCCTCGCCGTAGGGCGGGCTCACCCGAGCCCGCCGCGGGTCCGCATCGAATTCGTAGGGGCAGATGCCCATAGCGCAGCCATTGGCGGCTGTGCCGCCTTACGGATGCGGCATACCCCTGGCGGGTACATCCGCCCGCTGCTGGCATAAAAAGCTGCTGCAAAGCTTTGGCTTTGCAACAGCTTGGTCAATTTCTGGAGCATTTTTCGGCGTCGATGGCCAGCACCAGCATCAGAGCACAGAGGGCGTCGCGCGGGTCGTTGACGTCGATGACATAGGTGTCGGTCAGGCGGAACAGCTCCTTGCTCACCGTGGCCACGGGCGCGCCGCTCGCGCCGGTGATCTGGTAGTCCCACCCGAAAAGGTCACCCTCGACCTGCCAGCCGTTGCAGTCGATCTGATACTGCGGCCGGAAGAAGGAGAATTTCTTCTGAATGCAGCCGAGGTACTGCTCACCGAGATACAGCTCAAAGCACGGCAGGAGCGTCAGCACAACCTCCTTCACTGTGGCAATATGCGCCCCGGCGGGATTCAAAATGTGCAGCTTGTGCCCCCACGAGAGCTTGCCCTCAACGGTGTAGCACACCTGCCCGTCCTCGCCGTAGATATCATAGCTGTCAAACCATGAAAACAGCCGCTGCTTGAAATACAGCTTCATGGCTTACACCTGCCAGCCGGAAAGATAGGCAATCTGCTCGTCCGTCAGATGGTCGATCTGCAGTCCCGCGCCCTTCAGCTTCAGCAGCGACACCGCGTCGTCGATTTCCTTCGGCACCTCATAGACCTGCCGGTCGAGCTTCGCGCCGTTTCGGAGCATGTATTCCAGCGAAAGCGCCTGCACGGAGAAGCTCGTGTCCATGATCTCCGCCGGGTGGCCGTTGCCGGAGGCGAGGTTGACCAGCCGTCCTTCGGCCAGCAGATTCAGCACGCGGCCGTCGGGCAGCTCGTAGCCGACGATGTCGTTGCGGCGCTTGAAGACGCGCACGGCCATTTTTTCCAGCGCTTCGCCGTTGACCTCCACGTTAAAATGTCCTGCGTTGGACAAAAATGCATTGTTCTTCATCACTGCGAAATGCCGCTCCGTGATGACGTCCCGGCAGCCGGTGGTGGTGATAAAAATATCGCCCTGCTTTGCCGCCTCGTCCATCGGCATCACGCGGCAGCCGTCCATCGAGGCCTCGAGCGCCTTGATGGGATCGATCTCCGTGACGATCACGTCCGCGCCCATACCCTTGGCGCGCATGGCCACGCCGCGGCCGCAGTAGCCGTAGCCCGCCACGACGACGGTCTTGCCCGCCACGAGCAGATTCGTCGTGTGCATGATGGAGTCCCAGACCGACTGGCCGGTACCATATTTGTTGTCGTAATAGTGCTTGCACTTGGCGTCGTTGACGTTCATCATCGGGAAGGGGAGCACGCCCGCCTTGGCTCTGGCATGCAGACGGTGGATGCCGGTGGTGGTCTCCTCCGCGCCGCCGATAATTTTGTCGCCGAGATGGGCATATTCGCCGCTGAGCAGGTCTAAAAGGTCGCCGCCGTCGTCAATAATCAAATCGGGATGGCAGGAAAGCGCCTCCACCAACAGCTGCTCATATTCCTTTGGGCTGACGCCGTGCATTGCGTAGCATTCCACGCCCAGCGAGGCCAGCCCCGCTGCCACATCGTCCTGCGTGGACAGGGGGTTGCAGCCGGTGGCATGCACCTCCGCACCGCCTGCGGCCAGACACAGCGCCAAAAATGCCGTTTTTGCCTCCAGATGAATGGAAATGGTAATTTTCTTGCCCGCAAAGGGCTTTTCTGCCGCGAAGCGGTCGCGGATGGCGCACAGCGCAGGCATAAAATCCTGTACCCATTCGATCTTCATCCGGCCGTACTCCGCGAGGGACCTATCTCTGACGTGGCTCATAAGCGCCGACCTCCTGTCTGTTTTTCGCCTCTATCATAGCACAGTGCCGGACTTTTTTCAACAACCTGCCAAAATTCATAGTTAATTCATGGACAAATCGTCCAAAATCGGCTACAATGTTCACAGCAATTCCAAAGGAGGAATTCGATGAAAGCTTTGCGAACCAAATATCACCGCTGGCTGTTCCGCAACCGCGATAAGGGCATCCCGAATCTGATGCTTTTCGTCGTGCTGGGGAATGTGCTGGTCTATTTTCTTGCGGTCATCACCAACAACAGCATGGTCTACGGCGCGCTGAATTTTGACGGCGCAAAGATCCTGCACGGTCAGGTTTGGCGGCTGATTTCCTTTGTGTTTACTTACAGCTTTTCCTATGGCGGCGGCGTCATCAGCTTCTTTTTCCTGCTCCTGTCGGCCTATTTCTACTGGTGGCTTGGCAGGATGATCGAAAGCGCGTGGGGCACGCTGCGGATGAACCTCTATTACGGCGGCGGCGTTTTGCTGACCGGTATGATCGCTCTGATGGTCTATGCGATCTTCAAGATCAATATTTACGTCACGCCGTATTATCTCAATATCTCGCTCTTCCTTGCCGTTGCGACGCTGATCCCCGAGCAGCAGGTGCTGGTGTTTTTCGTCATTCCGGTCAAAATGCGCTGGATGGCGCTGATCGATATTGCCCTGACGGTGTTCGAGATTGTGCAGTATCTGGTGTTCTTCCGCCCGGTTTGGCTGGCATTCATCATTTTTGCCACGCCCGCAGTGATTGCACTGCTGAACTACGCATTGACCTTCGGCAAGGAGGTCGGCAACCTCCTCCCGCGCAGAGGCTATCACAGCCACCGCCCAAAGCGGCCGGCGCGCCCGATTGCCGATGCACCGAAGCGCGGCGCAGGGCAGGCAAGCGCCGGCGCCCGTCCCTATCGCCACAAATGCACCGTCTGCGGCCGCACCGATACTGACTACCCCGACCTCGAATTCCGCTACTGCTCCAAATGTAAGGGTTACTACTGCTACTGCATGGATCACATCAATAACCATACGCATATTCAATAGACAGAGCCCCCGGAGGGCAAGGCACAGCGGCAATGTGGAACATCTGCGTTGCCGCTGTGATACGTGCGCCGGATAATGTGCCGGGTGTGTGATATAATGATGCTGACAAATCGGAGGATGTGGAGGCAAAGCCGTGAAGCGCGATGAATTAGAAGCGTTTATACTGGAAGCATACCATGCGGATGCAGACTATCCATGGCGCAAATACCCCAATTACGAGGTGTTTCGCCATAGCAATAATCGGAAATGGTTTGCAATCATTATGGATATTCCAAAAAATAAATTGGGGATGAAAGAGGAAGCGCTGCTGGAGGTGGTCAATTTCAAAAGTGACCCCATTTTGATTGGCGCACTGCGGGAGGAGCCCGGTTTTTTCCCGGCGTATCACATGAGCAAGGATAACTGGATTACCGCTGCACTGGACGGCAGCGTATCCGATGATAAAATCAAAATGCTGCTTGACATGAGCTATCAGGCAACGGCACCCAAAGCACGCAAAAAAAAACGCCGATAAATCGTGATTTGTCCGGGAAAGAGGCAGAACAAAAGCCCGGGATTTGCGGAGGGGAACAGAATGGACACAACGATACAGGACACCTTGTTTTTCTTTGACCGACATCAGGCTGCCTATCCGCTGTATGCGTGCTTTCAGGAAAAGCTGCTTACCAGATTCCCTGAAAGCCGGATCAAAGTGCAAAAATCTCAAATCTCATACTACAATCGGCACCTTTATGCCTGTGTATCCTTCTTGAAGGTAAAAAAGAAAGCGGAGCTGCCGGATGACTATTTTGTGCTGACGCTGGGGCTGCCCGCTCCGCCGGAATCCGACCGGGTGGCGGCAAAAACCGAGCCGTATCCGGGACGGTGGACAACGCATTTTGTTATCAGCAGTCCGTCCGATTTGGACGAGGAGCTGTTTGATTGGATTGAGCAGGCTTATCAATTTGCGCAGGCAAAATAACGGAGGAAACAGATGCAAGTCAACGAATATCAAAAAGCGGCAATGGCAACGCTGAATCCGGCGCTTGACAAAAAGGATGTTCTCATCAACAGCGTCATGGGCTTGTGCGGGGAATCCGGGGAGGCCATTGACATCGTGAAAAAGTGGCTGATGCAGGGACATGAGCTGGATAAGGAGCATTTGGTCAGGGAGCTTGGGGATGTGGCGTGGTATCTTGCCGAGGCTGCCACGGCATTGGATGTTCCGCTGGAAGCTGTTTTTCAGGGGAATCTGGACAAGCTGCGCCAGCGTTTTCCCAACGGCTTTGACGCCGGAGCTTCGGTGAATCGCAGGGAGGGCGATCTGTAAATGCAGGGTTTCGGTGTATTGCCCTGTGGCTCAGATTGCTGAACAAGCGGAATGCCCTGCTCAATCTGGATAAGAAGGAGAATGAGCTTGTGGACGGCGAGCGGAGCGAGGAGGAGCCGCAAAAAGCATCCGCAGCCAGAGAACGCTAAAAAGAAAAATCACAGCGGCAACGCAGGACATCTGCATTAGATAAATAAGGAGACATGAAAATGGAAGTGGTTATTCGAAAAGTTCAGCAGGGTGATGCGAATGCCCTTGCGTATATTCAAACTGAAAGCTGGAAAGCGGCGTTTGCA
>CAKTZP010000075.1 GCA_934636045.1 uncultured Oscillospiraceae bacterium
GTAGGCGCGGAAGAACATCATGATGGCCTCCTCACAGGAGGTGTAGGCGCGGGGCTCAAGCTTGGTGCCGGTGCCCTGCACGACGCCGATGGAGACCATGATCTGCGTCGGCTCAACGGCATAGCTGCTGACCGAGGACGCGTCCGAGAAGCGGTCGAGCGAGGCGCGTTCGACGTCCGTGGTGTCGCAGTAGGCGCTGCCCATGAGGTTGTGGGTGATTTTGAAGAAGTCCTGCCGGGTCAGCGGCTCGTTCGGACGGAAGGTGCCGTCGTCATAGCCGGAGATAATGCCCTGCTCGTAGGCATAGCAGATGGCGGAGTCCGTGGTGTCGGTAAAGTGCTTGGTGGAGTCGGGGTAGGCATAGCCGCCCATCAGGTGCTCATAGACCAGCACGGCCATTTTGCACATCTGGCCGCGGGTGATGCTGTTTTTCATGTTGGCCTTGTCCAGACTCTCAGGCAAAAAGCCGAGCGAGTACATGGCGTCGACGGCCTCCTTGGCCCAGTCGCTGACGTTGGAATATGCTGCAACGGCCGGAATGCAGGACAGCAGCACACTCAGACACAGCAGAAGACAAACTAGCTTTCGTTTCATGTTATACCTCCATGGACAGCTCCAGCCCGACGGGGCAGTGATCGGAGCCGAAGATTTCTTGGTAGATCGGGGTGGCGACAATGGACGGGCGCAGACGGTCAGAAACAAGAAAATAGTCGATGCGCCAGCCGACGTTCTTTTCCCGCGCGTGGAAACGGTAGCTCCACCACGAGTAGGCGTCGGTCAGGTCAGGGTAGCGGTAGCGGAAGGTATCGGTAAAGCCGGATTCCAGCAGCAGCGAGAACTGCTCGCGCTCTTCATCGGAAAAGCCGGGGTTGCCGCGGTTCGATTTCGGGTTCTTCAGGTCGATCTCTTGGTGCGCAACGTTCAGATCGCCACAGAAGATGACGGGCTTTTCCTTGTCCAGCGCGACCAGATAGTCCCGCAGCGCGGCCTCCCATTGCAGCCGGTGCTCCAGCCGCTTTAGACCGTCCTGCGCATTCGGGGTGTAGCAGGTGAGGACGAAGCAGTGCGGGTATTCCAGCGTGATGAGGCGCCCCTCGTGGTCGAGCGGCTCGATGCCGATGCCGTAGCGGACGGAGAGCGGCTCATGCTTGGTATAGATCGCCGTGCCGGAGTAGCCCTTTTTCTCCGCAGAGTACCAAAAGCGCTGGTAGCCGGGGAACTCCAACGCGACCTGCTCGGGCTGGGCTTTGGTTTCCTGCAGGCAGAAAAAATCGGCGTTCAGGAGAGAAAAGGTCTCACAAAAGCCCTTTTCCATGCACGCGCGAATGCCATTGACGTTCCAAGAGATCAGCTTCATGCCATCGCTCCTTCCTTCGTCCTTATATTGTAACAAAAAATTACAATGATTACAACCCTTTCCGCGAAAAATCTTGCTTTTTTTCGAACGAGAAAAAACGGATTGCCTCTTGCGCCCGGCGTGTAGAGGGATTATAATGGTACAATAGAGAAAAAGGGGGAGACGGCGTGACAGAACGACTGCGGGAAAAACGGCTGTTCTTGCTGGATATGGACGGAACGATCTATCTCGACGAGGCGCTGTTCGACGGAACGGCGGATTTTTTGGACTATGTGCGGCGCAGCGGCGGGCGGTATCTGTTTTTGACCAATAATTCCTCACGGAGCGTGACGGCATACATTGAAAAACTGCGGCGACTGGGTATTGCGGCGACGGCGGAGGACTTTTTGACCTCCGTCGATGCGCTGATTGCGGATCTGACGGCGGGGGGCTGGAGAAATAAGCTCGTCTATGCCTTCGGCACGACGTCGTTCCGGCAGCAGCTGGCGCAGGCGGGCTTCCGCCTGACGGAGAGGCCCGAGCCGGAGGTGGAGGCGCTCGTATGCGGCTTTGACACGGAGCTGACGTTTCAAAAGCTCGAGGATGCATGCATTCTGCTCAACCGCGGCGTGGAATTCGTGGCAGCCAATCCCGACTGGGTGTGCCCGACGTGGTATGGCTATGTGCCGGACTGCGGGAGCGTATGCGAGATGCTGTTTCGCGCGACGGGGCGCCGGCCGAGGTTTATCGGAAAGCCCGAGCCGGCTATGGCGCAGCTTGCTATGCAGCGCTGCGGCACCGCACCGGCGCAGACGCTGATGGTCGGCGACCGGCTGTACACCGATATCGCCTGCGGCGTTCATGCGGGAATCGACACGGCGCTGGTGCTCTCCGGCGAGAGCACCATGGCGGATATCCCGGCCTCACCGGAAAAGCCCACCTATATTTTTGACAACATCCGCGACCTTCTAAACCACCTGATTGGAGAGAGAAAACCGTGAAGCTCAATTACAAACGCACGATCTTTGTCGGGTTTGCATTTTTCCTGATCTGCGCCTTCTGGCAGGCCTATGACAACACCATTCCGCTGATCCTGACGAACAAATTCGGCCTGCCGCAGACGGCGTCGGGCATAATCATGGCGCTGGACAATATTCTGGCGCTGTTTATGCTGCCGCTGTTTGGTATGATCTCCGACCGCTGCACCTCGCGGCTGGGCCGGCGCACGCCGTTTATCCTGGCGGGGACGATCGCGGCGGCGATCTTGCTGGTGTGCCTGTCGTTTGTGGATAACTACCAGCTGCGCGCCGTGCAGGAGGTCGCTGTGCCGGATGACCCGGCGGCGCTGAGCGTGATTTATCAGACGCAGAGCGAAAAAGAGCTGATGACGCCGGAGGGCGAGCGTTTTGTGCTGTCTGAGCGATATACGCAGGACGAATTCTGTGCGATCCGCTCGGACGACGAGGGCGATGCGTACGCGCAGTTTGTCGTGCCTGCACGGCAGGCCTATGCACGTGAGACAACGCGCTCTGCGCCGGGGGCACTGATCGTGTTCATTCTGGTGCTGCTGCTGTTGCTGATCTCCATGGCCATCTTCCGTACGCCGGCGGTGGCGCTGATGCCGGATGTAACCGTAAAGCCGCTGCGCTCCAAGGCAAACGCGGTGATCAATCTGATGGGCTCGGCGGGCGGCATTCTGATTCTTGTGCTGGGCATGGTGTTTGCTACCAGCGCGACGAAGAATGCCATGATGAGCTACACGACGTATTTTATGGTCATCGCGGGGGTGATGCTGCTGGCGCTGGCAATCTTCCTGTGGAAGGTGCGCGAGCCGAAGCTCGTTCGGCAGATGCAGGAGGACAGCCGCCGCTGCGGCCTTGAGGACGAGGGCGAGGATGAGCGCACGCACCGTAAGCTCAGCCGCGGCGAGCGCCGGTCGCTGATTTTTCTGCTGGCGTCTATTGTGCTGTGGTTCATGGGCTACAACGCCGTGACGTCGAAGTATTCGGTCTATGCGTCGAATATTTTAAATAAGGACTACAACCTCACGCTCATCATTGCACAGGCGGCGGCCATTGTGGCCTATCTGCCGGTGGGTATGCTGTCGTCCAAGCTCGGCCGGAAAAAGACGATTATTGCAGGCGTCGTGATGCTGACAAGCGCGTTTTCGGTGGCCTGCTTCCTGCGAGAGGACAGCCCGACGATGCTGATGAACGCGATGTTTGCGCTGGCGGGCATTGGCTGGGCGACCATCAATGTCAATTCTTTCCCGATGGTCGTGGAGATGTGCAGCGGCGGAGATGTCGGGCGCTTTACCGGCATTTACTATACCGCGTCGATGGCGGCGCAGACGGTCACGCCGATGTTCTCCGGCCTTTTGATGGATCAGTTCGGCATGACGGTGCTGTTCCCTTATGCGGCGGCATTTTCCGGGCTGGCCATTGTGACGATGGCGTTCGTGCTGCACGGCGACAACAAGCCGAAGAGCAGGCGCGGATTGGAAGCACTGAATGTGGAGGACTGAGAAACGATGATCTATGTACTGATCGGGGTGCCGGTGCTGCTGGTGCTGCTGTGGGTGCTGGCGCTGCGGACGAAGCGGCGGAGGTTCGGGTTTTACGGCCTTGCCGACCACCATTATGCGCACCGCGGGCTGCACGACAGCGCGCAGGGAATTCCGGAGAATTCACTGACAGCGTTTCGCCGCGCGGTGGAATACGGCTACGGCGCGGAGCTGGACGTGCACCTGAGCAAGGACGGACGGCTGGTCGTGATGCACGACGAGAGCTTGCTGCGGATGACCGGCGTTGACCGAAGCATCTGCGACTGCACGAAGGAGGAGCTGCGCGAATACCGGCTGGAGGGGACGGATGAGCCGATTCCGTTTTTAGAGCAGGTGCTGCCGATTTTTGCGGGCAAGGCGCCGCTCGTGATCGAGCTTAAGGCGTTTCAGGGCAACCACGCGGCGCTGGCGCGCCGGGTCTGCCAGCTGCTGCGGCGCTACCCGTCTCTGGACTACTGCATTGAATCGTTCGACCCGCGCGTGCTGGTGTATCTGCGCAAGCACCATCCGGAGGTTGTGCGCGGGCAGCTGTCGTGCAACTTTATGAAGGACCGCAGCGGGCTTCAGGCGGCAACTGCGTTCATGCTGACGGCACTTTTGACAAATTTTCTGACGGTGCCGCATTTTATTGCGTACCGCTACGAGGACAGGAAACGGCCGGGGCTGTGGCTGTGCCGCACGCTATGGGGCGTTCAGGAATTCGGTTGGACGCTGCGCTCGACCGAGCAGGTCGAGGATGCAGCAAAGCATGGCGTGCTGGCTATTTTTGAGCACTGTATGCCGCAGGAAATGGAGAATGGAAATGTATGATAAGTTAACCAAAAAGGACATTGAACTCATGGAGGCGGAGCTGGAGGATCGCCGCCTGAACATCCGTCCGAAAATCATGGAGGAGGTCAAGCGCACACGCGCCTTCGGAGACCTCAGCGAAAACTATGAATATAAGGCGGCCAAGCAGGAGCAGCGAAAAAACGACAGCCGCGTGCGCTATCTGCAAAACATGATCAAGACCGCGCAGCTCATCGACGAGGACACCGTTCCCGCCGCGGCTGGCGTGGTAAAGCTGTACGACAAGGTGACCCTTTGGCTGCCGGAGGATGAGGAGGAGATGGAGATCCAGATCGTTTCAACCGTGCGCATCCAGCCGGACGCGGGCTTTATCAGCATGGAATCGCCCCTCGGCCGCGCCGTGCTCGGCAAAAAGGTCGGCCAGACTGTTCACATCACGGTGGACGATCACTATGGGTACGATGTTGAAATCCGCGCCGTGGAACAGGCCACTGACGACGGCACCGCTCCGCTCATGCCGTATTGATTTTGCTTCGGCGCATTTTCGCATTCGCGGAAATGCGCCGAATTTTCCTTGACAAAGCTTTCGCAATCTGTTATATTAGTTGCGTTAAAAGGGAGTAGTTATTACGCATGCTCAACAATCGCCCGGCTTGCGCCGGTGGGTATGCGCCTGCTTGGGAACGAGACTTTTAGCACGGATGTGCTGAGGGTCTTTCTTTTTTTGTAATTTTTTTAAAGGAGCTTTGCTGATGCTGATCCCAATCATCGCTTTCGCAATTACCTACGTTCTGATGATCATGCTGCCGAAGGTGCGGCACTGGGTCGCAGCGGCTTCGGCCGTGTTTTTTGTGATCTGGGGCTGTGTTTCCGGAGACGGAAGCCCATTGACTGCGCTTTCCGATGTGGCCGGCGCGATCAACTGGAATGTCCTGATGATGCTGTTCGGCACAATGGGAACGGTGTATTTCTTTATTGCCTCCAAAATGCCGGATCGTATGGCCGAGCGCCTGCTGCGCATCGCGCCGAACACCATGTGGGCGGTAGTGCTGATTTCACTGTTTTCCGGCTTCATTTCGGCATTTATGGACAATGTGGCGACGGTGCTGATGATCGCGCCGATCGGGCTGGCCGTGGCAAAGCAGCTGAAAATTTCGCCGGTGGACATGCTCATCTGCATCTCCGTCTCGTCGAATCTGCAGGGCGCGGCGACGCTCGTGGGCGACACGACCTCGATTATGCTCGGCGGCTATGCGGGCTTGAATTTCTTTGAATTCTTCTTCCTAAACGGGAAATTCAGCATTTTCTGGGCAGTAGAGCTGGGCGCGCTGGCGACGATCCCGGTCATCATGTTTATCTTCCGCAAGCAGCGCAGTAAGGTGTATATTCAAGCCTCCACGGAGGTTGAGGACTATGTGCCGTCGATCCTGCTGCTGGCAAACATCGTGCTGCTGATCGGCGCGTCGTTCCTGCAGGGCCTGCCGGAGAACATCAACGGCTATATCTGCCTCTCGATTTTTGCTGTGACGGCAGTTTATTCACTGCTGCGGAGCAAGAGCGGCAAGACGGCGCTGCAGGCGCTGCGGGAGATTGACTTCCCGACGCTGCTCCTGTTGGCCTCGCTATTTGTGATCATCAGCGGTGTGGAGCGCGCGGGTGTGCTGGATGCGCTGGCGGAGATCATCAAGAATCTCGGCCGCGGGAATCTCTTCGCGGTGTACACGATCATCGTCTTTGCATCGGTGCTGCTGTCGGCGTTTATTGACAATATCCCGTATGTGGCTACGATGCTGCCGGTCATCAAGAGCATCGCCGTGGCCATGGGCATGACGGGCGTGCCGTACGTGCTATACTTCGGGCTGCTTACCGGCGCGACGCTCGGCGGCAATATCACGCCCATCGGCGCCTCGGCGAACATTACCGCCATCGGCATCCTGCGCAAGGAGGGCTATGAGGTCAAAAACAGCCAGTTTATGCGTATTGGCCTGCCGTTTACCCTTGTTGCCGTTCTGGTCGGATATGCGTATATCTGGCTGATCTGGGCGTAAGAGAAAGAATCCCGGTTGGAAGGAGACTTCCAACCGGGATTTGCCTTTATTGGGTTTTCCACTTGGCGCAGCGGCGTGCTTTTTTTGCTCGCCGGCGCATTTTTGCATAGAGCCATAGGACGGCGACACCGACAACGGCAGCGGCAGTCAGGATCAGATAAACTGTTGTTGCGGTATCGGCAGTTTTTACAGTCAGCCAAAGCGTGTTCATTTCCTGCGTTGCCGTCTCGGAAAGTGCGCGGAAGGCGACGCCGCGTGCCAGCACCTCGTCAGAGGGGTAGGCAACAGGGTTTTCGGCCATTTCCGGATCCATCAGCTCCTTTGCGGCGGTGGAGGGGGCGGAATAGCCGAGGTATTCCAGATTTTGCGCACAAATCTCCGGCGAGATCAGGAAATTGATGAAGGTTTCGGCCTCCTTCTTGTGCTCGGCGCCCTTCGGGATGCAGATGGCATCGACAAAGAGGTTAAAGCCCTCCTCCGGGAAATAGAACGCCAGATCCGGGTTTTCCTCGACCATGGTCAGGTAGTCGCCCGCGTAGTACGGCGCGATCCAAGCCTCGGCACGCTCCATTTTGTCGAAAATCTGATCCATCACATACGCTTGCACCAGCGGCTTTTGGTCGCGCAGGAGCTGCGCCGCCAGCCCCAGCGCCACGCTGTCCTCGGTGTTGATGTCATAGCCCAGCTCGAGCTGCGCAATGGCGAAGGCGTCGCGGGGGTTGTCGAACATCAGAATCTTGCCCGCATACTTTTCGTTTCCGAAAACCTCCCAGCCCGTGACATCCGCAGGATCGACATACTTCGTGTTGTAGATAATGCCCACGGTGCCCCATGTGTAGGGGACGGAGTAGCGATTTTCCGGATCGTAGGCGAGGTTTTTGAAGCCCTCGTCGATCGTCTCATAATTCGGAATATTGGAGAAGTCCAGCTCCTCAAGCATATCCTCCTGAATGAGCTTGTCGACCATATAATCCGAGGGGACGATGATGTCAAAGGAGGCCCCGCCCGCCTTGAGCTTGGTGTACATGCTCTCGTTGCTGTCAAAGGTCATGTAATTGACCTTGATGTTCGGGTAAGCCTCCTCAAAGGCGGCGATGACATCGAGCGAATCGTCCGTACCGTCGGCAATGTACTGCCCCCAGTTGTAGACGTTGATGGTCACGGTGCTCGCGGCGGAGGCTGTGAGCGGCAGCGCGCTCAGACAGATCAGCAGCGCGAGCAGGAGGGAAAGAAGATGCTTTCTCACTTTGCAGCCCTCCTTTGCTTCTGGCGGCGGGTCTTATCCCGCGCCTGCAGGAGGTTCATCACTGTCATGACCAGCAGAATTGCGAGGAACATCAGCGTAAACAGGGCATAGACCTTCGGCTGGATGGGCTTTTTCGTATAGCTGTAGATTTCGACCGGCAGGGTGACAAAGCCGGAGCCGGTGACAAAGTAGGAAATCACGAAATCATCCAGCGACATCGTGAAGGCCATCAGCATGCCGGAGATGATGCCGGGCATGATCTCGTGGATAATGACCTTGAAGAACGCCTGCACGGGCGTGCAGCCGAGGTCGAGCGCGGCCTCGGTCAGGTCGGGATCCATCTGCGACAGCTTCGGCATGACATTGAGAATGATGTACGGCAGGTTGAAGGTAATATGCGCGATCAGCAGCGTCCAGAAGCCGAGAATCGAATGAATCCGCAGCATCATTCCCGCAAAGGCGAACAGCAGCGCCATGGAAACGCCGGTGACAATCTCGGGGTTGGTCATGGGAATGTTCGTCAGTGTCATGACTGCCGAGCGGACGCGGCCGCGCATTTTGTGGATGCCCATGGCAGCGGCTGTGCCGATGACGGTGGCCAGAAGGCTTGCCAGCACGGAAATGATCAGCGAATTGCGCAGCAGCGCCAGCAGGGACGAGTCGCGGAACAGCTCCTTGTACTGGTCAAAGGTGAAGCCCTTGAACACGGCGATATCCATGCCCTTGTTGAACGAGGCAATCGCCAGAACGACCATCGGGATGTACAGGAAGATAAAGACCAGAATGGTGAAAATACGGTTAAATCTTCTCATATCGTCACCATGCTTTCTTCATCGTCGTCCGTAAAGTGGTTCATGATGCCGATGCAGGCAAAGATGAGCACCATCAGCACCAGCGACATTGCGGCGCCGAGATTCGGATTGTAGGCGGATTTGAACTGGGACTCGATGACGTCGCCGATGAGGATCGTGCCGGGCGAGCCGAGCTTCTGCGAGATGTAGAAGGTCGAGACTGCGGGAACAAAGACCATCGTGATGCCGGAGACAATGCCGGGAACAGAGAGCGGCAGCGTGACCCTGGTGAACACCTGACGGGTGTTGCAGCCGAGATCCTCCGCGGCCTCGACCAGCCGGTGATCAATTTTCATGATGACCGTGTAAAGCGGCAGAATCATGTACGGCAGGTAGTTATAGACCATACCGAGGATGACCGCGCCGTTGTTGCGGATGAGCGGCAGGGGAGACAGCCCGAGTGACTGAACGAAGTTATTGATGATGCCGGTGTCCTCCAGCAGGGCGACCCACGCCAGCGTGCGCAGCAGGAAGCTCATGCACATTGGCAGCATGATGAACATTTGCAGAAAGCGCTGCTTGAGCGGGGAGCAATGCGCAATGTAGTACGCCACAGGATAGCCGATGACAAGGCAGATCAGCGTGGCAAAGATGCTCAGCCAGATCGAGCGGAGGAAGATGGGAAGATAGTCCCAGATCTTCGCAAGATTTGCGAGGGTAAAGGCTCCCGTTACCGAATCCGTAAAGGCGAAGTAAGCCACGACGCCCAGCGGAATGAGTGTAAACAGGAGCATCCAGATAATGTACGGACCGGACAGCCACTTACTCTTCATCTTCGCCGCCCTCCGCGTCCGCGATCTCGTCATATTCCGCGGAATAGGAGCTGTAATCGCCGAACATACCCGAATACTCGCTCTTGTGCATAATATGGATATCCTCGGGATTCAGGCAAATGCCGATGTACGAGCCGACGGGGCAGTAATCCGTGGTCTGAATGAGCCACTTGAAGCCCTTGAAATCGACGATCGTGTCATAGTGGACGCCCTTGAAGGTGACAGAGGTGACCGTGCCGCACAGGTGACCGGCGTCGGCAGGGACGATGTCAATGTCCTCCGGGCGGATCACGACGTCGACCGGCTCGTTCTTTGCAAAGCCGCTGTCCACGCAGCGGAACTGACGGCCGAAGAACTTGACCAGACAGTCCTCCAGCATCACGCCGTCAAGAATGTTTGACTCGCCGATAAAATCCGCGACGAAGGCGTTTTTCGGCTCGTTGTAGATATCCTCCGGCGTGCCGATCTGCTGGATGGAGCCGCGGTCCATGACCACAAT
>CAKTZP010000076.1 GCA_934636045.1 uncultured Oscillospiraceae bacterium
CCACTGCACAGTATGCTCGTGGAAGAAGAAATGGATGGTGTAAGTTAGGTTGATTTCAATCCCCTCTGGGGTACCAGCGGTCAACGTAGCAGTGACATTTCGGTCATCCATTGCAAGCTCGGAAATGGGCTTTTGGGCTACGCTTGGGTCGAAATTGCTGTCAATCAAACCAAGGTCAACTGCGACATAAATCATGACCTGCTGTTGATCAAAAACTAGTATAGTTTTTTCTGGATCGTCGGGGAATTCTGGGTCTTGAATTTTCTTATCGCGTTTCAGCAGAGGAAGATCACTAATTTTAATGGTCTCGACATTCTTCTGCTGACACAGGAAGTCAAGGAAAGGAACACCAAGCAAGTCCCAACCGGTGCAGCTCATCAGGATGAGGTCGGTCTCAAGGATCTTGCCTTCCAGCTCGAGGTCGGCGACTTTTTCGCCGTTCAGATACAGCTTATCATTCGTCGGCGCGACGGCTGCAGCGATGGAGGCTTCGAGCTGCGCGGTCTCATAGGCCTTGATGGCCTCGAAGAGCGCGAGCTGATGCTCCGTGCCGCTGTACTTCGTCTTCTGCTCGTCGTTCAGCTTTGCGTAGTAGCCGCGGGCGGTGGCGAGGTTCTCGCCCTCAAAGTTTTCCACGGCGCGCAGCAGGTCGAGATAGCTGATCCATTGGGCAGTGATGACGACGTTTTCGGCGGGCATGGTTGTCGGAATTGCCGCATCCCAGCCGTCGAAGAGGTAACCGGCGCGCGTGGGGTCGGCCGGGGAGGTGACCGCCGTGCCGTAGTCCTGCGTGATGGGAGCAATGGCCGTGCCGCCGCCGGTAACGAAGGTGATGGTGTAGCGGTCGACCGTCCAGAGCGCCTTGATGACCATGCTCTTGGCGGGCATGGTGGCCGGAATTTCCGCATCCCAGCCGGCGAAGGTATAACCGGTCTTTGTGGGTGCTTCGGGCGCGGTGATGGCCGTGCCGTAGTCCTGCGTGATAGATGCAATCTCGCTGCCGCCGTCGGTGTCAAAGGTGATGGTGTACTGATTGATCTTCCACGTGGCCTTGATGGTCAGGTTGTGCGCGGGCATGGTGGCCGGAATTTCCGTATCCCATCCGGCGAAGGTATAACCGGTCTTCGTGGGCGCGGCGGGTGCAGCGATTTCCGTGCCGTAGTCCTGCGTGATAGGCGCAATCGTCGTGCCGCCGTCGGTGTCAAAGGTGATGGTGTACTGGTTGATCTTCCACTTGGCCTTGAGGGTCAAATTCTCGGCGGGCATGGTCGCTGGAATTTCCTTATCCCAGCCGTCGAAGGTATAACCGGTCTTCGTCGGCGCGGCGGGTGCAGCGATTTCCGTGCCGTAGTCCTGCGTGATAGGTGCAATCTCGCTGCCGCCGTCGGTGTCAAAGGTGATGGTGTACTGGTTGATCTGCCAATTGGCAGTGTATTCGCGGTCACCCGTGCTGCCCTTTTGGATAGTGACGGTCAGATTCCTGTCGCCCTCCAAGCCGGTGCCGCTCCAACCGAGGAAGGTGTAGCCGGTCTTGGTCGGGTTATTCAGCGTGAAGTCTGCGGTCTCGACGGTATAGGTCTCCGGGCTGCTGACGCCCTCGGCATCCTGATAGGTGATGGTGTAGGTGATGACCTTCCAGTGCGCCGTCAGGGTGACGTTTGCATCGGTTTCCCAAACCGTCGTTTCGGTAACGCGACTTTGGCCGTTGAACCAGCCCTCAAAGGTATAACCGGCGCGCTCCGGTGCGGGCAGTGTGCCGAAAGCGGTGCGATAGTCGACGGTTTGCGACGAAATTCCCGGTGCGCCCTCGTAGCCCTCGTTGAAGGTGACGGTGTAGGTCTTGGCCTTCCAACGGGCGGTGTAGGTCTTGTCGCCGAGATCCTCCGTGCCGATGGTAAGAACCTTGTCTTCGCCGTCAAACCAGCCGAGGAAGTTGTAGCCGGTCTTCGTTACGTCGACGGGAAGCGTCGCGCCGACGCCGTAGGTGTATTCGGTGACGTTGCCTGCGTTGATTTTGCCGCCGTCGGCGTTCAGGGTGACCGTGTAGGTGCTCGGCGTGAAGCTGCCGATGACGGTGACGTCATGCGCGGGCATGGTGGCGGGCAACTCGCTCCAACCGGAGAAGGTGTGACCCTTCTTTTCCGGGGCAGCGATGGCGGTCAGCGGAGTGTCATATTTCACTGAGAAGGCCTTGTAGACCTCACCGTCAACCTTGTAAATCAGTTTATAAACGTTGATGCTCCACTGCGCCGTGAGAGTTAGGTCTTCCGCGGGCATGGTGTCGGGAATGTCCTTGTCCCAACCATCGAAGGTGTAGCCCTCCTTGGTGGGGTTAGCCGGGGCGGTGATGGCCGTGCCGTAGTCCTGCGTGATAGCGTCCACAGTCGTGCCGCCGTCGGTGTCAAAGGTAATGGTGTACGGATTGACCTTCCAATTGGCGGTGTAGGTACGGTTGCCCGTGCTGCCCTTTTGGATGGTGACGGTCATTTCGCTGCCCGTCAGCCCCGTGCCGCTCCAACCGAGGAAGGTATAGCCGGTCTTGGTCGGGTTATTCAGCGTGAAGTCGTCGGTCTCGACGGTGTAGGTCGCCGGGTTGCTGACGCCCTCGGCGTCCTGATAGGTAACGGTATAGGTGATAATTTCCCATTTTGCCGTTACGGTGGCGTTATCGGCGGTCGTCCAGACGACGCCGGCCTTGAGCTCCTGCTCGCCGTTGAACCAGCCGAGGAAGTCATAGCCGGTGCGCTCGGGGGAGGGAAGCGTGTCGACCGCGGTGTCGAAGGTGACATTCTGCGGGTCGATGCCGGTCGCGCCGTCGTAGCCAAGCGAGAAGGTGAGAGCATAGGTGTTCGGCGTCCAGTGGGCGTAGAGAATGGTGGCCTTCGTAAAGGCGGATTTGCTCCCTGCGGTGATCAGCGTGCCGTCCGTTTCCCCGGTGAACCAACCGTCGAATTTGTAGCCGGTGCGTTCGGGGGAGGGCAGGTCGCCGAGCTCGGCGTCGAAGGTGGCGTTCCTCGTCTCAGTCTCGGGCGTTTCGCCGTAGTTGCAGTTCAGCGTAAGCGTGACCGTGACGGGCGTCCACAGTGCGGTGATAGCGAGGTCACGCGCGGGCATGGTGTCGGGAATCGCTTCCGTCCAACCGGCAAAGGTATAACCGGTGCGGGTCGGGTCGGCGGGCTTCACGATTTCCGTGCCAAAAGGAACATTGCCTTGCGTGTAGTCCTCAGACGAAGTCTGTCCGCCGCCGAAATTCCATGTGAGCTTGTAGCTGTTGACCGTCCACGTGGCCTTGACCGTCAGATTGTTCGCGGGCATCGTATCCGGGAGCGCGGGGCTCCATCCGGTGAAGGTGTGACCTTCCTTGATGGGGGAAACCGGGGCGGAGATTGATGCTTCAAATTTATAGGTCTGCTGCGCAATGGTGCTGCCGCCGTCGGTGTCAAAGGTGACGGTGTAGCTCTTGCGGGTGTACTCATAGCGCACGACCGTCGTGCCGTCCGGTTTGATCGTGACGGTCTGCGCAGCGGGCGCGGTGAAGCCGGTGTAGCTCTTGACCGCCGGTGTGACCTCGGCGTCGGAGGTGCCATAGCCTACAACGGTTTCCTTCAGCGCATAGCCGCCCTCGAGCGTTTCAAGGTAGTGCTCAACCTTGTAGCCGGTCTGGTCGTTTGGCTTCCAGATGGCATAGAGGTCGACATTCGCGCCATGCGTGGCGGACAGGTTGCTGACCTTCTGCTCGTCTTCATAAATCGCCTTATCCGCATCCGGGTCGGTGTTCCAACCGAGGAAGGTGTAACCAACGCGGGTGAAGGTGTTCTTGCGCAGCGGCAATTCTTGGTCGTAGAAATAGTCCCGAGAATCCATTGCGCCGGTACCGCCATTGGCATTGTAGCGAATTGTGTACAGGTTTGCCGTGTAAACGGCGTACAGCGTTACCGTACCAGAGGTGGCCAGATCGGATACATTCTGCTTGTCGCTGTATTGAATGGAATTGCTATCCTTCTGGGTGTTCCAACCGGCAAAGCGATAACCGGTGGGCGGAGTAAAGGTGCAGGGATTGAGATAAGCAGGGTCGCCGTAGATCATTCCCTGCGGTTCCATTTTGCCGGAGCCCTTGCCGGGGTCAAAGAGGATGGTGTACTTGTTCGGCGTCCACTTGGCGTAGAGGTCGATATTGCCCGGCTCGGTGATATCTTTCGGCGTATCCCCGTCCTTGTAGTCTGCCGGGTAGGTTTCGCCAGATTTCAGACCCCAACCGGCGAAGGTGTAGCCTTCACGGGTGTAGGCGTTTTTCCTCAAGGGGACTTCGTAGCCGATTTCGATGATCTGGGTAGATTCCTCGCCAGTGTTGTTCATGGCGTGGAAGGTGACGGTAAAGAATTTGCGTTCGACGCTCTTGTACTGCGCGGTGTAGGTGGTGTCTTCCGTAGCCGCAGTGATCTCCGGCGACCAGCCGGCGAAGGTGTAGCGGTAGTTATCATCCATCGCCTTATCGGTGCTGCCCTTGAAGCTGGGGATTTTACCCTTCTCGTAGACCTCAGTCGTCTTGGTGCCGTCAACGTCCCATGTGATCGTCGCGCCGGTCTTCGGAATTTCCTTGCCCTTGTTCAGCAGTTCCTTACAAACCGAGCAGTAGGTGTCGCCGGTGTAGCCGGGCGCGGTGAGGGTCGGCTCCTTGGCGTTGCGAATTTCCTCCGTGTGCCCGGTGGCGGGAATTTCTTCCATACCGGAGAGCGTTTTGCCGCAGACGGAGCACTTCGTACCGGCTTTGTGTCCGGGCTCGGTGCAGGTTGCCTTCTTTTTAGCGACATCGACGGGCTTGTGCCCGGTTGCAGCGACGTCTTCGGCTTTCGTCGCCTTGCAAACTGTGCAGGTGAAGGTCTTAACGCCCTTTCCTTCGCAGGTAGGCTCGGTGGTGATAACGCCCTCGTCCCACGTGTGACCGGTCGCGGGGATATCTTCCGTGTAGGTCTCCTTGCAGACCGTGCAGGTAAAGGTCTTGACACCCGTGGTCTCGCAGCCTGCGGCGGTCGTGACTTCACCGCCGTTCCACTGGTGCCCAGCGGCGGGAACTTCTGTCTGCTCGACCAGAATTTCGTTGCAGACCGAGCAATGCTTGCCCTCCGTCAGGCCGGTTTTCGTGCAAGTAGGCGCAACTGCAGCGTCAATCACCTCGGTGTGTCCCTTTGCAGGAATTTCCGTCTGCGCTACAAGCACCTCATTGCAGACGGAGCAATGCTTGCCCTCGGTCAGACCGGTTTTCGTGCAGGTGGGCTCGACCGCCGGGTCGATAACCTCGGTGTGCCCCTTGGCGGGAATTACTGTAATACCGGATAGAGTCGTATGACAAACAGAGCATCTGGTGCCCGCAGTGTAGCCGGGTTTGGTGCAGGTTGCGGGCTGTTCGGGAACTTCAACACCGGTGTGCCCGGTTGCATTGATGGGCTCGGTTTTGGTTGCGTTACAGACCGTGCAGGTATAGGTTTTTTCGCCCTTCTCGGTGCAGGTGGGAGCAGTGGTGACCTTTCCCTCGTCCCATTTGTGACCGGTTGCGTTGATGGTTTCGGTCTTGGTTTCCGTTTTGCAGACTGTGCAGGTAAAGGTCTTGACGCCGTCGGTCTCACATTTCGCGGGCGTCGTGACCTTCCCCTCATCCCATTTGTGCTCAGCGAGGGGAGTTTTTTCCCCCTTTTTGATTGTTGTACCGCAGGTTTTGCAGACGGTGTCGCCGGTGTAGCCCTTTTCGGTACAGGTAGCTTCCTTGACACCTTTCAGTTCTGTGCTCTCGTGCTGACAAGCCCAGCTGGCCTTGAGGGTCAGGTCGGAGAAAGCGAGAAGCTCTACATCGTCCCATTTTTCATTAACAAGATCGAATTTGCTAAAAGCAGAATAGCCGACAGTGCCGGTGATGAGCCAGCCGTCGAATTTGTAACCGTCGCGGGAATAGGCGCATTCTGGTAGTTCGTAGAATTCGCTGGAATTTCCGTTTGGAATTTTGACCGCGTTCATTGTACCGCTGCCGCCGTTGGGCTCAAAGCTGACGGTGTACTTTTGGAATTCATTAAATTGTGCCGTAAAGTCAACATCTTTGTGCGGATTAAAGCCCCAGCCATCGATTTCACCCTCGATATAAGGTTCCCAGCGATTTGCAAAGCTGTAGGTATAGTCTTCGGTTTCCGGCCTCGTTGGTGTGGGATTATTGAAATCATCCCACGCAGCAGTTTGTTCGCAGGTATACCAACCCTCTTGGAGAACGGTGCCGTCCCAGTTGAACCAGCGGACGTGGTATTCGTGGAGTTTCCATTGGGCATAGAGGGTGAGACTTTCGCTGACGGTGATTTCAGCCTTGTCGTCGTACTTTGTGCCTGAGCCGTCTGCGGCGGTGTTCCAACCGGCAAAGTCGTAGTCCGCGCGGGTGAAGGTGTTCGCGCTCAGCGTAATGGTCGAGCCGGGCGCGGCTGACTGCGTACCCATCGTGCCATCGCCGCCATTGGCGTTAAAGGTAATGACCGGATTCTGCGTCCACTGCGCATAGAGCGGGGTGGCCTCGGCGAAGCTGGTCGTCTCGCCGTCAGCATATGGATTGCCTGTTCCGTCCGCAGCGGTGTTCCAGCCGGTAAAGCTGTAGCCCTCGCGGGTAAAGGTGTTCGCCGCGAGCGTAAATTTCACGCCGGACTTGGCATTCTGTTTCGTCGTCGTTTCGGTACCGTCGTTGGCATGGAACGTGATCTCAATATCCTCCGGCGCGCCGCTGCCCCAAGTGCCGGTGTTGTAGTAGACGGCGGCAGGGGCACTAAGTCCAGCAGTTTCCGTGTAACTGCCGTCTGCGTTATGAAGCTTGGCGGGCGTGATGGAAATCTCATGTGCCGTCACGCTGGTGTTCTTCTGGGTATACTGGTACGTCTTGTCCTCCGTACCGGGGGAGCCCTGCTGATTATAGACGCCGGTGCCCTCACCGGAGCAGATATCTGCGCCGCCTGCGGTGGTGTAGATGTAGCCGTCGGCGGTCAGCGTACCGTTAACGTCCACCTTCACGTCGGCAAGAGGCGGGCGAGAGCCTGTCCGTCCGGGGGCATAGACTACCGGAATGAACTGTGCGTTACCGGCGCCACAGTAGCCGCCCCACTCATCCGCATCGTAGATGTAGATGCTCTTGCCGCTGGACACCGCCAACTCAGCATCCTTGGCGATTGTGATTTGTACTCCCGGTAACAGCGCCGCAGTCTGCTTGATGGTCAGCTTGCTGCCGGTGGTCAGATTGATGGTCATGTTGTTGGTCAGCGGCAGAACATAGCTGCTGGAGTTGACGCTCACGCCTGCCAGCTTCAGATTCAGGCTGTTGAGCTCCGCTGTGCCGTCGATGGTGTAGATGATACGGTCAGTGGCGCCGTCATACGCCTTGGTCAGACTGCCGGAGAGTAGCTTGAACATACCGTCATTACCAATGAAGTTGATTACAGTATCACGTATTTTAGTTAGAATAAACTTGGCGGTAACACCCGTGTAGGTCTTTTCGATTGCTCCGGCGTATAATGTAAGAGGAACCTCGATGTTTTGCACATAATACTGATTAAACGGAAATACCTTATTGCCCATATTGGAAGAGGCTGTGCCGCCTCGGAAGTCCGTAATTTGATAGAACTCATATACAGTGGCACCAGCTTCTGCCAAAACTGAACCAGAGCCGGTAATATAGCCCCAAGCGCAGAGTTTGCCACCGTTCTTCACAGTAATGCAACTGTTATTTTCCATAACGATGTGTCCGTAGTCACCGACACAATAACCTTTTGCACCACCAGTCGATGCGAAGTAGTGCCCGCCTAAGCTAATCGTACCCTCCAACATAATTGTTGTTCCTGTTGACATGGTAAGGGTTCGGAAAGGCTTGGGAGAGGTGAGATTGTCATTTCGAAGAAGCGATATATCGGGGTCTGTATAAACAGATTTAGCTGAATCACACGGAATCAAAAGAAGAACGCCCTTGGGGACGGTGAGATTTTCTGTAATCGTTGCGTCCTTTTCAAGACGTACCGTATCACCGCTCTTGGCGGCGGCGAGGGCTTCGGAGAGGGTTGCGTATGTAGTTGAGCCAATACTGGCTTCGCCATCGGCGGCGTAGGCGGCAATGGCATTATTTTCAGCGGCCGGAGCTACCTCGGGCGGCGCAAAATCGGCAGGAGCGGAGGAAGCGGGGAGCGCCTCGGTGGGCGCGGGGCTTCCTGTCGAAGCATCGGGCTCCACTGCTTCCGTGGCATCGGGGGATTTGGACTTGTCCTCGGAGGCAGGCTCGGTCGCAAGAGGATCGACCGTCTCTTCGATGACGGCAGCGGGGTCATGGGCGACGGGAGCGGACGCAAAGACGCCTGTGGGCAGAATACCCGCAAGCATCACAAACGCCAGCAGCGCCGCCAATAGTCGTTTTGCGGTCAAATTCATATCTTTCTACCTCTCATTTGTGGCGCATTCTCAGGGAAAATGCAAAAGGTGTGTGTACGGAGTGCGGGGATAGGTGGGGGTGTGTGGGAATGGTGTGCGGTTTCGATTTTTTGAATTGTAGGGGACGGCGTCCTCGACGTCCCGTTGCCGGTAGCGTCGGTTTTGGCGCAAGCCGCATCGATTGCGACCCCTCAGTTACGACCCCTCAGTCAGCTTCGCTGACAGCTCCGCTTCGTAAGGGGAGCCGAGGGGGCTGTGGTGGACGGATTGCCACGGCCGCAAGCGGCCTCGCAATGACACGGGGGGAGCCAAGGACTCCTGCAAAGGGGGAGCCGAGGGGGCTGTGGTGGGGAAGGGGACGGATTGCCACGGCCGCAAGCGGCCTCGCAATGACACGGGGGGAGCCAAGGGCGCCCTGTGGCGGGGAAGGGGACGGATTGCCACGGCCGCAAGCGGCCTCGCAATGACAAATTCGGACTTTTTTGACAGTCTGAGTCAGCTTCGTTGACAGCTCCCCTTCGCAAGGGGCGCCAAGGGGCGGTGCACATGCGGCTGATACAGATAAGAATATATCAGGAAATAAGAAACGTGGGCGGAGAAGGACTCCGCCCACGTGGGTGTTATTGCTTGTGGGCTTTTGGATTCACCCGGGAATTCGCGGCGACTTAGGAGAAGGAGATCGCGATATTGACGGTCTTGCCCTGAACGGAGCCCATCAGACCGTTGACCAACGAGACCAGCGCCTCAGCCAGAGCGTAGTTGCCCTCGGTGTTGGCGGCGGTGCGCAGCTTTTCCAGTGCGCCGGGGATGGTGGTGTCAATGGTGATCTTCGCGTCCTTGGTCAGAACGGCGCTGGAGGAGCTGACCTTCAGCTGCGTGCCGGCCTTGAGGAAGCCCTCAATGGTCTTGCCTTCGACGGTCTCGAGCTTGACAGCGTCCTTAATGGTCTGCTTGAGCTCGGAGAGCTTGCTGAAGTTGTCCAGCTTGAGGTCGCCCTTGTAGCCGTCCTCGAAGCAGAGCTTCTCGGTGCCGTTGACGAGGTAGGAGCCGTTCTTGATGACGATGTAGCTGTCATCCTCCAGGCCGCTCTCGGTCTTGATGTTGGCGGTCAGCGCGTGCCATGCGGCGCGGGTGGCCTCGATATCCTGCGGAACGCCGAGGATGGTGGCATCGGTGCCGAGGGTGGTGGCAGCAGCCGCGTTATAAATGGCATAAGCACAGGTCTTGCCGGAGATGTCGACGTTGACGAGCGTGTTCTTCTGCGCACCCTTTTCGCCGAACGTCCAGGCGTTGCTCAGCCAGTTCTGGAGGGAAACCTTCTCATGACCGGTGATGCCGGTGTTGATCTTAATGGTGTGGGAGCGCAGCTCGCCGACGCCGAGGGAGCCGACATTCTGCATCTTCACGGTAGCCTCCACAGTCGCGGCATTGACGGTGCCGGCGGGAACGGTGATGATGAAGGAGTAGTCGTCGAAGACGGTCATCTTCACGGTGGATTCACCGGAGGTGACAGCCAGCTCGAACTTCATGGATTCCTCCATGGTAGCGC
>CAKTZP010000077.1 GCA_934636045.1 uncultured Oscillospiraceae bacterium
GCCTGATGCTCAATGAAAAACAGGAGGTTCTGATTATGAATTGCAATAACGGAATGGGTAGCTGCTGGTGGATCATCATTCTGATTCTCCTCATCAGCTGCTGCGGCTGCGGCAACGGCACGATGCTGGGCAGCGGCTGCGGCAACAGCTGTGGCTGCAGCAATGGCTGCGGCTGTGACAACGGCTGCGGCTGCTGAGCGCAACACACAACGCGGGAGAGGTCTCCCCTCTCCCGCGCTCCATAGGCCAGACGCGCTGCCGAAGTGGCAGCGCGTCTGGCCTTACAAATTATTAAATCTCCTGCGCATCACAAGCGAGCGTGCAGCGGAATGACACGATCGTTTTCGTTCGGATGACCTTCGCTTTTTCATGCGATGAAAGGTGTTCACGGAAAAGATTTGCTTGTAGATCGGCTGCTATTCGTCAAACTGCGGTTGCTACGCCATCTCATAAATCTACTCGTTGCGTTTTGGTAATAATGTCCGCAGTGTGGTTGGATGGATTCAGTGGCACAGGTTCGGTTTCTTCTGACCGATTGTCGGATCTCTGTGTAGGATATAGCTCTCGTCATCACAGCGGCCTGGTGTTTCCAGACACAAGCGCGGAAAGTCTCTCCACGGTTGGCCTTAGGACGAAGGCCGTTTCCAGTTGCTAGCGTGTCTGCATCTTATGGCACTCGCGGCATAAAATCTTTGCGTTTTCTTCCTTCTGCCATGCTGTTTTTTCTTCTCTCCATTGTATTGCACGGACTGGACTGAGAGTTCTGTGAGCTCCTTCTCTGGACGCGATACTGCTGCTGCACATCAAAACACGAGCCGAACACGGTATTAACGGGTGCAAAAGTTTTCTTTTCAACACGCTCTGGATGACGCCCCTAGCGTTCGCCTTACCCAAAAACACGCTGCAGAGGCCGCACAATAGTACAGCACAAGGGAATCGTTAAGCGGAGCTTTGCAAACGTGTAGGAAAGCGAGCCCTGCTTTATACACACTATTGAAGATCCGCTTATATCGCGTGATGGGTCATACTATATTTGCGGTTATTAACATAAACCGGCAAATTATAGTTAGATGAACTTATTTTTGCTTGTTTTTCCGGTCTATTTCCCCACTTACTAAGGAAGGTCATGTTTTATCACTTGAAAGTACGGATTCTTTGACAGTCTGATTAGTGCAGGAGAGCTTTTCAATCTCTCCTGCACTGATTCTCAAATCAAAAAGTCTCTCAGATTTGTCATTGCGCTCTTGTAGCCGTTGGCGGCGCATCGCATTGCGGAAGCAGGCACTCCGCTTTCCAGTTGGGGGAAAGCAGCGCGAGAATCTCATAAAACATGTTCCGGATTCGCCGAAATTTGTCGTTATTTTAAAATAATTTTGCGAGATTGCCACGTCGCCTCGCTCTTCGCAATGATACGCGGGATTGTTTTTTCCGGACTTAATTGGCTGTCAGGTACTCCGCGTTCAGGGCGTCGAGCATGTCGGCGAAGTAGGTGTGCTCGACGATATCGCGCAGCACCTCGGGATCGGCTGCCCAAGTGTTGAGCTGGATTCTTACTGCGCCCTCGGCAGCAATGGCATCCACGCGGCCGTCGCCCGTGCCGAAGAAGCGGAAGGAAACACCGTCCGCGCTCTTGATCTCCTCGTCAAACGCGAAGCTCTCGGCGTACACTGAATCCAAGCCGACGCCCTTGCCGCTGTGCACCGAGATATCCAGCTCCAGCACGCCGCCGTCCGCCGTCAGATAGTTTGCGGTGCAGAACGCCTGACGGTGCCACTCGTCCTCGGCAGGATTCGGGCGCATCGGTATCGTTTCTCGAGAAAGGTAAACCGCCCCCTCCACCGGTGTCGCAACCTCGTCCAAATAGGAGAAGTCCGCACAGAATGCCGCATCGTTCTTCACAAGCGTCGTCAGGTCGTCGGCAGAATAATAATATCCGCCGTCGAAGGTCATGTGGCGGTTCCATGTCGCGCCGCCGGATTCGTCGTCGCGAAGTCCGTCCTTGCACAACATAATTTCGATTGCCCGTTCCGCAACCTCGTTTGCGGCTTTCACCGCCTCCTCGCGGGTAAAGACCGGTGCGCTATCCCGATGCCACATCGTGCCGTAGCCGTATTCGTCTGCCTGCTCGTCCATTGCCTGTCGAGCCTCCTGCCCGTTCGTGAACAGACGTACACCGAACAGTCCCGCTGCCGCCGCCGTGACAGTCAGCGCCGCTGCAATCGCCGCCGCGATCAGCACCTTCGGCAGGATGCGGCGCTTGCGGACGGGGGCGTGGGCATCCTCTAAAAATGCGTCGTCCACGGCGTTCATAGCATTCAGCAAATCCTCTTGTTTCACAGCAATTCCTCCTTCTGCAAATAATTCCTCAGCTTTTCCCGCGTGCGGTGGAGCATTGACTTGACCTTGCTCTCGGAATAACCAAAGCGCTTTCCGATCTCTGCGAGGGAATCGAGATACCAATAGCGGCAGAGAAAGACGCGCCGCTGTGCCTCCGGCAGGTCGCGGACAAAGCCGCCGATCGCGCGCTCCAGCTCCGCCGCGTGCACGTGCGCCTCCGGCACACTGCCGCCGGGGATGATCTCGCCCAGCTCGTCCAGCGACAGGGCGTATTGCTCCGTGCAGCGCTTCTGCGCACCCTTGGCACGGACGCGGTCGATGGCGATATTGCGCGTGAGCTTGCCCAGATACGTTGCCAGCCGCTCCGGCTCGTTCGGCGGAATGCTGTTCCACGCGGCAAGCCACACGTCATTGATGCATTCCTCCGCATCTGCCGCATCGGACAAAATGCGCGAAGCGATCGACAGGCAATACAATGTATAGGCCTGCTGCACCTGTTCAATGGCCGTCTCGTCCCGACTCCGGAACAGCAGCACGATCTCTCGGTCTGTCATTGCCTCACCTCCTCACCCTTTTACTCGGAAAAATTTCGCCGGGGTCGCAAAAAAAGGAAAAATTCCCGCCCGCCGCGCAAACATTGCGCTTGGCGGGCGGGAACGAATGCCTCGATTCTCTTTTTTATCATTGCGAGGAGGGTGCAGCCCGACGAGACAATCCGTTTCTCTCATCTCAGCCTTCCTTGCGAGATCGCCACGGCCGCAAGCGGCCTCGCAATGACAAAATCGATTCTGCATTTGCCTTATTGCGGCTTTGCAGTGTTCTTCTGGATGTAGTCCATCATCCGCAGGAGCACCGTGGCAGCCTGCGCGCGGGTTGCGGTGTCCTTGGGAGCGAAGCGGTTGCCGTCCGTGCCTTCCATGATGCCGGCAGCCGTCATGCTGCGCACGCTGTCCTTTGCCCAATCAGAAATTTTGTCCTTGTCGGCAAATTTCAGCTCACCGGATGCATCCGTCAGCTTTTTGTTCATGGCGCGGCTCAGCATGGCGCACATTTCCTCTCGGTTGATGCTCTGATCCGGCAGGAAGGTACCATTACCGTAGCCCTTGACGATGCCCTCCTTAGCCGCCCAGAGGATGGCCTCGGTGTACCACTGGCCATCCTTGACGTCGGAGAAGGTGTTCTGGCCGACCTCGCCGGTCGTGCCAAGCTTCTGCATCGTGCGGTAGAGCATGGTCACGAACATCGCGCGCGTCAGCGAGCCGTCCGGGTCGTACTGATAGTCACCAACGCCCTTGAGCATGCCCTGCGTCACCGCGCGGTCGACATGGGCAAAGTACCACGCCGTGTTCGGAACGTCGCGGAAGAGGTTGCCGCCCTTTGTTACATAAATCTGCTCGACCTTCGTAGCGATCCCCTCGCCCATGACGCAGTAGCGCAGGACGCCGTCAAAGCATGCAATCGGCGAGGTATAGATCTTGCTCGATGCCGTCGGGTCGGTGCCGTCGGTCGTGTAGCGCAGGTCGGTTTTTGCATTCGGGTTCGTGATAACGATCGCACCGTCCTTGACGGTCAGGGTCGGCGCCTCCGCGGGCAGGCCGTCGATCTTCTGGGTCATGACCTCGCTGCGCGAGCCGTTGAGGTTGTAGGCCGCGACAGCCTTGACCGTCGTGCCTGTTGTGACGGAAAATTCCTTAAGGTAGAGCGTTCCGTTCCGCGTCGGGTCGGAGCCGTCCACGGTATAGTAGATATCCGCGCCGCTCTGGGCCGTCAGCTGCGCCGTCACCTTGCCGTAGGACTTTTTCAGCGTCATGGTCGGCGCGGTGACTGGGCCGAGGTCGGTGCCGGTAGGCTTACAGGAATAGTAGCGCTCGCCGTTATTCAGCGCGACACCACGGCGGCGGAAGAGCTCACTAACCGTAACAAATTCGTACCCTTGGGCGAGCAGCTGATCAATGGCATTCAGCGCACCGGTCACGGTCGTAGCATGGATGTCGTGCGCCAGCACGACCGCGCCGTCGAACGCGCCGGAGACGATGTTCTTGCAGACCGTGTCGGAATTGCGGTATTTCCAGTCCAGCGGGTCGACCGACCAGAAAATTGCAGGCTTGCCGATGATCTCCAGGGTACGGCTCTTATAGTCGCCATAGGGCGGCCGCAGCATGTAGTTGAAGCTCATACCGAGATGGCCGTTGAGAATATCGTCGGTCGTGTTCAGCTGCCAGCGCACCTGATCATCGGTCTTGGTCGACAGCGTCGGGTGGTCGTATGTATGCTGCGCAACCTGGTGGCCTTCTGCATAGATGCGGCGCACGGTTTCGGGGTAGTTCTTGGCGTTCTGGCCGACCATAAAGAACGTCACCTTCACGCCGCGCTCCTTCAGGCCGTCGAGCAGCGAGGCCGTGTAGGGGCCGGGACCGTCGTCAAAGGTCAGGGCGATGAGCTTACCGCCCGTCTTGGCCGAGGCGGTCAGCGGCAGCATCGTCAAGAGGCAGGCCGCCAGCAACAGGATTGAGAGCAGTCGTTTCATTGTAGATTCCTCCGTTATCTCTTTCTATGGAGGGCAGCCCTCCGTCCGGGTCGACGGGGAGGCTTGCCCATTGTTCACCGAAAATCGTGATTTGCGGCAGGCTGTCCGGCGCTTGCTGGAATTTTTGCGCCTCCTCGGGCGGGAGCGCGGCCATGATCCCGTCTGCCGCACGGCGCAGCAGGCAGAACTCCACCGGCACGCCGTTCAATATCCCGCGCCACGGCGTCCATTCGCCGCGCGGACGCTCCGAGGCCACCGCCCCGTCCGGCTCCGCGGCAAAATGCCGCGCCGGGATGCGCACCGTCAAGCGCCCTTCCGCATCCGGAATGCCGAGATATTCTGCCGCCGTCTTAGTTAAGACGTAAACACGCAGCGGAAGTTCCGTCTTTTTTTCCAGCTCGCACGAAAAATTCCAATACAAGCCGTCACGCGCAGCCAGCAGGGTGCCTACCGGCGCATTTCCCCAAAAAATTGTAAATTTCATAGCGAATCCCTCCCGCACAGTATATGCAGAAGGGATTGCCGTCGGTCAAATATTTGTCGCGGATTTTCGACGGTACCGGTGCGTCCTAGCCCTTTGGCAGGCCGAAGCTGACGGCAATGGCGTCGTCCACCCGGTTCATCATGCTCTCGTCCAGCCGTCCCATGTGCTCGCGCAGGCGGCGCTTGTCGATCGTCCGGATCTGCTCGAGCAGCACCACGGAATCCTTCGTCAGGCCGACGCTGCGCCCCGCCAGCTCAATATGGGTGGGGAGCTTGGCTTTGTTGGTCTGGCTGGTGATCGCCGCGGCGATGACCGTCGGAGAGTGCTTGTTGCCCGTGTCATTTTGCACGATCAGCACCGGGCGCGTCCCGCCCTGCTCGCTGCCGACGACCGGGCTCAAATCCGCATAGAAAATATCGCCCCTCTTTACCGTTGTATCCATTTGCTTCACGCTCCGTATTTTGTCTCCGTACCGCTGTACGTCAACCATATTCTCCCACGCAGAAGCAAAATTTATTCAGCGGAACTCCATTCCATTATATGATCGCTTTGTCAAAGCAGCCCCATTTTTGTCATCGCAGGGAGGGCTCAGCCCGATGTGGCAATCTGGGTTCCGCTTCGGTCGGCCTGTGCAGACTTTTCCCGAGAGGGAACGGATTGCCGCGTCGCTTTGCTCCTCGCAATGACATAAAATGATTGTATGATGCATCAGACAATATATTGCAAAATCTCCGTCTGATTTTCGCCGTCGAGATAGATTCTCGGGATGCGCTTGTTGATGCCGCACAGAAGCTCATATGGAATCGTCCCGAGGCGGGAGGCAAGACTGTCCACCTCGATGCAGTCGCCGCCGTCCTCGCCGAAGACCGTGACCACGTCGCCGACCTTCGCCTCCGGCACACGGCTCACGTCGACCATGCACATGTCCATGCAGATGCGCCCCACCTGCGGCACACGCTTGCCGTGCAGCAGGAAGGAAATGTTGTTCGAAAAGCTGCGCGACAGGCCGTCGGCATAGCCGATGCCGACCACGGCGATGCGCTCGGGCTGCTCGGTGCAGTAGGTGCGGCCGTAGCTCACGGTGATGTTCGGTTCAAAATCGCGAATCTGGAAGATCGTCGAGCGAAGCTGCATGACAGGCTTCAGGTCGATCATCCCGCGCAGATCAGCTGAGGGCAGCACGCCGTAGGTCGCGATGCCGGGGCGGATCATATCCAGCGCGTATTCAGGATAGAGAATGCTCGCACCGCTGTTACAGCAGTGGCGAATCTCCGGCGCAACGCCGACGGCCTTGAGCGCGTCAAGCATAGCCATAAAGCGCCCAAACTGCGTGCGGGTAAAGTTGGCATCCGCGCCGTCGATGGAATCGGCCACCGGGAAGTGCGTGAACACCCCCTCAATGAGCAGGTGCTCCAGCTGCGCCACCTGCCGGAGCTCCTCCACCGTCTGCGGATGGCCATAGGCAAAAAAGCCGAGGCGGGACATGCCCGTATCCAGCTTCAGATGCACGCGGATGCGGCGCTTTGTGCCGCTCAGACGCTCGTTCAGGCATTTGGCGTATTCGAGGCTGTGCACCTCCTGGCGCAGATTCATGGCAGCCAGGTCCTGCGCATAAAACGGCGGCGTGTAGCCGAGGATCAGGATCGGTCCGCGCAGCCCGCCGCGGCGCAGCTGCACTGCCTCTTCAATGTTCGAAACGGCAAGATATTCCGCGCCCAGCTCGACCAGATGGCGGCTGACCGGCACCGCACCGTGGCCGTAGGCATCGGCCTTGACCACGCCGAGAAAGCGGCAGCCGGAAGGAATTATCTCCCGCAGCGCATGGTAATTGTGGTTTAAGTTATCCAGTGAAATATCTGCCCAAGTTCTCTTTAAGTAATCCATAAATTCAACTTCCGTCAGTTTAATTGAAAGTCCGAAAGCGTCAGCCTCAGAATTCTCTGGTTATTATAGCACACCTCGGCACAAATTGGTATCCCATTTTCAAACCAGCTGTCCACCACGAGGCGTTTTTCGTCAAAATCCTTTTCATACGTTGCGCGATAGCCGTTCTCCTCCGTCCCCGCCGCAGCCAGATACTCCTGCCGCCAGCAGCAGACCACCAGCGCCGGGGCGGCCGCCGGGATGACGTTGCCGTTGGCAAGCAGTCCAAAGTCCATGGCCATGCCGTCGTAGGTGATCGTTCCCCCGTCGGCCGAGACTGTGGCCGTAATGCCTGCAAGCGTCTGTGGCTGCACGACCTCGAAGCGCACCGCGCCTGTTTCGTCCGCCGTACAGTCCAGCGTAAAGGTCTCGACTGCCTCACCGTTGTCCGCCGTAACCTCGGCGGTAAAGGAGCAACCGCCGGCCTGCACCAGCGCCGCGCGGAACTCAATGGCAGGAGCGAGCACGTCCTCCGCCCCCGCGCAGCCGCTCAACAGCAGCACGGTCAACAGCAGCAATATCAAAAATCGCCGCAAATGCAACACTTCCCTATCGCAAAAGTCGCGGCAGCCGCAAAAGAAGGTCGGATGGCAGCATTCCGTACTCGCCCAGCTCAGCGGCACAGAGATCGCCTGCCGTACCGTGCAGCCACGCCGCGGCCGCAGCCGCCCGGGTCGGGGAAAGCCCCTGCCCCAGAAGCGCCGTCACGATTCCTGCCAGCACATCCCCGCTGCCGCCCGTCGCCATGCCGGGGTTGCCGCAGCGGTTGACATAACATCCATCCGCACCGACGATCAGCGAGCGATGCCCCTTGAGCAGGAGCGTCGCGCCTGTCTGCGCGTAAAATTCCTTTGCGGCGGCAAGGCGAGTGCCGGCGTAATCCCCGAAGAGTCTGCGAAATTCGCCCTCATGGGGCGTGACGATCACCGGGCAGGCCGCGCCGCGCAGTACATCTATATGCCCGGCCAGCACGTTTATGCCATCGGCGTCGAGAACGACAGGACAGCGTGTCTGCGACAGCGCTGCCCGGACCAGCGCCAGCCCCGCCGGAGACTGTCCCATGCCGCAGCCGATCAGGCATGCGTCGCAGCGCTCCAGCCGCGCCATGATTTCCGGGATCGCGTGCTCGGAAAAGCGGCCCTCCTCCGACGGCAGGGGCACGACCATTGGCTCGAGCAGTCGCGATGCCACGATGGGATACACCGCCTCCGGCACGCAGGAGAACACCAGTCCCGCTCCGCTGCGCACCGCTGCCTGCGCCGCCAGCACTGGCGCGCCGGTATAGCCTACACTCCCGCACAGGAGCAGCAGCCGTCCGTAATCTCCCTTGTGCGATTCCCGCTTCCTGCGCGGCAGCCACTGCCGGATCGTGTGCTGCCGGAGCTCCAGCAGCGGCACAGAAACCTTCGCCATCATCCCGCCTCCTACATCCTTCTTTTCCTTATTATAGTGTTTCGGAAAAAAATAGTCAACAACCGCTTGCAACCGAGGAAAAGATATGATAAAATGTCTGCGATATTGGTAAAGGCAATGACCGGGTCGTCGGCCTTCCGGAGCGGTTTTCAGAGAGGACGCGTTTGCTGCGAGCGTCTGCCGCGGAGGGTGCGGCCTTCCCCCGTGAGCCTCCGGCTGAACGCGAAGGCAAGTAGGCTTGGACGGGTCGCTCCGTTAACGGTTAGAGCGCGCAGTTTTTGCTGCGAATTGCGGGTGGTACCGCGGAAGGTTCCGGTGCTTCGGCGCCGGCAGGAGTCTTTCGTCCCCTTACGGACGGAGGGCTTTTCTTTTTTTGTATTTTACTCGATAGAAGGAGCATTGATGATGAGAGAACAACTCGAACAAATCAAATCACAGGCGCTGGCAGACATCCACAATGCGCTCGACGCCGTGTCCCTCGACGCGGTGCGCGTGCGCGTGTTGGGCAAGAAGGGCGAGCTGACCGCCGTTTTGAAGCAGATGGGTAAGCTCAGCGCCGAGGAGCGCCCGGTGATGGGACAGATCGCCAACTCCGTCCGCGCCGCGTTGGAGGAAAAGCTCGACGAACGCAAGGCCGAGCTGCAAGCCGCCGCCATGGAGCGCAAGCTGATCGAAGAAGCCGTCGACGTGACCATCCCCGGCAAAACAATCGAAATGGGCCACCAGCACCCGATGAACAAGGTGCTGCAGGAGGTCAAGGAGATCTTTATCGGCATGGGCTATCAGATCGTCGACGGCCCGGAGGTCGAGGAAGCCAGCTACAACTTTACCCGCCTGAACATCGAGGAGGGGCATCCCTCTCGCGACCGTTCGGACACGTTCTATTTTGACGACGACGATTCCATCCTGCTGCGCACGCAGACCAGCCCCATCCAGATCCGCGTGATGGAGCAGCAGAAGCCGCCCATCCGCATGCTTGCTCCCGGCCGCGTGTTCCGCAAGGATGAGGCAGACGCGACCCACTCGCCGATGTTCCACCAGATCGAGGGTCTGGTCGTCGACGAAGGCATCACCATGGGCGACCTCAAGGGCGCGCTGGAAACCCTCATCAAGCGCCTCTACGGCGAGGATGCCGTCGTCCGCTTCCGTCCGCACCACTTCCCCTTCACCGAGCCGAGCTGCGAGGTCGACATGCAGTGCTTCAAGTGCCGCGGCACAGGCGAAACAGACGGTCAGGTCTGCTCCACCTGCCACGGCGAGGGCTGGATTGAGC
>CAKTZP010000078.1 GCA_934636045.1 uncultured Oscillospiraceae bacterium
GTGCCGAAGGTGTTGTCGATCACCAGGGGCAGACCGTGCCGGTGCGCGATCTTAGCAATCGCGTCGATGTCGGGAATGTCGCTGTTGGGATTTCCGAGCGTTTCCAGATAGATGGCCTTGGTGTTGCCCTGAATCGCGGCTTCCAGCTCCGCCGGATCGTGCGCATTGACAAAGGTAGTGCTCACACCGAACTGGGGCAGGGTGTGCGCCAGCAGGTTATAGCTGCCGCCGTAGATCGTTTTCTGCGCGACGATGTGGTCGCCCGCCTGCGCCAGCGCCTGAATGGTGTAGGTGATGGCCGCTGCGCCGGAGGCCAGCGCCAGTGCGGCCACGCCGCCCTCCAGCGCCGCGATGCGTTTTTCCAGCACATCCTGCGTGGAGTTGGTCAGGCGACCGTAGATGTTGCCGGCGTCCGCCAGCCCAAAGCGTGCCGCCGCGTGGGCACAATCGCGGAAGACATACGAGGTCGTCTGGTAAATCGGCACAGCGCGCGCATCCGTGGCGGGGTCGGGCTGCTCCTGCCCAACATGGAGCTGCAGAGTCTCAAATTTGTATTTTCTCACGGGAATTCCTTCTTTCTGTGAAGTGCTGCTCAGTCTGCGAACAGTGCGGTGGAGAGATAACGGTCGCCGGTGTCCGGAAGGAGCACGACGATGGTTTTGCCCTTGCTTTCCTGACGCTTGGCCAGCGCGATGGCTGCCCAGACTGCCGCGCCGGAGGAAATGCCGACGAGCACGCCCTCCTTTTTGCCGACGCGCTTGGCGGCGGCAAAGGCGTCGTCGTTTTCGACGGCGATGACCTCATCGTACACCTTGGGATCCAGCACGTCCGGGACAAAGCCTGCGCCGATGCCTTGAATCTTGTGCGCACCGGCCGTGCCCTTGCTCAGCACGGGGGAGGCGGCGGGCTCGACGGCCACGACCTTGATATTGGGGTTCTTGCTCTTGAGATACGAGCCGACGCCTGTAATGGTGCCGCCCGTACCGACGCCGGCGACGAAGATATCCACCTTGCCGTCTGTATCCTCCCAGATCTCCGGGCCGGTCGCTGCACGATGGGCGGCAGGATTGGCGGGGTTGACGAACTGGCCGGGGACGAAGCTGTTCGGGATTTCCCTTGCCAGCTCGTCGGCCTTGGCAATCGCGCCCTTCATGCCCTTTGCGCCCTCGGTCAGCACAAGCTCTGCGCCGTAGGCCTTCATAATCTGCCGGCGCTCGACGCTCATGGTCTCGGGCATGACGATGATGATACGGTAGCCGCGGGCGGCGGCCACGCTGGCAAGGCCAATGCCGGTGTTGCCGGAGGTCGGCTCAAGGATGACCGAACCCGGCTTTAACAGACCCTTTTGCTCAGCGTCGTCGATCATGGCCTTGGCGATGCGATCCTTGACGCTCCCGGCGGGGTTGAAGTATTCCAGCTTTGCGAGCACCCTTGCCTCGAGGTGCTCTTCGTTTTCAAGGTGTACCAGCTCCAGAAGCGGAGTTTTGCCGATGAGCTGATCGGCCGATGTGTAGATGTTCGACATAATAGCGCCCTCCTGATTTGAAACGGCTTTGAATAAACCAACTTAACTAATAGGTTTATGCGGATTATAAACGCTGCGGCCGTATTTGTCAAGCCCTAAATAGGAAAAACTTGCTTGATTTTCCTAGTTACCACGTGGTATAATAGGTTTATAGGAAGAAGGGAGATTCAACGATGCTGATTTCAACGAAGGGGCGCTATGCGCTGCGCGTGATGATCGATCTGGCGGAGCACCGGAGCGACGGGCTGATCCCCCTGAAGGTGATTGCGCAGCGGCAGGAGATTTCAGAAAAATATTTGGAAAGCATCATCAAGCTGCTGGTGAAGGCCAAGCTTCTGACCGGTGTGCGCGGCAAGGGCGGCGGCTATCGGCTGACCAAAGCGCCGGAGCAGTATACCGTCTGGAGTATCCTGCAAATGACGGAGGATACGCTCGCACCGGTAGGCTGTCTGGAGCCGGGCGCCGCGCCCTGTCCCCGTGCGGCAGACTGCCGGACGCTTTCGCTCTGGCGCGGCTTGGACAAGGTCATCCGCGGCTATCTGGAAAGCATCACGCTGGCCGACCTGATGCACCGCGACCCGGATGGCTATGACTATGTGATCTAAATACCCGCCCGCCTTTCTTTGAGGCGGGCGGGCTTACTTTTCGCGGAGGTGTTATTTGGTCTGGCGGACGGGAAAGCGGCCGCTGCCGTCGCCGACGGTGAGCCGGTACTGCTTGGCAAGATGCTGCCATGTGTGCTTGTCGATCTCGCCGCTCACCGGAAGCCCGGCCTGCGTCTGGAACCAGTGCACCGCCTGCACGGACTGTGCATCATGGACACCGGTAAGCCGCAGGGAGGGCATATTCTGATAGTACCGGCCGAGACTTTTGAGCAGCGTCTGCACAAGCAGAACATGGACATTGTCCGTTCCGGCGGTCAGTACCTGATGCGGCTGCAGGATGATGCACAGGGGCTCTGCCTCCTCTAGGTGCACCAGCTCATAAAAATAGGCGGCGCAGATAGCGTCCCACGTCGCAAGGTCGACGACACCGGTGACGGGCAGGCCGTGCTCCTCCTGAAAATGCCGCACCTCCGCTTCCGTCTCCTTGCCATAGACTCCGTCGAGATTCAGCGAACTGTCCGCGTAGATGACGCGCAGCATCTGCTGCAGATCGAGTATCGGCGTGCCGAGTGACTGTGCCATGGAAAGCCTCCTTAAAAATCAGTGTCGCCCAGCCGCAGGGGCGTGCCGGGATATTGCCCGCCGACGCTGTTCAGGTCGACGCCAATGCCGACGACCCGGTTGTGCAGCGCGTTCCACGTGGCCGGGCCGACGATCCCGTCCACAGTCAGCCCCGCGAAGCGCTGGAAGGCGCGGGCGGCGCTTTGCGTGGCCGGGCCGAAAATCCCGTCCTCGGCCACGGCCGGAATGCTGTTGACAAATTCTGCCACCACGTTCAGCATGTATTGCAGCTGCCGGACGGCCTGACCGCTGCTGCCGGATTGCAAACTGCCCGGCGCCTGCCAGCTGTTGCCCGCAAAGCGTTGCCCTTCCGATTCCAGCTCGGCCAGCCGCGTTACACCGACGTAGAGCCGCACGAGCTGATACCATGTTGATCGGCCGACGATCCAATCCTCGGTCAGGTCAAAAATGCGCTGGAAGGCGCGGACGGCGTTTTCCGTTTGCTGACCGAAAATCCCATCCGCGGCGCTGATGCGCGGGATGGCGGGGTAGTTCTGGCCGATGCGATTGAGCATGACCTGCAGCTGCACAACGTCCGCTCCGCGCGCGCCGCGGCGCAGCGGGCTGCCGGGATAGGAGGGGACGTAGCCGCGCACCGGCGCGTCGGAGACAATCTCAATGCTGTCGCCGTAGTAGCGTCGAAGAATCTGGACGGAATTGAGCCCCTGCTGCGCCAGATACTGTGAGCCCCACTGACTTAAGCCCTCGCAGGTGACGGTGGTGCCGTTGCAGAACTTTGCCGCCAGCGGTTCAATAAAGCCCCTCCGCCGCAGATAGTTGGTAAAGATTTCGTTGACGATGCGCGAAATGCTGCCGAAATAGTTGCGGCCGTTGATGAATTTTTGGTCGATGGCGGTCGAGGCGGTGATGTCAAAATCGTAGCCCTGACTGCGGTAGAATTCCGTGTAGACGCGGTTGAGTGCAAAGGAAATGATGGCGAGAATGTTCGCCGTCAGCGCGCTGTCCTCCCACGTGGGGTAGACCTCACTGGAGGCGACATTTTTCACATAGTCTACGAAGGGCACGGTGACGTTCGGGGCGGCGGCGCTCGGTGCGCCGAGGTGCACTGTGATGCGTTCCGGAATGTACGGAAGGACGGTCGTCATGGCGGCCACCTACAGCTGCTGGACAGAGATGTCGAACGTCTCTGTCATATTGAATGCGTCCGGCCGGGCGCTGAGGGGGATCATCTTGAGATTCTGCTGTGTTTCGATGCCGGAAAAAAGCTGCACATTTTCCACCAAAATGCGCTCATAGCCGGGCTTTTCCGCCGTGACGTCGACCACGGCAAACGGGCGGGAAAAGCCGGGGGCCTGACTGTCTGCGCGGCTCGGCGTCGCAATGGTGATCGGCCCGGCCTTGCCGCTCCGGTCGGTCAGCCGGGAGGCAATGAGGCGCGAGCCGCTGTCAGCGGGCTGCGTAACGGCAATGGCAGCTCCGGTAAGCGGCAGCTGTGCATTTGCTTGATAGACACGTATCGTAAGATAACCGTTTTTGGGCATAGGGCACCTCCTTTCTCCCAGTATATGCGCCACGGACAAAAAAGGTGCCGCCCGGAGCGACCCGGACGGCGCGGCGGCGTTACAGATACTGCTTCATTTGGTCAATGTTGGCCTGCTCGGTTTGCAGCAGCCGGTTGGAGAGCGACGAGACCTTCGGGTCGAGCACGCCCATCGTGCGGATGTTGTGCATGCTCTTGATCATACCGCGCGTGTTGCCCTGCAGCATCAGCTCGGCGATCTTCGAGGTCGGATCGGCGCTGGAGCGCACCTTCATTTTTGACGTCATGGCCGAGCCGAGCTTGGCTATGGGATGGACGGGCTTGAGCTTTGCGCCGTGCTCCTGCAGCAGACGCGCGGCCTCACCGGAAAGCGCCTCGTATTCTGCCAGCTGCTGGCGCAGTGCTGCGCGGAACTGCCGGTCGGCGGTCTCGCCCAGGACGGTCTGAATGCCGCAGCAGCCCATCTGCGTTGTTTGGTGGATGGAGCGGAGCATCGGAATGTCGTTCGTCATGGTATCACCTCAAAAATATCTTCCCGCAGGAGAAAAAATTTATGCAAAAAGGACTTGAGAATCTTCCGTAATCGGCTATAATAGATAGCTGTGAGAAACAAACAAAAAGGAGACTTAGCTATGGTTTATACAATGACGATTGCCGGTGTTCAGCGCGACCTGCCCATCTGCCGTGTCTCGGACGAGCTGTACATTGGTGCGTTCGTGATCTTTGGCGACGTGGAGCTGACGGTCAAAACGGCTACGGCGCTGCTGGAAAAGGCACCGGAGTACGACTACCTCATTACCGCTGAGGCCAAGGGCATTCCGCTGGTGCACGAGATGGCGCGCCAGAGCGGACAGAACCGTTATTTTATCGCGCGCAAGGCGCCGAAGCTGTACATGACGGGTGTGTTCGATGTAACGGTCAACTCCATCACCACTGCGAAGGAGCAGCATCTGTATCTGGACAAGGCCGACGCCGACCTGATGCGCGGCAAGCGCATCCTCGTTGTTGACGATGTGATCTCCACCGGTGAATCTCTGGCCGCGGTCGAGAAGCTGGTTGAGGAAGCAGGCGGCATCATTGCCGGACGCATGGCGATCCTCGCCGAGGGCGACGCACAGGAGCGCAAGGACATCATCTACCTCGAAAAGCTCCCGCTCTTCCATCCGGACGGAACGGTCATGGAATAAAAGTGAAATAAAAAACGGACGCCGCGCGGCGTCCGTTTTTGTTATTTGCGGTTGGTCTTCTGCTGTTGATTCTGCTGCTGGTTCTGCTGATTCTGGTTATTCTGCCGGTTCTGATTCTGATTGCGGTTTTCCATGATAAACCTCCATGCTGATTTGTAGACTTGCGGTTCTTCCGCAGCCTTAGTATGCCCCGGTGCAGCCGAGCTATGCACCGGCTATTTGTCCTTCGGCCTGCACACGAGTCCGGCAATCCAGCCGAAGACGATCGCAGCGGCAATGCCGCCTGCCGTGGCCGTCAGCCCGCCGGTAAAAATGCCGAGGAAGCCCTGCTCGTCGACAGCCTGTTTCACGCCCTTGGAAAGGGAATAGCCAAAGCCCGTTAGCGGCACGGTCGCGCCTGCTCCGGCAAAGTCTGCAAGGTATCGGTACAGCCCCACACCGCCGAAAAAGACGCCGGCGACAACGTAAGCCACAAGAATGCGCGCCGGGGTCAGCTTGGTCTTGCAGATCAGAATTTGCCCGAGCACACAGAATAGCCCACCGACGATGAATGCCTTCAAATACGCCATAATTTCAGCCCCTTTCGATGGAAATCGCGTGGCAGACTGCGGGAATGGACTCACCCTGCTGGGTCGATAGCGGCGAAAGCAGCGCTCCGGTGCCGCAGAACAGCAGGCGCCGCAGCTCGCCGCGCTCCATTTTTCCCAGCAGGTGTCCGCAGAGGACGGACGCGCTGCACCCACAGCCGCTGCCGCCGCAGTGGACATCCTGCTGCGTTGGGTCGAAGATCATCATGCCGCAGTCGTCGTAGCGCATGCCGAGCCGCACGCCTTCATTTTCGAACAGCTCTCGGACAAGGCGGCTGCCAAGGCTTCCGAGATCGCCTGTGACGATCAGATCATAGTCCTCCGGCGCGCAGTGCAGGTCGTCAAAGTGGGCGCGGAGCGTTTCGAACGCCGCCGGCGCCATTGCCGCGCCCATATTATTCGCATCCTTGATGCCGCGGTCGACGATCGTGCCGATCGTGGCCTTTTTCAGCCGCAGGCCATCCCCGCGGCTTCCGAGAATGACCGCACCCGCGCCCGTCACCGTCCACTGCGCCGTCGGCGTCCGCTGACCGCCGTAGCCAAGCGGAAAACGGTACTGCCGTTCCGACGAGGCGAAGTGTGAGGACGAGAGCGTCAGCGTCCGGCGACAGAAGCCGCCGCTCACGGCCATTGCGGCCAGCACCAGACCCTCTGCCATGGTCGAGCACGCGCCGTACAGCCCGAAGGTCGGCACGCCGTTGTTGCGCATGGAGAAGCTCGAGCCGATGCACTGATTCAGCAGGTCGCCCACAAAGGCCGCGTCGAGGTCAGTCTCCTTCAGCTCTGCCTTCTGCATGGCCAGCAGCATGGCGGTCTTCTGCATCTGTGTTTCCGCCTTCTCCCACGTTTTCTGCCCGAATTTGGTATCCGTTGTGGTCACGTCAAATGTGTTTTTTAGCGGCCCCTCCGCTTCTTTTTTCCCGGCGACGGAGGCATAAGCCAAAAGCACCGGCGGCTGCGGAAAAAGTAAGCTGTGCTTTCCCTGATGTGCTGTTTCCATAGAGCACCTCCGATATTTCGTTTCCCGTCGGTATTATGTGAAAAGCGAGGAAAATCATCCGCAAAAGGAGAAGAAAAAGCCCGGGAGTGACGTCCGTCAAGACGCCGCTCCCGGGGTTTTTCAGTTATTTTGCGTTCAGCGCACGCTCCAGCCACACGCAGCCGACATCCAGCGCGGTGTAGAAGCCGTCCTTTTCGCTCTTCTTGACCACACGGTCACGCGCCTTTGCATTCGGATCCGTCCGCTGGAGCTGAACGGAAACCTTCGTAGCAAGGTCAAGATCTTCCAGCTTCTTGGATTCCAGGATTTGCAGCATGACGATGTACTCATCTGCCATTGAGCCGTAATAAACCAGATTGTCCTTGCGCATCAGGGGATGCCCCTTGTACATCAGGACTTCATTTTTTTCTGCCATAGCTACCTCCAAAGTCAGTATGACCCGAGCCGATCAATCGAACAGATAATGCCGCACCAGCTCCTGCAGCAGCTCGTCGCGATCCAGCTTGCAGATCAGGCTGCGGGCATTATTGTGATTGGTGATATACGTCGGGTCCTCGGAGAGAATGTAGCCGACGATCTGGTTGATGGGGTTATAGCCCTTTTCGGTCAGCGAGCGATAGACCTGCATCAAGGTCTGCTTCATTTCCTCACTGCCGTCGGCGGGCACGGCGTATTTGATAGTGTTATGATCCAAAACGACTACCTCCTTCACGATTTTTCTATATCATATACTAAATTTCCGTGATTGTAAAGAAAAAACCGTGAACATTTTGGTAACAAATTGAAATTTCGCCGGAAAATGGGGCGAGGCTCAGCGGAGCTTCGCGCCAAGCTCGGCTTCCAGCGTGTCCAAAACGCTGCGGATGACGCCTTCGGAGTCGCTGTCGGTCAGGGTACGGTCGTCAGCGCGGAGGGTGAGGGAGAAGGCGACGCTCTTTTTGCCGTCCTCGATGCCCTTGCCGCGATAGATATCAAACAGGCGCACTTCGCGCAGCAGCTTACCGCCAGCCTTGCGGATACAACCGGTCAGCGCGCCGACGGTGACGTCCTCGTCGCAGACCACGGCAATGTCGCGCGAGACGGCCGGGTACTTCGGCAGGGGATGATAGGTCTTTTCCGGCTGCACAAGCTCGCACAGCGCGGTGAAGTCCAGCTCGGCAGCGTAAATTTCCGCGTCGATGCCGTAATTCTGCGCGACCAGCGGATGCACCTGGCCGAGCAGGCCGATCTGCACGCCGTCCACGGTGAGCGCGGCGCAGCGGCCGGGGTGATAGCTGGGATGATCGCGCACGGCGCTGTATTCGCCGGAACGGATGTTCATGCCCTTCAGGATCGCCTCGATCTCGCCCTTGAGCGTGAAGAAATCCTCACCCTCGCCATAGGTGCCGAGCACCAGATGCTTCGGCTCGGCGGGCAGGCGCTGTCCCTCGACGGGCAGGTAGACCTTCGCCAGCTCATAGAGCTTGCAGGCGGCGTTATGATAGGCGCTGTTGCGCGACAGGATTGCCAGCATCGACGGCAGAGCGATGGTGCGCATGACCGAGGCATCCTCGCCGAGGGCATTTTGAATGCGCAGAGGCTTGCGCAGCGGAGAATCCGCGGGGAGGCGGATCAGATCGAACGACGACGGGGAGACGAAGGAATAGGTCAGAATTTCGCTATAGCCGAGGCTGCGGCAGAGACTGCCGACGCGGTTTTCCAGCACCATCGTGCCGGTGTAGCCGCCCTCCATGGCCACGCCCTTGAAGGCTGTGGTCGGGATTTCGTTGTAGCCGTACAGGCGGCCGACCTCTTCGGCAATGTCTGCGGTCTGTACAAGGTCGGGACGCCACGAGGGAACATGAATCGTCCGCCCCTCGACGGGAATCTCCAGACGGCGCAGGTAGTCGACCATGTCGGCTTCGGAAATGTCCGTGCCGAGCAGGGCGTTGATGCGCTCCGGCTCAAGCTCGAGCGTGCGCGGCGCGGGAATATCGTTGAGGATATCGATCATGCCGTCCATGACCTCGCCCGCGCCCAGCAGCTCCACGAGCTCGCACGCACGGTTGACGGCGGGGACGGTCAAAAGCGGGTCGATGTTCTTTTCAAACTTGCCCGACGCCTCGGTGCGCATGCCCAGCGCCAGCGCAGTCTGGCGGATAGAGGTGCCGTTGAAGTTTGCGGATTCAAAGACGACGTCGACGGTGTCGGCGACGATTTCGCTGTTCTCTCCGCCCATGATGCCGGCAAGGCCGATGGGCTTTTCACCGTCGGCAATGACGAGCATGCCGGGGGTGAGCTTGCGTTCGGTGCCGTCGAGGGTGGTCAAGGTCTCGCCCGCCTCGCTGCGGCGGACGACGATCTTGCCCGAGCCGACGTAGCGATAGTCGAAGGCGTGCATCGGCTGGCCGTATTCGAGCATGACGTAGTTCGTGATATCGACGATGTTGTTGATGGGACGCACGCCGTTGGCACGCAGGCGCTGGCGCAGCCACTTCGGCGACGGCGCGATTTTGACGTTGCGCACCATGCGCGCGGTGTAGCGGCTGCAAAGGTCTTCCGCCGGAACCTCCACGTCCAGAAGTGCGGTCAAATCTCCTGCGGCGCCGCCCTTGACGGCCGGCTCATGGTGCTGCATCGGCAGGTCAAATGCCGCAGCGGCCTCGCGTGCCAGACCAATGACGGAGTAGCAGTCCGGACGGTTGTTCGTGATCTCAAAATCCACGACAGTGTCATTGTTGCCGATGACGGCGTTGATGTCGTCGCCGGGCTTGCAGGCTTCCTCCAAGATCCAAATGCCATCTTCAATGGCATAGGGGAAGTCGTTGAG
>CAKTZP010000079.1 GCA_934636045.1 uncultured Oscillospiraceae bacterium
CATCTGCTGCGCCATGGACGCGCGGCGGGCACAGGTGTATCATGCCATGTTCTCCTGCCGGGGTGGAACGATCACCCGCCTGAGCGAGGATTGCGCCATTTCGCTCGAAGAATTGGCTGAACGGCTGAAAAAAATCGAATCTCTGAAAATAATGGTTGGCGACGGCGCACAATTGTGCTATAATACCCTGAGTACGGTTTGCCCCGGCTGCGTTTGTGCGCCGGAGCACATGACAATGCAGCGTGCAAGCGGCGTCGCGCTGGCTGCGGAACAGCTGCTCCAGGCGGGCGGCGATTTTTCCGGGGCGGCGCTGGTACCGAACTACCTGCGCCTGTCACAGGCGGAGCGCGAGCGTGCGCAGCGGCTGCAAGAGAGCTAAGGAGGAGCCACATGGGAAAAGTACAGATTTTAGACCATCCACTGTTGCAGCATAAGCTGACAATCCTGCGAGACAAGAACACCGGCGTAAAGGAATTCCGCGAAGCCGTGGGAGAGATCGCTGCGCTGATGTGCTACGAAGCGACGAGAAACCTACCGACCGAGGAGATTGCGATCGAAACGCCCATCGCCAAGGCGACCAGCCGCGTTCTGGCCGGTAAGAAGCTTGCCATTGTGCCGATCCTCCGTGCCGGTCTCGGCATGGTCGATACGATGATCTCGCTCATTCCGTCGGCTAAGGTCGGTCACATCGGACTTTTCCGCGACCCGGAGACGCATCTGCCGGTCAAGTATTACTGCAAGATGCCGCCCGATATCTCCGAGCGTCAGGTCTTCCTCGTCGATCCCATGCTGGCCACCGGCGGCAGCGTGATTGCCTCGATCGATATCCTGAAAAACGAGTACGGCTGCAAGTCGATTACCCTCATGAACATCATTGCCGCTCCCGAGGGCATTGCTGCCGTCACCGCTGCCCATCCCGATATTGACATCTACGTTACCGCTGTTGACGAAAAGCTCAACGAGCACGCCTATATTGTGCCCGGCCTCGGCGATTGCGGCGACCGCATCTTCGGCACCAAGTAAAAAGCTTTGCCCGTATCCAATCCGGATACGGGCATTTCTGCCGATCCATGCGACAGCACGACCGTACTACATAGGGCAGGATGCCCGCAGCGCGCGTTGAATGTGGATTGCAGCAAGATGGAAACGCCAACGGCGGGCGCTCAATGAGCGCCCCTACGGCGTGGAACGATAGCCAAGCGATAACGGAACCTCTACCGCTTACCACCTTCAAAGAAAAAAATCCCGCTCCGTGGTGGTTACGGGGCGGGATTGATTTATTTACATGAACGCCTTCAATGCGTCGGTCGCCTTGGCGGGGTCTTCGGAGACGACGACGGTGAAGGACAGGCTGTTGGCCTTGCCGAACTTATCGCACCAGAGGACGAAATCCTCCAGCTCCGGCACGCCGGCGTTTTCGACCAGCTTATAGAAGCTGTCGATGAACACGTGGCTGATGTCAAAGTTGCCCGCGTGCAGGCCGCTGATAAAGCCCTTCAGAAATTGCAGCGAGCCAAGGAGCTTATACTCCTGAAAATCGATCAGACGAACGCGCATGTCAATATCGTAACGGAGTTTCGTGCCTTTTTCAATGCAAACAAAGCTTCCGGTTTCATCTTTAACGGCATTGTTGATGTCCTGAACGAGCTGCTTGGTCTTGCCGGAGCCCTTCAGACCCATGATAAGTTTGACCATAGGAAATTCCTCCCTTAGTTTTAATTGAAACTATTTTATCAGATTTCTTGCAGAAAAGCAACCGTCCGGTGCAATGTTCACAAAACTTTTGCAGATCAATAGCCGGGCTTGCCCAGCAGATGGAACATGTTCTTTTTATAGAACTCCACGCCCGGCTGGTTGAAGGGATTCACACCCAGCATGTACGCGGAAATGCCGCACGACAGCTCGAAGAAATAGAACAGCTCGCCCAGCGTATCGGCATCGACCTCATCGGTTTGCAGCACAATGACCGGTACGCCGCCGTCCACATGCGCAGCCAGCGTGCCCTGGAAGGCCTGCTCCTCGACAAAATCGAGCGTCTTGCCCTCTAAGTAGTTCAGCCCGTCCAGATTCTTCCAGTCGACCTCGATGGTCGTGTGCTTGCGCGGCGGGGTGAAGCGGACGACGGTCTCGAACAGGTTGCGCTCGCCCTGCTGGATCATCTGGCCGAGAGAGTGCAGGTCGGCGGTGAATTCGGCGGTAACGGGGAAGATGCCCTTACCGTCCTTGCCCTCGCTCTCGCCGAACAGCTGCTGCCACCAGCCGCCGAAGGTGCGGAACGACGGCTCATAGCAGCACAGCAGCTCCAGCGCCTTGCCCTTGCGGTACAGAAGGTTGCGGATTGCGGCGTACTGCCACGCGGGATTTTCGAACGAGCGGACGTCCAGATCCTTTTTTGCCCGTGCCGCGCCGAGCATTACGTCCATCGGGTCAATGCCGGCCACGGCCATCGGCAGCAGGCCGACCGCGGTCAGCACGCTGTAGCGCCCGCCGACATCCGGGGGAATGACGAAGCTCTCATAGCCCTCCTCCGTCGCCATCTGACGCAGCGCGCCGTGCTTGGGATCGGTGGTGACGTAGATGCGCTTTTTCGCCTTTTCCGCGCCGTATTTGCGCTCGAGCATCCAGCGAAGGGCGCGGGTTGCAATCGCCGGCTCCGTGGTGGTGCCGGACTTTGAGATGATATTGATGGAAAAATCCTTGCCCTCCAGCAGCTCGCACAGCTCCTGCCATACGCGGGTGGAGAGGTTGTTGCCCGCAAAGAAGACCTGCGGGTCGCCGGTGCGGAGGTTGTGGTTTGCGCCCTTGACCAGCTCAATGGCGGCGCGCGGGCCGAGGTAGGAGCCGCCGATGCCGACGACCACGAAGACCTCGGAATCGCTGCGGATGCGCTCGGCCGCGCGGCGGATGCGGCGCAGCTCATCGGTTTCCTCAAAGGTGGGCAGGTTCAGCCAGCCGAGATAGTCATTGCCGAGCCCCTTGCCATCCACCAGCAGCTTATGTGCGTCGAAGACCTCCTGCTCCGCTGCCAGCATATCCGGCAGAGACAGCGCGCCCCAGACGTTCGAAATATCGAGTTTGATCATATCGTTATTCACTCCTTCGGTTAAAAGGTTCCTGCTATTATGTTACATCAAAATCGCCGAAAGCGCAACACCTGAAGGAAAAAAGTTTTTCTGCTGCCTGAACCACTTGACAGCGCAGAGAATTTGTGATACGAATAAATCAGAATAATGAGGAGGCGAAACCAATGAAACGAATTGCGATCGTGACCGGCGCCAGCTCCGGTATGGGACGGGAATTCGTCCGCCAGCTTGCACAGTGGGAGCGCTTTGAGGAGGTCTGGGTCATCGCCCGCCGCACCGACCGGCTGGAGGAGCTGCAGCAGGAGGTCGAGCTGCCCCTGCGCCCGATCAGTCTCGATCTGACCGACCCGCTCGCGCTGGAGCATTATGCCGATCTGCTCGAGGCCGTCAAGCCGAATGTCGGCCTGCTGGCCAACATCGCGGGCTTCGGCCGCTTTGGCCGCTATGACCAGATCCCGCTGGCCGATTCGCTGCGGATGATCGACTTGAACTGCAAGGCGCTCGTCGCCATGACCGAAATGACCCTGCCCTATATGCGCCGCGGCGCAAAGCTGATGAATCTGGACTCCCTGTCGGCGTTCCAGCCCGTGCCGTACATCAATGTCTACGGCGCGACCAAGGCCTTCGTCCTGAGCTACACCCGCGCGCTAGGGCGTGAGCTGCGCCCGCGCGGCATCCGCGTGATGGCCGTCAACCCCGGCTGGGTCAAGACGGAGTTTTTTGACCACGCGCTGACCACCAGCAACGACGCCGTGACGTATTACAACAAGGTCTATGAGCCCGCTGCCGTCATGGCCACGGCCCTGAAGGACCTGTACCGTACCAAGAAAGACGTCTCCATCCACGGCGCCCGCGTCCGCTGGCAGGTTCGCCTGACCAAGCTCCTGCCGCACAGCACCGTCATGAACATCTGGATGAAGCAGCAAAAGCACAACAACCTGCCGGAAGAGAATTAAGCGACAGAAATCCCCACGAACAATCAAAAATCACCCCTGCGAGGACACCAACGTCCCCGCAGGGGTTTTTTCTATACCGTATAAAACCACGCCCAACGCCGTAGGGGCGCTCATCGAGCGCCCGCATTGACCGTATTTACGCGCTGCCTCGTAATATGCGTAGGGCGGGGTGCCCTCACCCCGCCGCTGCCGGCCCGATCAATTCTGCACTCAGGCGAACAGGTCAGTCACCCGCCCGTGGATCGGACTGATCCAGAAAACAAACAGCAGCAAGAGAATCGTAATAACGCATGCGGTGATAATTGCTTTCTTATCCATAGTAAGCACCTCCTATTACCAGCGGTCGCGGATGAGCGTTACTTCTGCCGTGGCGCAGCCCTTGGGGATGGTGATGAGGACGTATTGCCCGGCGCTGTCGGCAGTGTAGGCGTTGTCGTGGTCGTAGCGTACCTCGAGCGAAACGGTCTCGCCGTTGATTTTGAGTTTCTCGGGATAAAAATACAGATGCACTGCCCCTTCCTTGCACAAATCCACCAGCAGCAGGTCGTGCTCGGCAAAGAAAGCATCGTCGTAGGCTTCCTCGGTCACACTGGTCAGGCCGCGCAGAATGGCGGTTTCGCCGCGCTGCGCAGCGCGGTCGCGCGCGGCCTCGTAGTCGGCCTCGAATGCGGCCATATCGTCACTGTTCGTGAGGATTTTCCATCCCGCGGCAAATTGCGGCGCCGTGCCCTCCGGCGTGTTCGTCCGGCTCAGATTCCAAAAATGTTCCGACGAATCGCTTAGCGGAAGGTCGTAGTAATGCCGGGTATACTCCAGTGCAGGATTCATCGCCGTCAAATCCCGGTTGACCTCATGCGAATCCCGGTTGACCTCATGCGGGCTGGCCAAAAAGCCGATGGTAAAAATGATACCAATCGGGATCAGCAGCACCAAGGTGATGATGACGGCGGTGAGGATCGATTTTCCTTTTTCGCTCATGGGCAGGCTCCCTTCGTGTCAGTTTACCGGCGGCAGCTCGTCCTTCCAGTCCAGCCAATCGAAGAAATGTTGAATTGCGCAGATCCAGCAGCCGTGGCCGTCGTTGCGGAGGAACGTAACGTCGGCGCTGGTGCAGTCCTTCGGCACGGGGAAGAACAGCGCGTAGCCGATGAACTGGTCAAAGGCAGTGGCGGCCAGATTATAGCGCAGCTTCAGCCGAACGTGATTGCCGCGCGGCGCGGCGGCGTCCGGATAGGTAAACAGCGTCACGCCGCTATAGCTGCACAAATCGACCACCAGCAGATTGTACTCGGCAAAAAACGCCTCGTCATAGGTGTGCTCCGCAGTCTGCGCGTGCTGCCGTATCGGGTCGATTCCATCTCCATTCTCGGCGGCCATGGCCGCGAGCCTGTCCGAAATCGCGGTATAGTCTTCCACGCTCGTGTAGATCCGCCAACCGGTCAGTATGTCCGCGAGGCTGTCCGTGCTGTCCGTCTGGGTCAGATTGGAGAAGATGGCACTCCGTCCATCCCGGAACGGATGGTCATAAAAGTACTTATAAACCGCATAGTCGAGCGATTCGTTCAGCTGCTCAAGCTTCGGGTTGGTATACTTCCCAAAGCCCAGCGATTTCCGCGGGCAGTACCGGAAATGCTCCACCGCGGTGATACCGGCAAGTATGGTGATAACAACGACCGCTATAAGAAGGCACTTTTTAAAAGTCATTGCTGGTTACCTCATTTATTACATTTGTAGATTTCCCAAAACATAGCATACCACAGTTGTAGTAGCAATGTCAATGATCGAAAATGTAGAAATCATGACGGAAATTTTATTTAAATTGCATAGCGATGGCCGTAATTGAGCCTAAAAAAGCAGCCGCTGCAGGGAAACAGAACCATGCAGCGGCTGCGGAAACCTGTAAAATTACGAAATAAGATTCTTTACGCGGAAGATAAAACGGACGGCGCCGTAGTGCTTTTTGAGGAGCAGGCGGTAGATCAGGCGGCGGTTGCGGTCGAGCAGGGGCAGGTGGGGGCAGGTGCGGAAGTCGGGGAAATGCGCCTCCATATACGCCCGGAATTGCTCGACGAGCGGGCTGCGGCGGTCAATTAACAGAACGCGCACCGACGCCGCGAGCAGCAAATGCTCAATGGCGAGGAAGGTCAGCTCGTCGCGGTAGCGCTCGAACAGTCCGCGCGCCTGATACCACGAGAGAATATCGTCAAACGCGGCAATGATCTCGGCGTTGCGGGCGGCGTTCTTGTTGTTCATGGCGCTGCCCTCGCGCTGGAGATAGTGGTAATACGCGCCCGGAAGGCGCAGCGCGGACTTCGCGACGGCGTGCAGCTTCGTTACCACGCGGATGTCCTCGTACCAGACCTTTGTGGCAAAGGTGATGTCGTTTTCCGTGAACAGCGTGCGGCGATAGGCGCGGTTCCACGGCGCCATGATGCCGAAAAACAGCTCCGGCGTGTCCGCACCGCTGCAAGCCTTGCCGCAGGGCACGCGCTCGTGCAGCTCGCCGACCTTTTTGCCGTCCCGCTCCACGACCGCGCCGAAGAGGTACAGATCGGCGTCCGTCTGCGCCATGGCCGCGGTCAGATCGGCCAGCAGCGTCGGTTCAAGATAGTCGTCGCCGTCCACGAACAGCAGATATTCGCCCGTGGACAGGGCGATGCCGCGGTTGCGCGCCGCGCCCGCGCCGCCGTTCGGCTGGTGCACCGCGTGGATGCGCGGCGACTGCGCAGCAAAGTCGTCACAGAGCTTGCCGCTGCCGTCCGGCGAGCCGTCGTCAATGAGCAGCAGCTCAAAGTCCTGACACGTCTGCGCCAAAATCGACGCTACGCACTTCGGCAGATAGGCCTCTACGTTATAAATCGGGATAATGATGCTGAATTTCGGCATACGCGTATCCTCCGTTAGTTGATCTCAAGTCCATTATACCGAACTCCCGCCGAGGATGCAAGGTGTTTAGAAAAGAATCGGCTGCATTTGCTGCCCGCGCAGGGCCAGCCGTGCCGCTGCTGGCAGCCGGGCAAAGTCCGCGACGAGGCTGTAGGGCTTCTTTTCCGGGCTGTCCTGCCCGAAGGGGACGAAATAGTAATGCTTCCGATTCAGCAGTCGCCCGAGGTTTGCCGCTGCGCCGGAGAGCCCGTCGTTGGTCGAAACGGCCAGCAGAATCGGGCGGGCGTTGCGCAAATGCGCCTTGCAGGCGAAGGTGACGGGCGTGTCGGCAATGCCGTTTGCCAGCTTGCCGAGGGTCGTGCCGGTACAGGGTGCGACGACCAGCAGGTCGAGCAACCCCTTGGGGCCGAGCGGCTCCACCTGCGGCAGGGTGTGCAGGATCGACCGGCCGCACAGCGCCTCGACCCGCGCGATAAAGTCCGCCGCCTTGCCAAAGCGTGTGTCGACGCGGTAGGCCGCGTCGGAGAAGATCGGATGTACATCAAACTCCGCCGTCAGCGCCGCCAGCGCTTGGAGCGATTTTTCAAAGGTGCAGAACGAGCCCGTGAGGGCGTAGCCGATTTGAGGCTTCATTGTGGTTCCTCGCTTTCCAGTTCCAGAAGGATTTGCTGCGCATAGAGCAGCCCGGCGCTTTTCGGCGCACATTTTCCCGGCAGTCCCGGCGCGTAGCGGCAGGTCACGCCCGCTGCGGCGCAGGCCTCCGGTGGGATGCCATAGGGTGCGGAGGATAGGTCGATGAGCACACACGCCGGGCTGAGCTGCCGCAGCTGCTCGGCCGTGAAGACCGGCGCGGGCACGGTGTTGAACACGAAGTCATAGCGCGCCAAGCCGTGAGGATATCGGCCGGTCTGCTCGCTCTCCAGCCCCAGCGCCTCGGCAAGGCCGCGGTCGGCCTCGCGCCGGACGCTGACGGTCACCTGCGCTGACAGCGCGGCAAGCCTTTGCGCCAGCACCTTGCCGATGCGACCGAAGCCGATGACGAGACAGCGCGCGCCGTGGAGCGTGATGGGCGCGGCGTCCAGCGCCAAGGCGATCGCGCCCTCGGCGGTGGGGACGGCATTGGCTGTCGTCAGCGGCTCGGCGCCATAGAGGTCAAAAACGAGCGCGCCGCGCGCCGCAAGCGCCGCTTGCCATGCACCGAGCCGTCCGCCGAAGACGCGCGTGCCCGGCGCGATGGCTTTGATCAATGCCGCGGCGGAAAGCGCCCGCCCGCCGCGCACCCGTTCGCCGGCAAACGAAGGGAAGGGCAGTACCACGACCTCCGGAGGTACGGCGGCCTCCGCCCTGCCGGCAGGACCTCCGTCCGAAAACACCGTGCCGAGCTCCGCTGCGTCCGGCAGACCCGGCACGCCGAACGCCGCCACCGACCACCCGGCCCGCTCCAGCGCGCGTGCCGCCCATGCACTCCGCGCGTCGCCGCCAACCATCCATGCCTTCATTGCGCCACTTCCTTTCTACCCAGCGTATTCATTTTTTTCAGAAAAGGTGCAAAAGGTGTTGTCATTCGCGCCAAGCTGCGATATAATATTTCCCGGGAAAGAGGAGAGGGGAGAGAGAATATGGAAAAGGGCTTCATCCATGATATGTTGGATGTTAAAATTTTGATTCTGTATGTTATGGCGCGGGTCATGTATCCCGTCGACCTGCAGAAAATCTATGAGCTGGCCTATCAGGATGACTGCCTGAGCTATTTCGATCTGGCGCAGGCGGTGCCGGATATGGTCGAAAGCGGCCATCTTGAGGAGGTCGACGGTAAGCGCTATGTCATCACGCAAAAGGGACGCGAGGCCTGCACCGTCACCGAGGATGCCATTGCCTACCCCGTGATGCAGCGTGCCAAGGCCGCCGTGGAGCGCTTTAACGACGCCGTCCGCCGCCGCAGCTTTGTCAAAACCGAGATTACCCCGCGCGAAAACGGCGATTATTCTGTCCGCATGACCCTGAACGACGAGGTCAGCAACCTTCTGCAGATGGAGCTCATGGCGCCCACACAGAAGCAGGCCTATCGTCTGGCGCGCGCTTTTACAGAACGCGCAGAGGTTGTTTACAAGACAATTATGGATCAGCTCCTGACAAAACCGAAGGAAGAGACTTGAAATTTTCCGATTTTGTGTTATACTAGTGGTGGGGAAACCCTTATAACACGAAAGGAGCGACGACCATGAAATTCCAGTTTACAGAGAAAAAAGTCAGTCTGCCCGCCAGCGTTCACGCCTACGCCGAAAAGAAGGTAATGAAGCTGGAGAGATTCTTCCGCGACGATGCGGAGGCTCTTGTCGCCTTTTCTGTAGAGAAGGATCGTAATAAGGTTGAAATTACGGTCCACGCCGCAAACACCTATTTCCGCGCCAGCGAGTCCACGAGCGATATGTACGCGTCCATCGACGCGGCGGTCGCAACGATGGAGCGCCAGATCCGCAAGAACAAGACCCGTCTTGCCCGCCGCCTGCGGCAGGATGCCTTCGTTCGTACTGCGGAGGTCACGTCCTTTGCTCCCGAGAGCGAGGAGGAAAGCAGCTTTGAGATCGTGCGCTTCAAGCAATTCCCGATGAAGCCCATGACCCGTGAGGAGGCCATCCTTCAGATGAACCTTTTGGAGCATAACTTCTTTGCCTTCAAGGACGAAGAAAATGACGGCGCGTTTGCGGTAGTCTACAAGAGAAACGACAGCGGCTACGGCCTGATCGAAAATATTGATTAAAACACCACCGGGGACAAGC
>CAKTZP010000080.1 GCA_934636045.1 uncultured Oscillospiraceae bacterium
CCCCCACCCAACGACACTTTTCCTATTTACATAATTGAAGTATACCAAATACAAATCAAAATTGCAATGCTTTATGAAGAATAATTTCATTAAATACACAAATCCAAACAAATAATATCGATAAAAACGTCCAAACTGCACACGAAAAAAACACTGAAGCCGCTCATTTAAAAATCTTCTGCTTCGACAAAATCTCATCGCATGAAGCAGACAGCAACCAGAAAGCTGTCGCTAACCGCACAATATCGTAAAACAGAAGCAGCCGGAAGGTGACTTCACCTTCCGGCTGCTGCGTTATTCTCCGGGCTTCTTCCAAGTCCGAACGGGGGGATTTTCTCTTAAATTGCGGAAGAACTGCCGAAGCAATTCGCGCGCCTCGGGCTCGCAGACGGCGCAGGTCAGCACGGGGCGGTGGTTATAGGGCAGGGCAAAGAGGTTCGTGAGGCTGCCGCAGGAGCCGGCCTTGGGGTCAGACGCGCCGTAGACGACGCGGGGGATGCGCGCGTTGATGATCGCGCCGGCGCACATCGGACAGGGCTCGAGCGTCACATAAAGCGTGCAGCGCCAGAGCCGCCAGCCGCCGAGCGTCCGGCACGCCTCGTCGATGGCTTCCAGCTCGGCGTGGGAGAGGGCGTTTTTGGCTGCTTCGCGCCGGTTGCGGCCGCGGCCGACAATCCGGTCGCCGTCGACGACGACGCAGCCGACCGGCACCTCGCCCTCGGCCGCGGCCTCGCGCGCCAGCGCCAGCGCCACGCGCATGAAGTGCTCGTCGGAATCGTGCGTCCGCGCCGCGTCGTCCGGCTGCTGCGCCGGGCGGACGGCTTGCTGCTCGGCTGTCATGGAATCACCCCCGTTTTCTTCCATGATAGCCGATTTTTCGCGCGCCGTCAACTGCAAAAGTCCGTCGACGAGCAGCGCGGCGTCCTCCGGTGCGGGTGGATGCCCGGCGCTGTTGACCGTCCGCGCCCGCAGCGCCGCCGCCAAAAGCGCGCGGTCGACGCCGGTGAGCAGGTAGTCTGTGCTGACGCCGAACAGCGCCGCCATGGCCACCAGAAGCTCCGCCGCCGGGATGCGCCGGCCCTGCTCATACATGCCGACGGCGCTCGGACTGACCTGCAGCGCCGCTGCCAGCTCACGCTGCGACAGCTTTGCCCGCCGCCGCAGCAGCGCAATGCGTTGACCCAGCATGCTTTCGCCCCCTTTTTAGCCCAAGGTACCACAAAAGGCGCGGCGATTTTTGCGTTTTTTTGGGCAAGAAGAAAAAAGTTCTTGACATCACACGGTGCGTGTAGTACACTGGTGGTGTTGAAATGGAAATAATTGGAAAACAAACGAAAATAAAATGTTTCCGGTTTTTTCATTTTGATCCTCCTTTTATGACGGAGGCGCCCAAAAAGTGCCTCCCCGGTCATGGTCATGGAGTGCCTCGCTTGGATAAGCTGAATTCCGGGAGGAGGTGACTTCGGTTGACCAGAACCGACCCTGTGTGCTGGTGCGAGGGCTGCGGCGAGGAGCTGCCGCGCGGGACGCTTGCCTACTGCCTTGAAGGGCGATGGTATTGCCGCGCCTGCCTGTCCGACTACGCGCGCGATTTTTTCCGGGCGACGCTGGAGCCGGTCGAATGAGACTGGCGGAGCTGTCGGCGGGCTATCTGCTCTCGGCGGAACTGATGCGGCGTAAGCTTCGCCGCCTGCGCGTCCGCTTAAAGGCAGCCCAGACGCCCGAGCAGCGCGCCGCCCTGCGCCACGAGATCGCGATCCTCGCGCCGATCCTGACGCAATGCTGCGAGCTGGCGGAGCTGACGGCACACTACTATGAAAGGAGCTTTTATCGCAGTGAAAAGTACACCCTTTGAGTTTTCGGACGTGCGCCTGCCGCGGGATGCGCAGCTGCGGCGAATGCGCGCGGTCATGGAAAACGAGCTGACGCCCCTGCAGCGGGAGCTGCTGCAGGCGATCTATTTTGACGGCCGGACGCAGGCGGAGATCGCCGCGCGCCGCGGCGTGAGCCGCTCCACCGTCAGCCGCACGCTCCGCCGCGCAGAAGCGCGGCTGCGGAGATTCCTGCGATACTAAAGGAGACCGTGCGCGACGCAAGCCGCGGCTTGGTGTGCCCGCCGCAATTTTGCAGGCTTTTCTGCATAAATTCTGCAATTTTGGTCACGCTAACGAGCGGAGGGGATGGTATGGGATCGGAAAAACGGCCGGAGCAGCCGGAGCGGATGCAGGAGCTGCGCGACCCGAAGCTTCCGGCGATCCACGCCGGGCAATGCGGCAACCGCGCCGAGCAGCATCGCAATCCGTCGCCCGCGGCGCCGCCGCGCGGGATGGAGTCGGCATTTTGAGCCGCTGTCGGCGGCCGGCAGCACATTGATTTTCGCCGCCTCACGTGGAATTGACCGCGTGGGGCGGTTTTTTGCGGAGCAACGGTACTATTTTGCGGCAGCCGCGCATAAATATCGTACAGGAGTTGATACGATGAAGACAAAGGAGCGGCTGACGCTGCGAGGCGTCTGCTTTGCGCTGCTGCTGACGGCGATGGCGCTGCGGCTGGCCGCAATGCTGCACGGCAGCGGCGGGCAGGGGCTTGCGCTGCTTTTGGGGCTGGGGCTGACGCCGGAGGATGCGGCCGCGCCAACGCGGCTCACTTCGGAGGAGCCGACGGCTGCAACCTTTCCGCCGCTGGAGTACCGCGCGCCGTCGCGGCTGCTGCGGTTTTCGGCGGAGGATGCCGCGCTGGTGGACATCAACAACCGTTCCGGCGCGGAGATCGACCCCGCAGAGCTCATCACGCAGCCGATCTCGTTCGATCGGTCGGCGGAGGGGCCGCTCGTGCTGATCGTCCATACGCACGCGACCGAGGCCTACTCCTGCGCCGACGGCGACGATTATGCGACGGACGAGCCATATCACACGGACGATACGCAATTTAACGTGGTACGCGTCGGGCAGGAGCTGGCCGATCGGCTCAATGCGCTCGGGATTGAAACGATCCATGACGAAACGCTCTATGACCGCGCGGGGTATTATAACGCGTATGAGAACACGGCGGTGGGGATCGCCGAGGCGCTTGCGCAGAATCCGTCGATCCAGATGGTGATCGACGTGCACCGCGATTCGATCGCGGACGAAAACGGGGACGAGCTGGCGATGATGACCACGCTCGACGGCGAGCCGGCGGCGCGGCTGCTGCTGGTCATGGGCACGGACACCGCCGGGCTGACCCATCCGAACTGGCGGGAGAATCTGTCCTTTGCGCTGCAGCTGCAGGCGCAGTGCGAAAAGGACGCGCCCGGCTGCTTCCGCCCGATGTCGCTGCGGTCGGAGCGCTATAACGAGCACCTGACGCCGCATTCCATCCTGCTCGAGGTCGGCGCGGCCGGAAATACCCTGCGGCAGGCGCTGCGCGCAATGGAGTTCTTCGCCCGAGAGCTTGCCGAGCTTTTGCAGGCCGCGGGCGGCTGAGGGCGTCTCCCGCACTGCTCTTGGCTCCCCTGTATCAGTGGAGCTGTCAGCGAAGCTGACTCAGACTGTCAAAGAAATCCAATTTTGTCATTGCGAGGCCGCTTGCGGCCGTGGCAATCTCGCAGAATTGTCTTGATTTTCAAATGATTTTCGGCGAATTCGAAACTGCCTGCATGAGATTGCCACGTCGCTTCGCTCCGACCGGCAAGCGGAGAGCCCGCATCCGTAAGGCTCCTTCGTCGCCAACGGCTGCGACATCGCAATGACATGCGGGGTAGTTTTTTGACTCGCTCTGTCAGCGAAGCTGACTGAGGGGGTGTTTCCCGCTTTCTGTCCTATGCGGCCGGGACTGCGGATTGACAAGCGTAGGCTTGTGTGGTATAAAGGAATCGTAAGGTTATAAAACAAGAGAGAGCGGAGGCCCTTATGAAAAAACGATTCCTTTCCCTTTTGCTGGCGGCGGCGATGCTGCTGGGGCTGACGGCGGGCATGCGCCCGGCGGTGCTTGCGGAGGAGGCGCCGGAGCTGATCGCCTATCCGGCCGTGGGCGGAAACGTATACTTTGACGCGCAAACGCAGACGGTCGTCAAGGCCGACCCGGCCATTACCGCGCTCGAGCTCCCGGCGGAGATCGGCGGCACGGCGGTCAAAAAGATCGGCAGCGGCCTGTTTTATTACAGCACAACGCTGCGCAGCGTGAGGCTTCCGGCGGGACTGGAGCTGATCGACGAGCGGGCGTTTGCCGAATGCACTGCGCTGGAGGAGGCCGTGATCGGCGGCGTGACGGCCGTCGGCGAGTGCGCCTTTCTCGGCTGCACAAAGCTGAAAACGCTGACGCTGGGCGGCGTGGAAACGATCGGCTACAGCGCCTTCGGCGCCTGCCGCGCGCTGGAAACGCTTGTACTTCCCTCCGGACTGAAGCGGCTCGAGCTCGAGGCCTTCCGCGACTGCACGGCGCTGACCGCCGTGGAGCTCCCCGCGGAGCTGGAGGTGCTCGGCGACGCAGCCTTCTCCGGCTGCACGGCGCTGCAGACGGTCGCGCTGCCGGACGGGCTGCGTGTGCTCGATGGCTATGCCTTCTCCGGCTGCACGGCGCTGCAGGCGGTCGTCCTGCCGGACGGCTTGGAGGTCTTGGGCGACGATGCCTTTTTGAACTGCGCGGCGCTGACCGCGCTGCCGACCCTGCCCGAGGGACTGACGACGGTCGGCGAAAATGTCTTCCGCGGCACGGCGGCGTGGAAGGATGCGGCCAACTGGACCGACGGGCTGCTCTATGCCGACGGCTGGCTGCTGGAAAGCCGCGACAGCGCGCGCACGACCCTGTCCCTTGCCCCCGGGACGCGCGGCATTGCCGCCGGTGCGCTGCGGGAGCATGCGGCGCTGGCCGCCGTTGAGCTGCCCGAGGGGCTCGAGCGCATCGGGGCGGAGGCCTTTTCCGGCGACTGCGAGCTGAAAAAGCTCGTCTTCCCTACCACGCTCACCGCAATCGGCCGCCGCGCGTTCGTGAACTGCACGATGCTGGCTGCGGCCTGCTTCCTCGGCGACGCACCGGAGCTGGGGCAGTACGCCTTCTACCGCGACGGCTACAACAGCATTGGACAGAAGGAATTTTTCCCGCTGGAAAATCTGACGCTCTACCATCTGACCAACCGCGCCGGCTGGGTGACGATCACGGAATACGTCGTCGCCGTCTGGAACGGCTTTGACGTCCCCGTGGGCAGCGTCGTCTATACCGTCGACGGCGGAAAGCTGCATTTTGACATGGAGACCGGGACGATCTGCGGCGCGGAGGGCGCGCTGACGCACCTGGAGGTGCCGGAAAAAATCAACGGCGCCTCTGTCCGGCGCATTGACCCCGGCGTTTTTGCCGACCAGACCGCGCTGACCACCGTCGAGCTGCCGGACAGCGTGAGTGTGATCGGCGACGGCGCGTTTTGCGGCTGCACGGCGCTGCGCGCGATCCGGCTGCCAAAGCGGATGCAGGCGCTTGGCGCCTCGGCCCTTGAGGGCTGCACGGCGCTGCAAAGCATCACCCTTCCCGAGGGACTGGAGCGGCTCGAGGCCAGAACGTTCTTCGGCTGCAAGGCACTCAACCTAGTCACCTTCTCCGAAGGACTGACCGCAATCGGTATGGAGTGCTTCAAGCAGTGCGGCCTGCTGACGCGGCTGGTCTTCCCGGAGAGCCTGCGCGAAATTTACCTGTATGCTTTTGAAAGCTGCCGCAGTCTCGAGACCGTCTCCCTGCCCGCAGGGCTCGAGTCGATCGGCGAGAGTGCGTTCTGTGACTGCACCAGCCTGAAAACCATTACCATCCCTGCGGCGGTGACGAGCATGTACCTCGCCTTTGAGCGCTGCACGGCGCTCAAGGAGGCCTACTTCCTCGGCGACGCGCCCTATCAGGGAGAGACGGCCTTTGTCGGGTGCGACGTTACGATATTTTTCCCGGCCGATGCGGCGGGCTGGACGACGCCGGAATGGCATGGCATTCCCGCCTACCCCTTCCCGCATGTGCACAGCTTTGTTTCGCAGGTCATCGCGCCCACCTGCACGGAGCCGGGCTACATTTTGCAGCGCTGCTCCTGCGGCGAGAGCCGAAAAACCGACTTCACCGACCCACTCGGCCATGCCTATCAGGATGGCATCTGCACGCGCTGCGGCGTGCGCGACCCCAATGTCCAGCCGCCTCCGCCGCCCATCCGCTTTAAGGATGTGCCGAGCGATGCGTGGTACCGTGACGCGGTGGCCTATGCCGTGACGCACGGCCTGATGAACGGCGTGGGCGGCGGCCGCTTTGCGCCGGAGGAGAACATGAGCCGCGCGATGCTCGTGACGGTGCTCTGGCGCAGCGCCGGACAGCCGGCGGCGGAGGAGAACGTCTTTTCCGATGTCCCGGATGGCGCGTGGTATACCGAGGCTGTCGCGTGGGCGGCCGCGCGCGGCGTGGTCAATGGCGTCGGCGAGGGGAAATTCGACCCCGACGGCGCAATCACGCGCGAGCAGACGGCGGTGATCCTGTTCCGCTACGCGGCGCAGCGCGGCGGCGATACCACCGCCCGCGCCAAGCTTTCCGCCTTTGCCGATGCGGACAAGGTCAGCGCCTATGCGGCCGAGGCGCTTCGCTGGGCCGTTGCCGCGAAGCTCATCAGCGGCAGCAAGGAAAACGGCAAGCTCTACCTGTTGCCGCAGGCGCCCGCCACCCGCGCCCAGCTCGCCGCCCTCCTGATGCGCTTTCTGGGAACCGCGGAATAATGCAAAAGCCGCCCGCCGCCCCGCGGCGGGTGGCTTTTTGAAGGGAAAGGCCGGAAAAAGGCCGGAAAAAGGGGGACAGCCCGGCGCACTTGCCTGCAGGCTCGCTAGTTTTCTCTTGCATTTTGCGGGGAAAAATGGTATTCTGTAGATGGAAGAGTATCCTATGGAACAGGGAAAAGTATCCTATGAAACAGGAGGGCTTTTTATGAAAAAAATTTCCGGATCGATTGTTGCATTGGTAACGCCGTTTCGTGCAGACGGAGCGGCAGACTATGACCGGCTGCGGGAGCTGGTAGACTGGCATATTGCAAGCGGTACCGACGCCATCCTCGTCCTCGGCACGACCGGTGAGACTGCCTCTACCACGCTGGAGGAGGACATCAAGACCGTCGAGTGCGTGATCGGGCAGGTGAACGGCCGCGTCCCCGTCATCGCGGGCGCGGGCTCGAACTCCAGCGAAACGCAGAAGCAGAAAAGCGTGATTTACTCTCAATTGGGCGCCGATGCCCTGCTGTGCATCAGCCCATACTACGTCAAGACCAACGAGGAGGGCATGTATCGCCACTTTATGATGTCGGCGGACGCGGCCTCCGCGCCGATCATCCTCTATAACGTCCCCGGCCGCACCGGCTGCAAAATTTCGCCCGAGGTCGTGCGCCGCCTGTCCGTGCATCCGAACGTCATGGGCATCAAGGAGGCCAGCGGCGATATGAGCTACGCGATGAAGATTGCGCGGTATCTGTCGGACGATTTTGTCATGTACAGCGGCAACGATGACATCACGATCCCGCTGCTGTCCGTGGGCGCGTCTGGCGTGATCTCCGTCTGGGCGAACATCATGCCGCGCCAGGTGCACGACATGGTCGCAAACTGGCTGGCCGGGCGCCACGACAAGGCGCTGGCTGAGCAGCTGCGCTGTCTTGACCTCATCAACGGCCTGTTTATGGAGGTCAACCCCATCCCCGTCAAGGAGGCAATGAACCTGATGGGGCTCAAGGCGGGCGCGTTCCGTATGCCGATGTATCCGATGACGGCGGAGCACCGCGCTGCGCTGGCCAAGCTGCTGCGCGAGGTCGGCCTGCCCGTGCAGGAGGCCGCGGAATGAAGCTGTTTTTGAGCGGCTACGGCCGGATGGGGCACATGGTCGAGGCGCTGGCGCTCGAGCGCGGCTGGGAGCTTGTCGGCCGTGCCGACGTAACGTGCCCGGAGGTCTATGAAACCGCGCCGAGAGCCGAAGTGTGCATCGATTTTTCCGGCGTCGGGGCGCTGCCGGCGCTGGCGGCCTATATCCGCCGGACGCAAACCCCGCTTCTGAGCGGCACAACGGGCTTTACCGACCCGGATTTTGCCGTGCTGCGCGAGCTTTCTGCGCTGGTTCCCGTGATCTGGACGGCGAACTACAGCACCGGCATCGCCGTGCTCAAGCGGATGGTGCGCGAGTTTGCGCCCGTCCTGCGTGACTGGGACAAGGAGCTGGTCGAGCTGCACCACAACCAGAAGGTCGACGCCCCCAGCGGCACGGCCAAGCAGCTGTTGCAGGAGCTTGACCCCGAGGGGCGCGCGACACCCGTCTATGGCCGTCAGGGTCTGTGCGGCAAGCGCAAGCCCGAGGAGATCGGCGTGTTTTCGCTGCGCGGCGGCACGGTCGCGGGCGAGCACAGCGTGCTGTTTTTCGGCGAGGACGAGTCGCTGGAGCTGACGCATAAGGCGCAGAGCCGCAAGGTTTTCGCCGCCGGCGCGCTCCGCGCGGCGCAGGCGCTGGCCGAAAAGCCCGCCGGGTATTACACCTTAGAAGAATTGATTTTTTAAGCATAAAAAGGGAACATTCACCATGGAAAAGCTGAAACCTAGAACCTTATCCGGATTTATGGAGCTGCTGCCCGCACCGCAGCAAAAGCTGGAGCGAATGCTGGAGATCCTGCGCAAGTCCTTTGCACTCTACGGCTTTACCCCCATCGACACGCCGACCATCGAGGCTGCCGAGGTGCTGCTGGCCAAGGGCGGCGGCGAGACGGAGAAGCAGATCTACCGCTTCCAGAAGGGCGACTCCGATCTGGCCCTCCGCTTTGACCAGACCGTCCCGCTGGCAAAATACGTCGCCCTGCACGAAAACGAGCTGGCCTTTCCCTTCCGGCGCTACGCCATCGGCAAGGTCTACCGCGGTGAGCGCGCCCAGCGCGGCCGCTTCCGCGAATTTTATCAGGCCGACATCGACATCATTGGCGACGGCAAGCTGAGCATCATCAACGAGGCCGAGATCCCGTCCATTATTTATAAGGTATTTTCCGCGTTCGGCATGAAGCGCTTCTGCATCAGCGTCAATAACCGGAAAATTCTCAACGGCTTTTACGCCATCCTCGGCCTGACCGAGCAGTCCGGCGACATCATGCGCACCGTGGACAAGCTCGACAAGGTCGGCCCCGAAAAGGTCAAGGCCACGCTGGTCGACGACCTCGGCGTCCCGGCGGATAAGGCCGACGAAATTCTCCGCTTTATTTCCGCCACCGGCACAAATGCAGAAGTGCTGGCCTCGCTGGAGCAATACCGCGGCCGCGACGAGCAGTTCGACACCGGCCTCGACGAGCTGGCGACGGTGGTGCGCTATCTGTCCGCCTTCGGCGTGCCGGAGGAAAACTTCGCCGTCGACCTGACCATCGCCCGCGGGCTGGACTACTACACCGGCACGGTCTATGAGACCCTGATGCTCGACCACCCG
>CAKTZP010000081.1 GCA_934636045.1 uncultured Oscillospiraceae bacterium
TTTGCGCTCGGCTTTACCGGCCCGGCGCCGCGGGATTATGTCGGCGAAGCGCCGCTCGACCAGCCGGAGAGCGCTGCCATGGCACGCCTGACTCGCGAAACGCAGCCGCGGCTGACGCTGTCCTATCATGCACAGGGCGAGGTCATCTATTGGAAATTCCTGGACATTGAGCCTGCGGGTGCGGAGGCCATCGGCGGGGAATTTGCCCGCGTCAGCGGCTATGCGCTCGAAAACACGCCCTTTGCTGCCGGCTTTGCGGGGTATAAGGACTGGTTTTTGCAGGAATTTCACCGCCCCGGCTATACCATTGAGGTCGGGCTGGGCGAAAATCCGCTGCCTCTGCGGCAATTCGACAGCATCTACCGCAAAAACCTCGGAATTTTAGCCCTCGGACTGCAATTGTAAAAAATGACGCTGCAAAAGCGGAGCCCGAATAAGAAAACATAGCTTATCCCCACAGACGTAGTCTGTGGGGATATTGCAGCCCTTCACCGAAGATTTTTTTTGTTGGAACAAGCTGTTTTTTCGCAGCGCTACTTTGTGTAACGCAAGGAAAAACAGCGCAGTTCCGGCAAAAAAGACTCGGCGCAGGGGCTATGGTTTCTTATGAGGGCGCAGCTAGACAAATTGCAGCGTCATTTTTTATTTTCCTTCGCGCTCGAGCCAGATCAGGAGCACGGCGATATCCGCCGGGGAGACGCCGGAGATGCGCCCGGCTTGACCGACCGAGCGCGGGCGGATCCGGCTAAGCTTCTGCCGTGCCTCCAAGCGAAGCCCGCCGATGGTGTCGTAATCAATGTCCGGTGGGAGCAGCCGCTCCTCCTCGCGGGAGAATTCTGCAATCTGCTTTTCCTGCCGGGCAAGGTAGCCCTCGTATTTGATGCGGATCTCGACCTGCGAGGTGACGGCGTGCGGCAGCGCCGGGCGTTCTTTATCAAACGGAGCCAACAGGTCATACGTCAGCTCCGGGCGGCGCAGCAGGTCGGCCAACCGTGCAGAGCTTAACACGGGCGATGAGCCGACGGAGGCCAGAAATTCGTTCAGCGCCGGGCCTGCAGCCACGCCGCTGGCTTCCAGCCGCCGCATTTCCTCCCGGACTTGCCTGTATTTTTCCTGCACGGCGGCAAGCTGCTCGTCCGAGATCAGGCCGATGCGGTGTCCGATCGGGCAGAGGCGCTCGTCGGCGTTGTCCTGCCGGTGCAGCAGCCGATATTCGCTGCGCGAGGTCATGATGCGGTACGGCTCCTCCGTGCCCTTGGTCACGAGGTCGTCAATCAATGTGCCGATGTAGCCGTCCGAGCGCTTTAAGATCATCGGTTCGCGCCCGAGCAGCTTCAGCGCGGCGTTTACGCCCGCAACAAAGCCCTGCACCGCCGCCTCCTCGTAGCCGGAGGAACCGTTAAATTGTCCTGCGCCGTACAGGCCGGGTACTTTTTTGCATTCCAGCGTGGCTGTCAGCTCCGTGGGGTCTATGCAATCATATTCAATGGCGTAGGCGGGGCGCAGCATCTGTGCATGCTCCAGTCCGGCCACGGTGTGCAGCATGGCCAGCTGCACATCCTCCGGCAGGCTGGAGGAAAAGCCCTGCAAATACATTTCCTCTGTGTTCAGGCCGCAGGGCTCCAAAAACAGCTGATGGCGCGGCTTATCGGAAAACCGGACGACCTTCGTCTCAATGCTCGGGCAGTAGCGCGGGCCGATGCCGGTGATTGAGCCGTCATAAATCGGACTGCGGTCAAGGTTAGCACGAATGATTTCGTGCGTTTTTTCGTTGGTATAGGTCAGGTAGCACACTGCGCGGTTGACGGGCGGCGTTTTGGTGGAAAGAGAAAAGGGCTCCGGCGCATCGTCGCCGGGCTGCACCTCCATTTTGGAAAAATCGACGCTGCGCGCGTTAATGCGCGGGGGCGTGCCGGTCTTAAAGCGGCGCAGCGACAGGCCAAGCTTTCGCAGCGAGTCCGTCAGCTCCAGCGCCGCGCGCATGCCGTCCGGCCCGGAGGGAATGGAGCACTCGCCGGTGATGACGCGGCTGTCGAGATACGTTCCGGCGGCAATGACGCATGCGCGCACGGAATACACGGCGCCCAACTGCGTGACCACGCCGGAGACGGCGCCGTTTTCCGTCAGCAGCTCGGTGACGGTCGCCTGCTTTAAGTCCAGCCCCTCTGTTTGCTCCAGCAGGTGCTTCATATGCTCCTGATAGCGCCGCCGGTCGGCCTGCGCGCGCAGGGAATGCACCGCCGGCCCCTTGCCGCGGTTGAGCATGCGGTATTGAATGCAGCAGGCATCCGCGGCCTTGGCCATTTCGCCGCCGAGGGCGTCCAGCTCGCGCACCAAGTGTCCCTTGCCCGTGCCGCCGATGGCGGGGTTGCAGGGCATGTTGCCCACGGCATCGAGGTTAATGGTGAATACGACCGTTTTCAGCCCGAGGCGCGCGGCGGCGAGACCGGCCTCGATCCCGGCATGCCCTGCGCCGATGACGGCGACGTCATAGCTTCCGGCAAAATATTGCATATTGATCAGATCCTTTGCGATCCAGCCCTCACAGCGGGGACTGCTTGATTTTGGAAAAGCGCCGCGGATAGGCCGGCGGCGTCGGGTGCACCTTGCGGATGACGACTGCGCGGTGCTCGGCCTCGCCGATGCGGTAGGTCACGACGCGCTCGGCCTTGCCGCCGAGCAGGGAAACGGCGCGCTTTGCTTCAGCAAGCTCCTCCTCCGCGGCCGCGGCCTTCATGGCAACAAAGCACCCGCCGACCTTGACAAACGGCAGGCACAGCTCGCACAGCACGTTGAGCCGTGCCACGGCGCGCGAAACGGCAATGTCAAATTCCTCACGGTGGCCGTATTCCTCTGCGCGTGCGGCAATGCACGTGGCGGTAACGCCGAGCGAGCGCAGCGTCTCGTCCAGCCAGCGGACGCGCTTTTGCAGGCTGTCCAGCAGCGTCAGCTCTATGGACGGCTCGCCGAGCTTGAGCGGTACGCCGGGAAAGCCCGCGCCGCAGCCGACGTCGATCACGCGCTTGCTGCGGAAGTCCTCGACCGTCAGCAGGGCGAGGCAGTCGGCAAACTGCAGCCGCGCGACGGCCTCGGGCTCCGTGATGGCCGTCAGGTTCATGACCTGATTTTTTTCCAGCAGCGCGGCGGAAAAGCGCTCGCACTGCGTCAGCTGCTCCTCGGTCAGAGAAAGCCCCAGCTGCCGGGCCTCCTCGCGTAAAATTTCCTTCATAAACGCTCCTATTTTCCCACGCAGAAGCGCGAAAAGATGCGATTGGTAATGTCCTCTCGAACGGTTCGCCCGGTGACCTCACCGAGGGCCTGCATGGCCTCCTCCACGTCGGTCAGAACGGCGTCCGGCGTGATGCCGCGCCGCAGCGCGTCCTCGGCGCGCGAGATGGCGGCGTCGGCGCGACTGAGCGCGCCGAATTGGCGCGGATTGGTCAGAAGGGAGCCGTCGCAGTGCGTCTCGCCGCCGAACCATGCTTCGATCCGGTCCACAAGCGCCTGCAAATGCTCACCCGTCAGCGCCGAGAGGCAGAGCACCGTTTCAAACGGCAGCTCCTCCGGACGGACAACCTGCGCGCGGTCTGCCTTGTTCACCACGGCGATCGCGTGCGGCGCGGCCTTGGCCGCCTCCATGGCGCGGCGATCCTCGTCGTTCAGCGGCAGCGACCCGTCGCAGACAAAAATTGCCAGCTCCGCGGTCTGCGCCGCCTGCTCCGAGCGCTCCACGCCCAGCGCCTCGATGACGTCGGACGCGTCGCGGATTCCGGCGGTGTCCGTCAGGCGCAGCAAAACGCCTCCGGCACGCACCGTTTCCTCCACGGTGTCGCGCGTTGTCCCGGCGATATCCGTCACGATTACACGCTCAAAGCCCGCCAAGGCGTTGAACAGAGACGATTTTCCTGCGTTCGGCCGCCCGAGCAGAACGGTGCGCACGCCATTTTTCAGATAGGTGCCGCGCTCATAGGTCGCCAGCAGCTGCCGCAGCTCCGCAGCGGCAGCGTGGAGCGTCCGCGCCAGCTCCTCCGCGCCGAAGTCCTCAATGTCCTCATCGGGGTAATCCAGCACGGCGTGAAAATGGCTGCAAAGATCGGTCAGTCGATCATAGACCGGGGCGATCCGCCGCAGCAGCGCACCGCCGAGCTGCCCCGCGGCATTCGCGGCGGCATCGGCGGTCTCGGCGTCAATCAGGTCGATGACCGCCTCGGCCTGCGTCAGGTCCATCTGGCCGTTTAAAAATGCGCGTTTGGTGAATTCGCCCGGCCCGGCCTGCCGCGCCCCGGCGCAGAACAGCGCCTCCAGCGCGGCGGCGAGCATGGCGGGGGAGCCGTGGCATTGCAGCTCCACGGTGTCTTCTCCGGTATAGCTGCGCGGCGCACGGCAATAAACCGCCATGGCCTGATCGATCACGCGTCCGTGCCGATCACGCAGCGTGCCGAGCAGCAGTCTCCGGTTCGGCGCGTCGGAGAGCCGCACGCCGCTGTCTAACGTAAAGACCTGCTCTGCGACCGCGGCGCAGCCCGCGCCGGACAGACGCACAATGCCGATTGCGCATGGGCTCTTTCCTGTGGCGATGGCGGCGATAACATCGTTTCTTTGTATCATCCGTTCATTACTTCCGTCAAAAATTCCGTCAGCTCAGCGATGCGACCCGGAGCAAACGGGGATTCCATTCCCGCTTCGTCGAGCAGATTCAAAACGGTGTTATCCGCAGAGAGGCCAAGCAGCTCACGGTAGAGCGCTAGCCCCTCGCCGGTCTCAGCCTCTGTCTGATAAATTTGCAGCGCGGCATCGTTCGAGATGCAGTAGCTGATCACATAGAACGGCGCGATCAGAAAATGCTGAATATCGATCCAGCCGGGGGCAATGATTGCCTCCAGACCGGTAAAGCCCATGCCGAAGCGCTCGTTGCACTCCAAAAACAGCTGGTTGATGTTCTCCGCCGTCAGCTCCGCGTCCGGCAGATCGTAGACAGCCAGCTCAAAGGCGGCGTAAGCGCCCTGTCCGAGGAAGACCGTCAGCGCCTCTGAAACCTTGGAGACCGTCAGCGCCTCCCGCTGGTCTTCCGTCAGCGCGGCGCGGTTCAGCGAAAGGAATTCCAGACCCTGCGAAAAGATCTCGTTGCAGTCGATGGAGGTCGTATTGCCGCAGTTGACGTAGCCGTCGACAAAGTGGCCGAATTCGTGCATCTCCGTCAGCAGGTCGCTGATCGTTCCGGTGGGGGAGACGTAGAGGAAGGGCATTTCGTAGGCGCTGAGGTAGGTCATGTAGGAGCCGGGCATCTTGCTGGACGATTTGCTCAGGTCGAACAGGCCGTATTCCTTCATGTAGCGATAGGCCTCTTCAATCTCGCCGCCGAAGACCGCGGCAGTGTCCTCCAGCAGCCGGAAGCTGGTGTCGGTGTCCATTTCCTCGGTATAAGAATTGTAGGCTGCGGTATAGAACAGAGGGCTCATTTCCTCGGCGATATCACTGGTATATTGCGCGACCTGCTCGGGAGTGTAGTCGCGGCGGTAGGTATATTCGTAGGCAAACTCCGCGTAGCTGTCATAGCCCAGCTCCTGCGCGATCTCCTTGCGCACGCGGATCTGGCGGATGAAAATATCCGCCACAAGGGGGTTATATTTGTTGTAATAGGCCTCGTAGGCGGACAGATACGTACCGTAATCGCCGCCGACCTCGTCGACGACCTCGTCAAACAGGCGCTCCTGCCCATTCCATTCGATCGTCCGGTTGCTTTGCAGCGCCATATATTCGGTCTGCAGCGCCGCGTCCTGCTGCATCAACTCGACCACACGGTCGTTGGAATAGACCTGATTCTCGTCATAGAATTCAAAGAAGCCCTCGCCAAAGCATTCCTCCTCCAGCGCGCTGCGCAGCGGACTCTGCGACATGGCAATGTAGCACTTTTCCAGCGCCTGCGCGACCAGCGGACCCTGCTCGTCGCACCAGGTGTTTTCTGCGGTGTAGAATTCATCCTCAAGGTCGAGCGTGTAGTGGATGTAGGCCAGCGTGGTCATCGTGTCGAATACGCGGTATTCGTCATAGGCGTCATAGAACGCGTCGAGCACGGTGTCAAGATCCTTGCCGTCCTCCACCAGCGCCTGCACGGCAGCGAGGTCGCTGCACAGCTTCGCGCTGTCCGGACGCTCATATTCCATCTCGTCGAACGAAACCGGGTCAAACACCGGCTCGGCGTCGCGCTCGACGGTGGGGACGAAGGGGGCCTCGGTCGGCTCCGTGGGCTCCGCCGTGGGGGCTTCGGTGGACTCGCTTGTGGACTCGGTGGCCAGCTTGTCGATCAGGTCCTTTACCTTATCCGCGGGATACAGCAGGGAACAGGCGTTGAGCATCAGGGCGAGGATGAGTGTGAACGCGAGGACTGTCAGCAGTTTTCTGTGTTTCATCGTATTCTTCCTTTCATGTCAGGCTCTGCGCTGATGCGCTGGACCAGCTCCATCAGCTCAGCATGGTTTACTGCGTTGCCTACAGCAACGGAACAGACTCGGTCAAATTGCAGCGGCCCTCCGGCGAGGGTTGTGACGGTTGCGCCGGCCTCCTGTGCGATCCGGCTGCCCGCGGCGCAATCCCATGGGGAGAGGCTGCATTCAAAAAATACATCCCCGCGTCCGGCGGCCAGATAGCAAAAGTCGAGGGAGGCTGCGCCGCCGCGCCGGAAATCCATTACGCGCGGAAACAGCTCCGTCATGATGCGTACCGTAGCCGGAACGGTCGGCCGGTCATAGAGCGACGAGCCAAACAGCGCCAGCGACTGCTCCAGCGGCACTTGGCGCACATGGAGCGGCACATGGTTGCAAAACGCGCCCTGATCTCGCTGCGCGGTGAACATTTCATCGAAAAACGGGTTATAGACCGCGCCATATTCGATCACGCCGTCCTCCCATACGCCAACGGAGATGCCGCTGTGGTGCAGTCCGCGAACAAAATTTGCGGTGCCGTCGATGGGGTCGACGATGAAGCGCACGCGCTTGCCTGCAATGTCGTGCTTGGCCTCCTCTTCGCCAAAGAAGCCCGCGTCTGGCGCCAATTGCTTCAGCTCGCGGCGCAGCAGCTCCTGCACCTGCGTGTCGTAGCCCGTCACGAGGTCGCGGAACGAGGATTTTTGCCGCACGGAGTCGTCGATATCGTGCGCGCTGCGCACAAGCTTGCCTGCGCGGCGCAAAATGTTCGGAATTTCCGCGTAGTTCATAAGCGCTCCTTAAAAAACCTGCAAAATGCAGCCCTTGAGATAGTGGGTGTGTTCGTCGCTGAGCGAGGCCGGATGGTCGCGCGACTGCACCAGCCGCTCCAATAGCCGGACGCTTCGTCCGCTGTCCGCTGCCGCATCCCGCAGCATCTGCTCAAACAGCGGTTGGGTCATAAACTGGCTGCACGAGCAGGTGACGAGAAAGCCGCCTGACTCGACCAGCCGCATGCACCGCAGATTCAGCTCCTTGTAGCCGCGGTACGCCCCCTCGAGCGCCCGCTTGCTCTTGGCAAAGGCCGGCGGGTCGCAGATTACGACGCCGAAGCGCCGCTGCGCAAGGGTGTATTGCTTGACCAGATCGAACACATTGGCGCAGACGGTTGTCACGCGAGCCTCCACGCCGTTGCGCGCTGCGTTTTCGCGCACCATTTGCAGCGCTGCCTCGGAGACGTCCGCGGCCTCCACGGCTGCCGCGCCGTAAAGCGCCGCATGGATCGCAAAGCCGCCGGTGTGACAGCAAAGATCGAGCACGGTCTGACCCGCGCAATAGGGGCGCAGATGGCCGCGATTTTCCTGCTGGTCGAGGAAATGGCCGGTTTTCTGTCCGTTTTCGAGGTCGACGGCCATGAGCGCGTCGTGCTCACGGATGATCAGCTGCGCCGGAACGGCGCCATAGACGCAGCCCTTCTGCTGCGGCAGCCCTTCCTTTTCGCGGACGGCAAGATCGTTGCGCTCATAGATGCACGCCGGATGGAACAGCTCGACCAGCAGCTCGATGAGCTCTGCCTTGCGCCGCTCCATGCCAAGGCAGACGATTTGAAAGGACAGGCAGTCGGCAAACTTGTCCACCGTCAGCCCCGGCAGACCGTCCGCCTCGCCGAAGACGACGCGGCAGGCATTGGAGAAGCCGAGTTTCCGGCGGTTATCCCATGCCGCGCGCAAACGGCGCGCAAAAAATGCGCGATCGATGGCTTCAAAGCGGTCGCGCGTAAGCATCCGCACGACGATTTTCGATTTTGAATTAAAAAAGCCCTTCCCGACAAAGCGCAGGCGGCTGTCCAGTACCTCGACGACTTCGCCGTCATGGCAGCGTTCGTCCGCCCAATCCGCTTCGTTATCAAATATCCACTGCTGTCCGGCCAGAAGCTTTTTCTCCTCGCCGCGGCGCAGACAAACCTGTCCCAATTCCATATGATCTCATGCGCTCCCATGACCTGATTTTGTTGCAATATATTATAGCATACTTCCGCGCGTTTGCACAGCCGGAAAACGACCAAAAACGAAAAAAATCGTTTACTCTTGCAAATTTGGCGATTTTGTGGTTAAATGTACCAAGTCTTCGGCACAATCTCGCCGGAGCGATAGGAGGAGCAATGCTGAAAATTTTGTTTGTCTGTACCGGAAATATTTGCAGAAGCCCGATGGCAGAGTTTCTGCTGCGCGATATGGCGGAAAAACGCGGCCTCGGCGACCGCCTTGAAATCGCCTCCGCCGCCGTCACCAACGATGAGCACGGCAATCCCGTTTACCCGCCGGTGCGGCGCCTGCTCAATGCGCGCGGCATCTCCTGCGAGGGGAAGCGTTCCCGCCAGATCACGCGCGCGGACTATGGCCGCTACGATCTGCTCATCGCCATGACCGAGCGGCACCGCCAGTCGATGCTGCGGCTGTTCGGCGGCGACCCGGAGGGGAAGCTGTCGCTCTTGCTGGATTACACTGACGCCCCCCGCGATCTGGATGACCCGTGGTATACCGGCGAATTCGACCGCGCCGCCGCCGAGATTGAAACCGGTCTCAACGGTTTGCTGCATTATTTGCAGGAGAACCGGCGGATTTGATTTTTGTGGCAAAAGCCACAGGAATTGTCATTGCGAGGTTTGCGGAGCAAACCGTGGCGATCTCATGCAGGCAGTTTCGAATTCGCCGAAATTTATCGAAATTTCAAAA
>CAKTZP010000082.1 GCA_934636045.1 uncultured Oscillospiraceae bacterium
GCCTATATGCCGGTGCAGGACTTCGGCAACGCCTTCTCCACCTTTATCGCCCAGAACTACGGCGCAAAAGAGAGCTCGCGCATACGCGCGGGGCTGAAAAGCGCCGTGTGCATTTCCATGGCCTTCTGCGTGGTCATATCCGCGCTCGTCTATGCCTTCGCCGAACCGCTTATGGCGATCTTCGTGGACGCCGGAGAGGCCGCGGTCATTCGGGAGGGCGTGCGCTATCTGCGCATTGAAGGCGCGTTTTACTGCGGCATCGGCTGCCTGTTCCTGCTCTATGGCTTGTACCGCGCGCTGGGGCGGCCGGGCATGAGCGTGGTGCTTACGGTCATCTCGTTGGGGACCCGCGTCGCGCTGGCTTATCTGCTGTCTGCGATCCCCGCCATCGGCGTCACCGGCATCTGGTGGTCGGTCCCGATCGGCTGGGTCTTGGCAGATTTCGTTGGCTTGCTCTGCTATAAAGCTCGAAAAAACGAATTGCTTGCCTGTACGACGGCATAACCGGATTTATCTTGCATTTCTGTGTGGTATATGGAATTATCAAGGGGCACGGAAGGCTCATCGCCTTCCTGCTTTCCCCTTTTGCATTCCCTCCGGCGTTTCCGGCCATTTCCCTTGTCAGTACAATTCAACGCACATCCGCTTGTACTCGTAACTGTATTTCATATAGCTGTACCCCCAATACCGGGTGTCCAGTATTGGGGGTACATATCGCCGGTGGCTTCAGGATATTTCTTTGCACCAGATGGTAAGGCTTGTGTCGGGGGAATCGCAGACAACATAGCCATTTTCGGTCAGCAGCGCGTCAAAGTCCTCTCGCGGCCGAACCTCCCACGGCACGGTCGAATAGAGCTTATAGCTTTCACTGTCGTCGAGCACCACGTAGTCCGACGAAAGCAGGTGCTCCGTGGAGCAATATTGCAGGTCGTAGACCACGGCGCAGTCAGCCAGCGGCACGGTATAAAAGCACGTGGCGGTCACGGTCGCGTCGCGCGGGATGCGGTCGAGGTGCTCGCGCACCATCTCCGTATGCGCCCGTGTGCCGTGATAATAGCGCACCGTCGTCCGCACGGTCGGCAGCGTGACCACGCCGGAAAAGGCCAGCGAAATCACCAGCGCCGCCAGCACCGTCATCCGCCGGGTCAGCAGCGAGCGTTCCCCTGCCCGCTCGGTCAGGTCGCGCAGGTTCACGACCGTCAGATAAAGCAGGAACGCCGTTGAGCCGTAGGTATACTGGAAAAACACATCATGCTGATACGGATAGTCCGAAAGGAGATTGAGAAGCACATACGGAATCAGCAGAACATACCGTTCAAAGCGCCGCGTCAGCAGTGGCAGACCGAGCAGCGGCACGAGCGTCTGCGCCAGAAATTCGAGTTTTTCCTTCTCCACGCACTCAAAAATCGCCTTCATCGGCAGCAAAAGCACGGTTTTGACGACGGAAAGCAGCGAATCAGAGCCTTCCGGCATGAGATTGCCATAGCGGTAGGTCATCACGCCGTCGCCCTCGGTGCTCAAAAAGCTCGTCACAGCGAAGAAATAGACCAGCGCCCCGGCCAGCAGCGCCCCGCCCACGGCCAAGCGCCAGCGGTCGCGCCGCAGCAGCCCCTCGAGCAGCACATACAGGCCGACGATGGCAACATAAACAGCCGCATCCTCCTTGACCAGCAGCGTCAGCAGGGCAAAAATCGCCGTGCCGCGGATGCGCCGCCGCTCCAGGCAGTCGAACAGCCACAAAAGCAGGGGCGTGAGGAAGACATTTTCGTGCAGATCATAGCTTGTGCCCGCGGCGTAGGCCGGATAGGCCAACAGCAGCCCGCACAGCAGCGCCGAAACAAGGCCGGTAAAGCCACTGTGCCGCGAAATGCGCCAGAGCGGGATGACCGCCGAGGCCAGCACCGCCGCCTGCAGCAGCTCCAGCGTGACAGCGGAGGGAAACACCGCAAACACAGGCAGCATCAGATAATAGATCGGCGAAACATGCACCGCAAAATGCGACAGCAGCCCGTCACGCTCGAGCGTCGTGTTCGGCAGACCGGTCGCGCGCATGCTGTGGAACATTTGGGTAAAAATACCCATGTCATAGGTCGGGCAAGACAGCGAAAGCACCCGGCAGGTCAGCCATAGGCCGACATAGGCGAAAAACAGCGCCGCAAGCACTGCCGCGAGGGCCCGTCCGCCCCGGCCGGCCGCAGCCGTCGCAGGCTCGACGGGGCGCTCCTGCGCGCCCTTGCACGCATAGACGGCCAGCAGCGCCAGCACCAGCACGCACGCGCCCAGCAGCGGCAGCGAAAACGACGCAGCCAGCGCCACGGCGGCGTACCAAGTAAAAACGGTCAGCAGCAGCCAGCGCTCCAGCCGCTCGGTCTGCCAGATCCACGCCGCCGCGTGCAGCAGCGCAAGGCAGCCCAACCAGAGCAGAAGCAAGGCGCCAAAGGACATGGCCGCCGCACCGTTCATCGTGTCCAGCGCGCGCAGGCCGCGCGGCAGCAGCGTATACAGCAGTGCCGCGCTCACGAGCCACGCCAGCAGCACCCGCCGCAGCACGTCGCCCGGCCGCAGCAGCTCACGTTTTGCCTTGCGTCGCGTCAGCATTTGCCTCGTCGCCTCCTTCATCTAAAAACAGCAGATCCAGATCGACCGCTGCCGGAATGCCGTCAATTTGCCCAGCGTCGGAATATTGCAGGCAATTGAACGCGTAGCGGAAGGTCGGCACGTCGCCGTACTCCGCCAGCCAGAGGGAATAGTCCTGCAATTGCTCCAGATCATAATGGCGATAGCCCTGTGTCTGATTAAAATAGACGCCGCCGCGGTAGCCGCGCTTTTCGACCGCGTTGCAGAAGGCCACGGCGCAGTCGGTCAGCGGAATTTCCGTCTCGCTCTGCACGCGCTCGCCACCCGCTGCAACCTCCCAGTCAAAATAAAGCGGCAGCTCCAGCTGCATGCCGTCCAGCCGGTCGCAGGCGTATTCGGCCTCCTCGACCGCCTCGGCAGTGTTCATGGCCTGCGAGAAAAAGTACGCGCCCAGCCGGATGCCGGCCTCCCGCGCGCCGAGCAGATTCGCGCGCAGCTGCTCATCCTCATAGAGCTCGCCCACCGTGGAACCGCGGTAGCCGATGCGGACGATGGCAAATTCCACGCCCGCGTTTTTTACCGCCGCCCAGTCGATCGCGCCCTGATGTGCCGAAACGTCGATGCCGACCATGTGCCCGGCGTCGCGGTAGCGCAGAAAGCCGTTTTCGGAGTAGAAGCCGTCGGGGTTCCACTCGTTCTTGGCGCGGGTGTCGATCGGCACGACCTGCTGTATCTGCGGCCGGAGCAGCAGCGCCAGCAGGATGAGGATGCCCAGTGCCGCCGCGCCGATGGCAAGATAAAGCCCCACCGGGCGGGCGGTCTTTTTTTGTTTTCTCTGCGCCATGGTGCGCCGCCTTTCTGCCGCCGCGCTGCCGCGCCGCGCCGTTGTTTCGTTTATTATATCATATTCGTCAAGCTCCGTCGAAAAAAATCAATTTTATGCTTGTCTCAGCGGCGGATATGGTGTAGAATATATCCACTTCCATCTATGCCCGAACTTTTCAGGCGGAATTGCACTGTTTAGGAGGCTTCGTTTTGAAACGAACGTTTACAATATTTCTTGCCCTTCTGTTGGTTCTTGCGCTGCCCGGGTGCAGCGGAGGCCCCGTGCCGGGCGGAACGCCCAGCCCTGTGGGCAAGGCCACCCTGCGCGCCGTCGGCGATATCTACCTGACCGACGCCATGCTGGACGCCGCGCGCTGCTCCGACGGCAGCTACGATTTTTCGGCGCAGTTTGCCGGCATCATCCCGGCGCTGGCCGAGGCCGACCTGACGCTGGCAAATTTTGAGGGCAATTTTGACTCCGCGCCCTATGGCAGGGACTTGGCCAGCTACCCTGACGCACTGGCCAAAACGCTCTCTGCCGCCGGGATCGACCTGCTGCAGACGGCAAACACCTTCAGTATCTTCAACGGCATGGCCGGCATGGAGCGGACAAAATCCGTTATTGAAGCACAGGGCATGACCGCCTTCGGCACCTACGTCAGCGCTGCCGACCGCGAGAGCAATCAGGTCATCGTCCGCGAGATCAATGGCATCCGCATTGCCTTCGTCGCCTTTACCAAGGGCTTGGGCGGCATGGGGCTGCCCACCGGCTCAGAATACTGCGTGAATCTGCTGTACACAGACTACACCTCGAACTATGAGGTGATCGACTATGACGGCATCCGCGCCGTGATGAAGGCCGCGCGCGGCACGAATCCCGACCTTATCGTTGCCGCTCTGCACTGGGGCAGTGAGAACACCCGCGACGTCAGCAAATCGCAGGAGAGCATTGCAAATCTGCTCATCGACTGCGGCGCTGATCTGATCCTCGGCTCGCACTCCCATCTGGCTGCACCGATTGAGGAGCGCGCCGTCCGCATGGACAACGGCGAGGACAAGACGGTCGTTATCGCCTACGGTCTCGGCGATCTGAGCGCTGTGGACGAAGGCGGCAGCACCGTCGGCGTGATGCTCGACCTTGAGATCACGAAGGATTCCTCCGGCAGCACGTATTTCAGCAAGGTCGGCTATCGCGCCGTCGGCGCAGTCGATCGCGGGGAGGATATTCAAAACCGCTTCCGCGTGCTGGACATCGACAGTGCGCTGGCGCTGTATGAGGCCAATTACTACGACCGCATCAGCGACAGTCTTTACGAAGCCCTCACGGCCGCTCGTGAACGCTTGGAGGGCTATGTCCACCCGCCGGTGGACGACGCTGAATAAGAAATCCGCCCCATGCGTATGCACGGGGCGGTCATTTTATACATAGGCGCGTTTTCGGACGCCGTCGCTGCCTCACTCGGCATATAAGAAGGACGCTCCTTTTCAGAGCGTCCTTCCGATGTTTTGTCTGTGATAAGAAATTAGCCGTTCTCGCGCATCTTTGCGAAGCACTCGCTGCAATAGACGGGGCGATCGGTCTTCGGCTCGAAGGGAACGCGAGCCTCGCCGCCGCAGTTGGCGCAAACAGCGGTGAAATACTCCTTGGGGCTACGGGCAGCATTCTTGCGAGCGTCACGGCAGGCCTTGCAGCGCTGGGGCTCATTCTGGAAGCCTCTTTCCGCATAGAATTCCTGTTCGCCGGCGGTGAACACGAACTCTGCGCCGCATTCCTTGCAAACTAAAGTCTTGTCTTCGTACATGTTGGTTTACCTCTCTTGAAAAGTAATTTGCCCTGTCGTGATGCCATCAAATTTTAACGCTTGCTGGATTGCCGCAGGGTTTGGTTGATATCGCTGCGGCAAACGTGATTCTTCGCTTGTCGAAGCTTTTTCTATTATACCAATTTACGCAAATTTGTCAATAGTTGATGAGAATATTTTCGCTAGCCGTCAAAAAATTGTTACTTTTCGACGATTTGCGACCTCGTTTTTCAGTCAAATCGTCAGTTGTTCGGGATTCTCGTTATGCAAATGCAGGTGATCGTAAGCCAGCTGCGTCACGCACCGGCCGCGCGGCGTGCGGGTCAAAAAGCCGATCTGCATCAGGTACGGCTCATACACGTCCTCCAGCGTGACGGCCTCCTCGCCGATCGTCGCAGCGAGGGTCTCCAAGCCGACGGGGCCGCCCCGGTAGTAACGGATGATGGCCTCAAGCATCCGGCGATCGGTCGCATCCAAGCCAAGCTTGTCCACCTCGAGCCGCCCGAGCGCATGATCCGCCGCCTCCTTGGTGATGATGCCGTCATAATAGATCTGCGCAAAATCGCGCACACGGCGCAGCATCCGGTTGGCAATGCGCGGCGTGCCGCGGCTGCGGGAGGCCAGCTCCATCGCACCGTCGCGCTCGATGTCCATGCCGAGCAAGGCAGCCGAGCGCGTAATGATGCGGCACAGCTCCTCCGGCGTGTAGAGCTCCAGCCGGAAGCTCACGCCGAAGCGGTCGCGCAGCGGCGCGGAGAGCTGACCGGCGCGGGTCGTCGCACCGATGAGCGTAAAGCGCGGCAAATCAAGGCGGATGGAATTGGCGGAAGGCCCCTTGCCGACGATGATGTCAATGGCAAAGTCCTCCATGGCCGGGTACAGAATTTCCTCCACAGCAGTATTCAGGCGGTGAATTTCGTCGATGAACAGAATGTCGCCCTCGCCGAGGTTTGTCAGCAGCGCGGCAAGATCGCCCGCCTTTTCGATGGCCGGGCCGGAGGTCACGCGGATGTTTACGCCCATCTCGTTGGCAATGACGCCTGCAAGAGTCGTTTTGCCGAGACCCGGCGGGCCGTAGAGCAGCACATGGTCGAGCGGCTCGTTGCGGCGCTTGGCCGCTTCAATGTAGACAGAGAGATTCTCCTTGACCTTTTCCTGTCCGTTATACTCCGTCAGCCGCTTCGGGCGGAGGGAAAACTCCGACTCGTCGTTCGGCGTAAAGCTCGTCGTCACGAGCGGCGCATCATAATTCTGGGAAAAATCAATGCTCATCTACTCTCACCTCATCACCATGGCGCGCAGGCACTGCCGCACGATCTCCTCGGTCGGCATGCCGTCGGTCTTGATGCCCTTGAGCGCCGCGCCGATCTCGCCAGAGCTGTAGCCCAGCTCCTGCAGTGCGGCCTGCGCCAGCGCAACAGCACTGCCCGGCGCGGGCAGATCGACTGCGCCGACGCCGGAGAAATCGACCTCCTTGACCGCAGCGCCCAGCTTGTCCTTCAGCTCCAAAATAATACGCTGCGCCAGCTTTTTGCCGACGCCCGGCGCGGCAGTGAGCGCCTTTTCGTCCTGCGTCATCACCGCGAGCGTGAAGCGCTCCGGCGAGGCCGTCGAAAGAATGGCCACAGCCGCCTTCGCGCCGACGCCGGTCACACCGATCAACAGCTCAAAGCAGCGCAGCTCCTCCCGGCTGAAAAAGCCGAAAAGATCAAACGCGCCCTCGCGGATGTAGCAATAGGTATAGAGCTTTGCCCGCTGCCCGACGCGCAGCTTGGACATTGTATAGGCCGTGGTATGGCACGCATAGCCGACCCCGCCGCAATCCACGACAGCCAAGCCGTCGTCGAGCAGCGCGATCTCGCCGTTCAAATAATAAAACACTCTCAAACCCTCCCGGAAAGCAGGCTCGTCGACGAGCGCGCATGGCACAGCGCAATGGCGATCGCGTCCGCCGCGTCGTCCGGGCGGGGCAGCCTGTCCATTTTCAAAAAGCGGCGGGTCATGTCCATCACCTGATGCTTTTCCGCCTTGCCGTAGCCGACCACGGCCTGCTTGACCTGCATGGGCGTGTATTCATACAGCGGCACGCCCGCCCGCTCAATGGCCAGCAGGATCACGCCGCGCCCGTGCGACACACCGATGCCGGTCGTAATATTGTGTCCCCAAAACAGCTCCTCGACCGCGACGGCCTCGGGCTTTGTGACCTCGAGCAGCTCAGTCATATCCTCAAAGAGCATATTCAGCCGCTGCGAAAAGGTCAGCCCGGTCGGTGTGGTGATGGTTCCGTACTGCAAAAGCGCATACTTGCCGCGCTCGGCGGAGATTAAGCCGAAGCCCGTCGTGGCATAGCCGGGGTCAAGACCTAAAATAATCAAGGAGCTTCTCCGTCCAGTTCGGATCGGCAATGCCCAGCAGCCAAAACACGATCCCGATCGCAACGATGCCGAACAGCACCCATGCAAAAATGCGGCGACCCTTGGAGCTCGGCTCAAACGGCTGCTTTTCCTCCGGCATTGGGGTCTGAATATCCTTTTCTTCCATTTTTGATCACCTCTGTGTTATCATATCATAAATTTTCAGATTTTGCAGTATTTTTTTCTTTCCTTGCGCGCCCTTGACTTTTCATAGGGAAATGTGTAGAATAAGTGCGACGCGATTCCGCGTAAAAATGAAAAGGAGAAAATGAAATGAAGAAATTTTTCGCTGTTGTGCTGGCGCTTTGCCTGATTCTCTCTCTGGCCGCCTGCGGCAAGACCGCGCCGACCGAGGCACCCACGCAGGCCCCCACCGAAGCTCCTACCGAGGCCCCTACTGAAGCCCCCACCGAGGCTCCCACGGAAGCACCCACGGAAGCACCGACCGAGGCTGAAGCGCTCTCCCCCGCTGTCGGCGTGGTGGACGGCAACAGCTATGTCAACACCGTTCTCGGCATCAGCGCTGAGCTCGACGCAGAATGGACGGTGCTGTCCGATCTGGAGATCGCCGACCTGTACGGCTACACGCTGGAAAGCTTCACCGACGCAAAGCTCAAGGAAAGCATGGAAAGCGCCGGCTCGATGATCGTTTTCTACGCTAATCGCAGCGAGGGTCTGGAAACTCTGAATATCTCCGTCTCCAGCTCCAGCCTGTTCAGCTATCTGGGCAGCAACGAGGAGGCTGTCGTCCAGCTTCTGATCCCGCAGCTTCAGGCGCAGCTTCCCGCCGCCGGCATCACGGTGGAAAGCGTCGAGGGCGGCACGGTCGAGTTCGCCGGCCAGGAGCATGCCTGTGTCGATATCGTCGGCTCGATGAACGGCATTACGCTCTATGAGAAGCAGGTCATTCTCCTCAGCGGTGACTATATGTTCGTCGTCACCACCGCCAGCTACATGAACAACACCTGCGACGAGATGCTCGCCTCCTTCACCGCTCTGGCTGAGTAAGCCAAAGTAATCCAGGCACTGCCGCCCTTTTCGGGCGGCAGTGATTTTTTATTCGCTGGCAGTTCTCGCCGCGGCGCGGGAGGCATTCTCGTTTACGCACATTGCTCCGCAATTTTCGTAGGGGCCGATGCCCACATCGGCCCTTGCGGGCGCAATCGGTTCTGCGTCCGGAATTCGCGGCGGGGTGAGAGCACCCCGCCCTACGCAAAATTGAGAATTGGGCGCAGCATCTCCCCCTTCTGCGTAGGGCGGGCTCACCCGAGCCCGCCGCTGCTGGCTCCTTCGGCTTTGCTGCAAGCCGTATCGAACCGCGCGCTGCGGCGCGAAGACCCCCTCAGTCGCCAACGGCGACAGCTCCCCAAAAGGGGAGCCAAAAGCGCTGCGGCGCGGGGGGCGGGACGTCCGGAGGCCGTCCCCTACAACCGAAAACCGAAAGCGAG
>CAKTZP010000083.1 GCA_934636045.1 uncultured Oscillospiraceae bacterium
AGCATCGTCATCGGCGAGGACGACGAGGCGTTCAAGGTGCATGTGCACACGAATATCCCCGGTGAGGCGCTGACCGAGGCGCAGAAGTACGGCGCGCTGGAGCTGGCGAAGATCGAGAACATGCAGATGCAGCACGACGACCTGACCGCAGGCCGTCAGGCACGCAGCACAGACGATCTGGAGCAGATCGAGCAGGAGCTCGAGGGCAGCTATGTTGCTCCGGTGGAAAAGCACTACGGCATGGTCGCCGTGTGCGCGGGCGAGGGGCTTGCAAATTCCTTCCGCGAGCTGGGCGCCGACCAGATCATCTCCGGCGGTCAGACGATGAATCCGTCCACGCAGGACATTTTGGAAAAGGTCAACGCTACCCCGGCGGAGGTCGTTTTCGTCTTCCCGAACAACAAGAACATCATCATGGCGGCGCAGCAGGCTATCCCGCTGACAGAAAAGCGGCTGGTCGTCATCCCGACCAAGACCGTACCGCAGGGCATGAGCGCGATGCTCGTGTTTGACCCGGATGCCGAGGAATCAGACAACGTCGAGGCGATGACGGCGGCGCTGGAGAACGTGACCACGATGCAGGTCACCTATGCTGCGCGCGATTCGGACTTTGACGGCCACAACATCCACGCGGGAGAGTATCTGGCGCTCTACGGCAGCAGCCTGTTCGGCAACGGAACGGATCTGGAGGATCTGCTGCACAAGCTTGCACACGAGGTCAGCGACAAGGAGTTTATTACGATCTTCTATGGCGCGGACACGGACGCCGAGCATGCGGCGGCCGCGGAGTCGATTTTTGCCGAGGAGTGCCCCGAGGCGGAGATCTCCGTCCTCAACGGCGGTCAGCCGGTGTATTACTATCTGATCTCGGCGGAATAACAATATCAATGAAGCGGGCTGCTCCGGCAGCCCGCTTCAGCGTGTTGAAAAACCATTTTCGACACGCTGACGGACTGCAAAAAAGTTCGGAAGACAAGCAACTCACGCCCGTCGGCGTACAAAGGTACGGGACGTTTGCGAGCGCCGCCTGTGGCGGATGCAGCGAGCAAAAAGGAGTGGCAGCGGTCAAAATTTGAAGCCGCCGTCAGCGCGGCGCACAAATTTTGGGCACCGCAACAGGGAGGGCGTGAGTTGCGCAGGAAGTCAAAAGCCTTGCGAAGCAAGCTATTTTTTAGACGATATCGTTTGGAATACTCTGCTTTTACGAATCAAGACGCAGAAGGCAAAAAACCATGAAATAATGAACTGATTTTGACGGTTACGGACTTTTTTGACAGTCTGCGGCGGGCTGCTCCGGCAGCCCGCTTGTTTTGGCATAGGGAATCTTCTGTGCGCATAAGCTCCTATGAGGTGAGGAGCATGGGCAACCGATTTTCAAATTTAAAGTGCAAGGAGGTCGTCAGTGTCTGCGACGGCTGCCGGCTGGGGTATGTCTGCGACGTGGAGGTGGACATAAAGAACGGACAGGTGCTGGCACTGATCGTGCCGGGACCGTCAAAGCTGTTCGGACTGGTCGGGCGACACACGGATTATGTGATTCCGTGGCGTTGTGTGCGCCAGATCGGCGATGACATCATCCTGATTGACGGGGAGCTGGACAAATTCTGCCTGCCACGCCCAAAACGGGTGTTTTTTTAGGAAAAACTTTTAAAAATCTCAAAAAAACTCTTGCAAATTGAAAGCAATGCGGCTATAATAATACGGCACGAAAATCGTGACAATCCCAAAAACCACACATTCCGGGATCTTCTGCCCCAGTGCCGCGCGAGCGGTGGGCGGGGGAGATGAGCGGAGTGGCGGTAAAAACGAAAAGGAGAAACACAAAAATGGCAGTCGTATCCATGAAATCCCTGCTCGAAGCAGGCGTCCACTTCGGTCACCAGACCCGTCGCTGGAACCCCAAAATGGCTCCCTACATCTACACGGAGCGCAACGGCATCTACATCATCGACCTGCAGAAGACCGTGAAGAAGATCGAGGAAGCCTACAACTTCATCCGCGACCTCGCGGCAAACGGTGAGAACGTTCTGTTCGTCGGCACCAAGAAGCAGGCGCAGGACGCCATCAAGGAAGAGGCCGAGCGCGTCGGTCAGTACTATGTCAACGCTCGTTGGCTCGGCGGTATGATGACCAACTTCAAGACCATGCGTACCCGTATCGACCGTCTGGCGCAGCTGCGCAAGATGCAGGAGGACGGCACCTTCGCTATGCTTCCCAAGAAGGAAGTCATCAAGCTCGAGGGTGAGATCGAAAAGCTCGAGAAGTATCTCGGCGGCGTGAAGTCCATGAAGAAGCTCCCCGGCGCCCTGTTCATCGTTGACCCCCGCAAGGAGCGCAACGCCATCGCCGAAGCCCGCAAGCTGCATATCCCCGTCGTCGCGATCGTCGACACCAACTGCGACCCCGATGAGGTCGACTATGTCATCCCCGGCAACGACGACGCCATCCGCGCCATCCGCCTGATCGTCGCCACCATGGCCAACGCCGTGCAGGAAGGCCGTCAGGGCGAGTCCAATGCCGAGGCTCCCGCTGCGGAAGAGACCGCTGCTGAGACTGCAGAATAATTCCGGCAATTTTTGTCGCTAGAAACTATAAATGCCCGCCGTTACGACGGGCATTTTTTGAAGAAACTTTACAGGAGGAATAATACAATGGCATTTACTGCTGCTGATGTGAAGAAACTGCGTGAAATGACCAACGTCGGTATGATGGACTGCAAGAAGGCACTGACCGAGGCCGACGGTGATATGGACAAGGCCGTGGAATGGCTCCGCGAAAAGGGTCTGGCGAAGGCTGCCAAGAAGGCCGGCCGCATTGCCGCCGAGGGTATGGCGTATGCTACCGTAGAAAACGGCATCGGCGCCGTCGTCGAAGTTAACTGCGAGACCGACTTCTGCGCGAAGAGCGAGCTGTTCGTTCCGTTTGTTAAGGATATTGCGCAGGTTGTGATCGACAGCAACCCCGCTGATGTGGAAGCACTGATGAACTGCAAGTATCCCGGCAAGGAGTTGACCGTCGCCGAGACTATGCCCGAGAAGGTTATGTCCATCGGTGAAAATCTGCAGATCCGCCGCTTCGCCCGCTTTGCGGACAACACCAGCGTTTCCTATGTCCACGCCGGCGGCAAGATCGCCGTTCTCGTCAACCTCAAGGTTGAGGGCGGCATCGACGCGACCCAGATCGGCAAGGATCTTGCCATGCAGATCGCTGCGCTGAATCCCCGCTTCTGGGATAAGAGCAACGTCTCGCAGGATGTTCTCGACGAGGAGAAGAAGATTCTCGTCGCGCAGATGGATAACGACGAAAAGATGGCCGGTAAGCCCCAGCAGGTCAAGGAAAAGATCGCAGCCGGCAAGATGAACAAGTTCTTCGAGGAAAACTGCCTTCTGCAGCAGGACTTCGTCAAGGACGGCAGCATGACCGTCGAGCAGTATATGAACAGCGCTGCAAAGGCGCTGGGCGGTACGGTGAAGTTTGTCGATGCGGTTCGCTTTGAAAAGGGCGAGGGCATCGAGAAGAAGCAGGAAGACTTTGCTGCCGAGGTCGCTGCGCAGATGAACATGGGCAAGTAATCCGCCCTTTCACTGCAATTGAATCTTTTCGAAACGGCATGGCTTCGGCTGTGCCGTTTCGTTGGCATTATTGTGTTTTTTGGAGTACCTTATGAGAATTCAGCTTTCTGACCATTTTAGTTATCGAAGACTGATTCGATTTACGCTTCCGTCCATTGCAATGATGATCTTCACGTCGATTTACGGCGTGGTGGACGGCTTTTTCGTTTCCAACTTCGCGGGCAAAACGCCGTTTGCGGCGGTGAACCTGATTTGGCCCGCGCTGATGATTTTTTCCACCGTCGGCTTTATGCTCGGCACGGGCGGCACGGCCGTAGTGTCCAGAACGCTCGGTGAGGGCGATCAAAAGCGCGCGAACGAATATTTTTCGCTGTTTGTCTATCTTGCCTTTGGGCTTGGCGTGGTGTTTTCCGCGCTGGGCATCGGATTTGCCCCGCAGATTTCCACGCTTCTGGGCGCGGAGGACGAGCTGCTGAAAAACTGCGTCCTCTATGCGCGCATTGTCCTGCTGGCGCTGCCGTTTTTTATTTTGCAGATGCTGTTCCAGAGCTTTTTCGTCACGGCGGAAAAGCCGCACCTGGGGCTGATCGTCACCATTACCTCCGGCGTGACAAACATGGTGCTCGACTGCGTGCTGGTCATGCTGCTGCCGCAGGCATACAAGCTGGTGGGCGCGGCTGCGGCCACGGCACTGAGCCAGTTCGTCGGCGGCGTGTTTGCACTGGTCTACTTCTTCCGCAAAAACAACAGCCTTCTGCGCCTCGGCAAAACGCATTTTTACGGCAAGGCGACCCTGCAGGCCTTTACCAACGGCTCGTCCGAATTCATGAGCAATGTTTCGATGAGCCTGGTCGGCATGCTGTATAACCTGCAGCTGATGAATTACGCTTATAACGGCGAGGACGGGATTGCGGCCTACGGTGTGATGATGTACGTGAGTATGATCTTCTCGGGTGCCTTCATCGGCTACTCCGTCGGCACCGCGCCGGTCGTGGGCTATCACTACGGCGCGCAGAACGAGGCGGAGCTGAAGAGCCTGCTGCAAAAGAGCCTGCGAATCATCATGATTTTTTCCGTTGCCATGGCTGCGGCGGCGGAGCTGCTGGCCGTTCCGCTGGCAAAGATTTTTGTCGGCTATGACGCACGGCTGATGGAATTCACCGTTCATGGCTTCCGCATCTTTTCGCTGTCGTTCCTGCTGATGGGCATAGCAATTTACGGCTCCGGATTTTTCACCGCGCTGAGCGACGGGTTAACCTCCGCGCTGATCTCCGGCTTGCGTACGCTGGTGTTCCAGATTGCGGCGGTGCTGCTGCTTCCGATGATCTGCGGCGTGGACGGCGTCTGGATTTCCATTGTGGTGGCCGAATTTATGGCCGCGGTTCTGACGGTGCTGTTCCTGTTTCTCAAGCGGAAGAAATATCGCTATTGACCGCTGCGGACAAACATTGTACAATAAGAAAAAACCGAGGAGGTGAGCGGAATGTATCGACCTTTGGCAGACGAGCTGCGCCCGAGGACCTTGGACGAGGTCGTCGGACAGGACGAAATTCTCGGTGAGGGCAAGCTGCTGCGTCGGATGATCGAATCCGGCACCGTACCGAACCTGATCTTCTACGGCCCGAGCGGCACGGGCAAGACTACGGTCGCCAACATCATCGCCGAGGCCACGCAGCGAAAGCTCTACAAGCTCAACGCTACGACGGCCTCGACGGCGGACATAAAGGAGATCGTTTCGCAGCTGGATACGCTGCTTGCACCGAACGGCGTGCTGCTCTATCTGGATGAGATTCAGTCGTTCAACAAGCGTCAGCAGCAGTCTCTGCTGGAGCACATTGAAAACGGCAAGATCACGCTCATTGCCTCTACGACCGAAAATCCGTATTTCTATATTTTCAACGCGATCCTGAGCCGCAGCACGGTGTTTGAATTCAAGCCCATCACGCCCGAGGCGGTGCTCAAGGCCGTACGCCGTGCGGTGGATTACATGGCCGACAAGACCGGACTGACCGTCACGGCCGAGGACGGCGCGCTGGAGTACATTGCCTCGTCCTGCGGCGGCGATGTGCGCAAGTCCGTCAACGCCGTCGAGGCGATTTTTCTGGGCGCAAAGCTTGGCGCGCAGACGCTGTGCATTACGCTGGAGGATGCCAAGGCAGTCTCGCAGCGGTCAGCCATGCGCTACGACCGCGGCGGAGATAACCAGTATGACTGCCTTTCGGCGCTGATGAAGTCCATCCGCGGCTCGGATCCCGATGCGGCGATCCACTATCTGGCAAGATTTTTAGAGGCTGGGGATCTGCCGTCCTGCTGCCGCCGGATCTTGTGCTCGGCTGCTGAGGACATCGGGCTTGCCTACCCAATGGCGATTCCGATCGTCAAGGCGTGCGTGGACAGCGCACTGCAGCTCGGCATGCCTGAGGCGCGGCTGCCGCTGGCGGATGCGGTGATTTTCCTTGCCACCTGCCCGAAGTCGAATTCCGGCTGCATGGCAATCGATGCCGCGCTGGCCGACGTGCGCAAGGGCAAGGTCGGTCCCTTCCCGCGCGAGCTGCAAAACGTCCACGCCGACAGCGCCGGACAGGAGCGCGAGCAGGGCTATCTCTATCCGCACAGCTATCCGAACCACTGGGTGCCTCAGCAATACCTGCCGGACAATCTGGTCGGCACGGAGTATTATCACTACGGCGACAACAAGATCGAGCAGGCGGCCAAGCGCTACTGGGAGGAGATCAAAAAGTGATGGACATTCGGGTCGGCGATCTGCTGACGATGAAAAAAGAGCACCCCTGCGGCAGCAAGACATGGCGCGTGCTGCGCACCGGCGCGGACTTCAAGCTGCGCTGCACCGGCTGCGGCCACGAGGTCATGCTCCCGCGCAGCAAGGCGGAAAAGAACATTCGCGCCGCTGCGCACGAGGAATCGTTCGACGGCGGAAAAGCAATTCCGGCAAAAAACTTCGACGGGAAATAGAAAAGCAGGGAAATTTCCACGCGAAATACCCGGAGAAATCCAAAAACAGGCTGCAATTCCTAAACGGGATTGCGACCTGTTTTTTTGCGTCCATGCCGTATACTTTGTCCACGGACGCGGCGGAGGGGGCGAGCGGATGACGGTGTACCTTGATCTCGTGTTTGCACTGAATTTTGCGGTCAACTACCTACTCCTGCGCGGAACGGCGCGCCTCGGCGCCTCCGCCGCACCGCGAAAACGCCTGCTTGGCGGTGCGGCGCTCGGTGCGGCGTATGCGGTTGCCGTGTATCTGCCCGGCTGCGGGTGGCTGACGGCGATCCCGGTCAAGCTGCTTGTCGCCGCAGGAATGCTGGGGTTGAGCTTTGGCTGGCGGGGGAGTACCCTACGGCTCGGCGCAACTTTTGCAGCAATCAGCCTTGCCCTCTGCGGCGCGGTCTACGGCATGGAGCTGATGAAGGGCGGCCCGGTGCACTATTACCGGCGCAGCCTGCTGTATCCGGTGAGCTTTGGTGCGCTGCTGCTGACGGCGGCGGGTGTGTATGCGGCGTGCCGTCTGCTGCTGCCGCGGCTGAGCTTTGCGGCGGACAGCGTTGTGCTGCTGAGCTTGGAGCTGAACGGGCGGCGAGCGATTCTCAGCGCACTGCGCGACAGCGGCAACACACTGGCCGACCCTGTGACCGGCGCGCCGGTGGTGACGGCACAATGGCAATGTGCAGCGCGGCTTCTGCCTGCCGAGCACCTGACGGCGCGGGATTTTTACGCTCCGGGAACGCTGGCGCTGCGGCTCCGGCGCTACCGTCCGCGCCTGATCCCATATCATGCCGTCGGGGTCGAGGGCGGGATGCTGCTGGCGCTGCCGTGCCGCATCACGATGGGGAAACGGACGTGGCTGGGGCTGGCCGCGTTTTCACCGACGCCGCTTTCGGGAGGGGCGTACGAGGCGCTCATCAGCGCGTCGCTCTCAGACGGCGCTGCGGCGAGAGTGAGAAGGAAAGGAAGGTTTCTATGCTGAAATTGACGCTGCGGCAGCTGGTGCTCCGCATTTTTCAGAGCTCGGGCGAAATCTACTACATCGGCGGCAGCGATATCCTGCCGCCTCCGCTCCCAGCTGCCGAGGAGCAGACGCTTTTGGCACAGAGCGCGGCGGGCGACGAGCACGCCAAGCAGCGCCTGATCGAGCGCAATCTGCGGCTGGTGGTCTACATTGCGCGCCGCTTTGAAAACACGGGGATCAACATTGAGGATCTCATCTCCATCGGGACGATCGGGCTGATCAAGGGCATTTCGACCTTCAAGACCGACCGGAACATCAAGCTGGCAACCTACGCCTCGCGGTGTATCGAAAATGAGATCCTAATGCATATCCGCAAAATCTCCGGACAGAAGACAGAGGTCTCGCTCGACGAACCGATCAACACCGACTGGGACGGTAACGAGCTGCTGCTGTCCGACATTCTCGGCACGGATGGCGACACGGTGATGCGCCCAATGGAGGAGAACGTGGAGCACCAGCTTCTGCACGAGGCGCTCTCGCGCCTACCGGAGCGCGACCGGTATATCATCGACCTGCGCTTTGGCCTGCGGAGCGGGGAGGAGATGACACAAAAGGAGGTTGCCGACTTGCTCGGCATTTCGCAGTCGTATATTTCCCGCTTGGAAAAGCGCATCATGCAGCGCCTGCGGCGCGATCTGCTGCGGCAGGTATCCTGACGGCTCGTGATGACAGCGGGGATAGGAATCGTAGGATTTCCCGTTGCAAACACTCAAATTTTATGCTATACTACTTTCTGTAAAATGAGCGACTATGCTGCCGGACGGGCGAGTGCCCAGATCGGACGAAAGGAAGTGTGAGCAATGGCGGATTCGGTGTCCAAATCGGTGCTGAAGCGGCTGCCGGTCTATTTGACCTATCTGCGTTCCTTGGGGGACGATGCTCCGGAGAATATCTCTGCAACGGTGCTGGCCTCTGCGCTGAATATGGGCGAGGTGCAGGTGCGCAAGGATCTGGCGCTGGTTTCCGACGGCGGACGGCCGAAGGTTGGGTATCGGCGGCGTGCACTTGCCGAAGACATCGAGCGCTTCCTTGGGTACGACAACACGAACGACGCCGTCCTGATCGGCGCGGGAAAGCTCGGCCGCGCCCTGCTGGGCTACACCGGCTTTTCCGAATACGGCCTGAACATCGTCGCCGCCTTCGATGCCAACCCTGCGCAGGTCGGCGTAGAGGAAAACGGCAAGCCTGTTTTGCCCCTGTCCGCGCTGGAGGAGCTGTGCAAGCGCCGGAAGATCCTGATCGGCATCATTACCGTCCCTGCACCGCAGGCGCAGGACGTCTGCGACCTGCTTATTTCCAATGGCATCAAGGCCATCTGGAATTTCGCGCCGAAGCATCTGGAGGTCGGGGAGGGGATTCTGGTGCAGAACGAAAACATGGCGACCTCCCTCGCTGTCCTGTCC
>CAKTZP010000084.1 GCA_934636045.1 uncultured Oscillospiraceae bacterium
TGATCCGTGCGGAAGTATTTCTGCAGCACAAGGTCGCCCTGATACTTTTCATTCCGCAGAATTGTATCAATCACGCTTTCATGCCAGATGCCGCCTTTTTTCGCAGGAATCCCCAGTTCGTTCAGTTCTCGGGTGATTGCGCTTTTGCCCATGCCCGCCAACCGAAAATGGAAGATCATTTTTATGATAGCCGCTTCCTGAGGAATGACCTCGACTTTCCCATGATCGAATTTCAGACCGTTCATTTGCGGAGTGGAGGGAATGCCTTGCTCAAATTTCCTGCGAATTCGCCAGGTACAGTTTTCCGAAACCGAGCGGCTTTCCTCCTGCGCATATGACGCGAGGATGGTCAGCATCAGCTCGCCATCCCCGCTCATAGAATGAATATTCTGTTCTTCAAAGAAAACGTCAATCCCCAGCGCCTTCAGCTCGCGCACGGTTTCCAGCAGCGTGACCGTATTCCGTGCAAAGCGGCTGATGCTTTTCGTCAATACCAGATCGATCTTCCCGGCCCGGCAGTCGGCCAAAAGGCGCTGGAATTCCGGCCTTTCGGATTTCGTGCCGGTCAAAGCTCGGTCTGCGTATACGCCCACATAACTCCAGCCGGGATACTTCTGGATTTTCTCGCTGTAATAGCTGACCTGCGCGGAAAAGGAATGCAGCATGGTTTCCTTCTCCATGGAAACGCGGGCATAAGCCGCTACGTTCAGAAATTTCGGTGCTTTTGGTACTGTCGGGGTGATTTTATGAATGATTCGGTTCATTGAATGCCCCTCCCTTCGTCAGTCTGTCTTATAAGAAGGGTCGATGAAAAGCAAGGCTTTTCATAGCGAAAAAGAGGCAGAAATTTCGCCGCGTATTCTGTTTCAAGTGCCAAATAGTCGGCCTCATCCAGTACGTTGCAGCCAAGCATTTCTGCCACAAACGCAAGCCCCGTCAGGTAATTGCGAGTTCGTTCAATCCATGCAGGCTTCATTTTCATGCCTTCTTTCGCTAAAACGGGCTTCTATATAGCATTCGCGAGAGCAGTAAATTTTGTGACTGGACGGGTAGCTATAAAATATTTCCCCGCAGTTTTTGCAGACAAGTTGTTTGGCATTTTCGGCATCCAGAATTCTGTGCTGATAATTCCACTTGTACCGGCATGAATCTGAACAGTAGTGCCGCTGTGCCCCTTTTAACGGAATGTTGCAGCAAAGGCAATGCTGGTGCTTCGGCTGCTGTAAGTTGAATATGTGCTCGCGGCGGCAAAGAGATTTGACAGTATTCTCGGAAATGCCCAGTCTGTGAGCAATCTGCCCATAGCTTGTTCCGATTTCGCGCAGCTTTCGAATCAGATTTTTTTGATTTGTCTTCATTCCAACCTCTCCTTTTTTCCAGTATCGCAGACGTTGTGCTCCAGTGTTATGGCTTTTTCGGATGAAAAACAAGGGCTTTCATAGCGAAAAAGAGGTCGGAATTTTTTTGCAAACGCCTTTTCAAACGCCGAATAATCCGATTCATCTATCAGGGCAGAATCCAGCATATTCATTGCAACGGCAATTCCTACCAGATATTTTTGCTGGCGGGAAGTAGTATCAGAAATATGGGACATGGTATCCTCCAAGAATCGGCCATGGGCCGGAATGCTGTGCAACATGGAATTCTTGAAGCTTTGTTTTCTTGAAATCGTGTACTTTTGCAGCGCGAGAAAAAGCGCCACAGGCATTTCTGCCTGCGGCAATGTTCAAATAATGCGGGAATATTTTCCAGCAACCCAGCCCACCCTGGAGCCGATCACCACGGCGTTCCAGCCGTTGGCGGCGGTGGCGACGTATTCGTAGGTCGTACCGGGCGCGACCGCCGCGATGCGGCCAAAGCTCGTGCCGTTGCCCGTGCGCACGTTGACCTTGCCGCCGTCGGAGACAATGACCACGGTGGTATTCACTGGGCGCGGTTCCTCCGGCAGTTCTTCAGACGGTGTAACGACGCCCGTACCGTAGTCGATGAACGGCAGCTTGTACCAGTGCGTCCACGGACGATCCTTTACGCGGGTGCGCACGCAGCCATAATTGAATCCGCGCCATTCGACAGCGTAGCCGTTACCGACATAATAGCCCACATGACCGTCAAAGCGCAGCGCAATGCCGGGAATTTCCGGAAGCGTGGAAATATCGCCCCACGCGCAGCTCTTGCTCTTGGCATAGCTGAACATCCCGTTGGCACTCTTGTCCGGACAGCCATGCGCGCCGTACTTGCTGGAAAAGGTCTTGTTCGTGCCGATGGATTCAAGCACGCCTACACCGCCGTTCGTCCAAGCGTAGCCCTTGCAGCCGCCCACACAGTCGGCGCAGACCTTCTTCTTCGCAATATCATCCTTGTAACGCTTCATGCGCCCGGACGTGTAATGCGCCGGGTACTGCTTCGCCTTGCGTTTGAGTAGGCTCTGGGTACACTTGTAAACGCAGCTGCCATACCAGTAGGGCTGGCCCACCATTTTTTCACACCACGTGGCAAAATGCTCACCGGTGAATGGCGTATTTTTTCTTTCTGCCATAAAATCCTCCTAAATTCAAAAGGCGGCGGTCATTCGCCGTCGCCCGCGTCGGTATTGTTCTTGTCCTCGCGCCCGTGCAGCTGCGCGAGCACATCTTTTATCTTGTCGGGAATGGGCAGGCCGATGTGGGCTGCGTTTTCCAGCAGGGACAGGCCCTCATTGGACAGATAGAAACAGATCACGGCGCTGCGCAGCGCGGAGCCGGTGCCCACAATGTGAATGTCCACCACATTGGCCACGCCCACCAGCATCAGGATCAGCACCTTCTTAAAGATCCTCTTGAAGCCCACGGCGCTGGACAGCTTCTTGTCGATCACGGCGCACATCAGGCCCGTGACATAATCCAACGCCATGAAAATGATCAGCGCAATCATGAGTCCGTCCATGCCTCCCAGAAAGTAGCCCAGCCAGCCGCCAATCGCCGCGACGGCCATCTGAATCTTTGCCCAGATGATGTCAATGGAAAAGTTTCTCATTTCAATAATCCTCCGTTTGTTTGATTGCATAAAAAAACAGCCGCCATTTCAGCGACCGCTTATGCCTGTTTCTGCCATCCGGCGGGATAATCTGCCGGGCTCCATACGCAGTGGGCCAGAACGCAGATATATCGTTCACCCCGGAAGGTAATCTTGTCACCCACCTGATAGGCCGTCCCTGCACCCATAGGCTGTACGAATTCGGGCCACGCGTCCTCAGCGGGCGGCGAGATGCTCTGCTGCAGTGCGCGAACCGCTGCCCACAGCGCGTCGATCTCCCCAGCATAGTCGTACTCCGGCTCCGCACCCTTTCGTGCCTGCATGATCAGGTCGAGTCGTTCCTCATCCGTCAGCCGTCCCTCAATGTGGTACTGGTCAATGCGATCCAGCAGAGTCTTCAGGTCGTAGTTGCCCATCTGAATGACCTGCTCAAATATTTCTTTCAAGCTGCTCACACTCCTTATGTTCCAATTGCGACCCAGTCAACTGTGCGATCGGATGAAAAATTGCCTCCAACAACAATGCTGGCTTGAGTCGTTGTTTTGCTGTGCACCTTGATAGCGCCGTTATCACCAGACCAGTTAGAGGCTGCTGTCGAGTACGTTACTATCACTTTAGGTATAGAAATAAATCCTGCAGATGCGTAACTAATGTTTACAGCACTATTCCCGTTGATGGTTGTAGAACCATATGCAATTTTAAAGGGTAAACGCGCTGACGAAATGGTGCCGGAAGTCAAATTAGCTGCATTGTTTACACCAAGATTTGCTCGTGCGGTTTCTGCATCGCTTGCACCCGTGCCGCCGTTGGCCAGCGGAATGGGCGTAGCCATGCCCGCGTGAAATAGTCGATACGATGCCCATGTGCCGCCCGTACACGTCCGCAGTAGTACCGCGAAATCCAGACTCGCCTGATACGCCGCGTTGCGCACCTCCAGCATTCGGCGGTTATTGCCCGTGCCGTCCTCCCACGAGGAAAAGGAAGAAGCGCCCACATACGATCCTTCGAAAACCGTGCGGTTGGTCGTGCTGTTGTAGGTGGGCAGCAGGTACAGCGACGGGTACAGATAACCCGAAATGGCGAGGTTGCCGGTCATGGTGTCGCCAGCCTTTTTGACCGCGCCCAGCTTCGTGCAGGCGGCGGACGCGGTTTCAGCGCCCGTGCCGCCCTGATCCACGCCCAGCGGTTCGGAAAGCAGCAGTGGCCAGCCGAATTCCACCTTGCCCGCGTTCTCTGCGACCTTGCCGAACGCGATACCCGAACCGTCCTTATAGAAATCCATCATGACCTGCTTCGTGCCGATGGACACCGTCTGCTCGATGTAATAGAACACGTCCTGCACGCGGATTTTGATGTCGTAGCTGCTCAGGGCATCAAAGGTCGGCGATAGCAACCGGTTCGTCGCGGTAATGACGTAGTCGCTGGGCGTGAGCGTTATGGCGGAAACCCACGATTCAGCGCTGCTGAGTTTGTAGTACACCGTATAAGCCAGTGTATTCTTGCCGCCAATCGAAGAACCGGATGCTTTTGCGGAAATACGCACCTTCGTACCGTCTGTCTGGGCAGCAGTACCATCTGCATTGCAGCGCTCGGCGATAAACTGGGACAGCGATGGCGGCGAATAATCCAGTACGGTGACGGTTCGGGTCGTGCTGGCTGTGCGTCCACGAGAATCGGTAACGGTTACGGTCATCGCGAGATTGCCCGCCGTATTCAGCGTGTTCGTCGTGAAGGACGCGCCCGAATAGGTCACGCTGTCGACGCTCGTTCGATAGGTCGACACGCTGCTGCCCTGTGCGCCCGCCGCCGTGATACTGACCGACAGCTTGCTGCGCGTCCGCACATAGCCGCCGAAACGGTCAGCAACGCCGGAAGTCGCTTCGGAAAACGCCACATTGGAAATAGACGGCACAACAGACGCAGGTACCGTCAGTTGAAAAGCGCAGGTATTGGTCGAAACGAGATTGCCGTTGACGTAGGTATCGCACAGAATGGTGCCCCAGCCGGAGGTTGCATTGGGAATCTGCGCGGCCAGTGAAATAGGTGGCGTCCATGCGCATTCATCCTCCACACCCACAGCGATCAGCCCGCTTTCAGAAAAGAAGGAATACCTTACAGTGTGCGTAGCAATGCTGCTCTGCCGGTTCGTATAAATCGTGACCGCCGTGCCCATGGCCAGAGAATACTTGTTCAGCGTCGGCTTGGACGCGGCTTCCTCATACGTCACCGTGATGGTGCATTCCGACCATTGCAGATAGTTGGTCGAATACCCCTGCGAGCTTTTGACCGGGCTGGGGTTATACAGGCAGATGGTATTGTTGCCCGCCGCGATGTACGCCGCCAGGTTGTTCAGCAGTTCGCCGCTGAGCGTATAAGTGCTGGTGTTGCCGTAGAACGCACCGGTAAATGTACCCAGCGCATCACCGCAATAGCCGAGGCCCGTAATACTCGACTGGGACGCGGACTGGTAATTGGATTTTCGCACATACACGGTTTTCGTGTGCCCGGTTCCGTAGCCCGCCTGCGCCGCCACAATGCGCAGTGAGATCCCCGTGATGATTTTGCCTCTGAGCGCCATGCCCGCAAAATGCACGATGCCGACGTAATTGTAGGTATTCTCGTAGTATTCCTGACTGGCGGCGGAGCTTTTCGCGTTGCTGGCTGAATTGGTCTTACGCGTGCGCATGGACGCGCTGTAGGAAACTGTGGTTGCCATTGCTCCTCCTTACCCCGTGTAGATCACGGACAGGTTGCCATTGGACTGCGGCTCGTAGGCGAATTTGCCGATCTGCAGCCGTGCGAGAATCTCCGCTTGCGTGACATATAATTTATTGTCGCTGAGATAGGCCACCTCAGTATCGTTCATATAAAACGCCAGTCGGTCGTTGACTACGCGGAAGGTCAGCGGATTACCCGCCTTGCCGATGGTCAGCCCATCCTCGTCGAAGCGCATATAGGTGTGGATCAGGTTCAGCTGCTCCCGCGTCAGGTTGTCGCTGGCGGCAGCGTCCTCGATGATCTCGTTGACCTTGGTCACCGTCCATGTGAAGTTGTTTTCGGACTGTTCGGCGAGGGTGGACAGAGTTTCCGTAACCTGCGACATCTGGTCGTTGGTAGCATAATTCCGCTTCACCTCGCTGCGAATCTGCTCTGCCGTCAAGGCAATCTGGGCAACGGCCTCGCCGGTCGCGTCCAGTGCTTCGTCCTTTGCCGTGTCTACCAACAACCGCAGAGATTCATTGCCGGAAATGTCCACGGCGTTCAGCTGGGCAATGAATGCTTCAGCGGCGAACAGACTGGATACGTCAATGTTGGCGGCACTAATCGCGCCCACCAGCGCCTCGTCTGCGAAAATAGAAGCGACATTGAGTTCGCGGGCGGTAATGGTTTTCTCAATGAGCTTGCCGCCCGAAACGGAATTGTCGCCGACGTCCGCGTCGCCGATGCTCTTTTTCTCCGTGGTCACCGTGCCGTCCTCGGCGATGGACAACGCATAGAAACAGCCGTCCGCGCCTTTGACGATGAGCTCGCCCACTGTCAGGGAAGCCATATTCGCCTCCGTCACGGCGAGATCGGCCACATACAGTTTGCCGTTCACACCCTTTTCAATGATGGCTGTGCCTGCGACAAGATCCTTGATCTGCGCCCAGTCGATGTCGGCGGTCTGAATGTTGGCATTGACCAGCTTGGCGATGTCCGCCTGCAGCTGGCCAATAGAAGCCCAGTCAATTTCCGCGTTGTTGATGTTCGCCGTAGTCAGCTGTGCCAGCGCGATTTTCGCCACAGCAGCATTCAGGTCTTTAATGGCCGCCCAGTCAATGGCTGCGCTTTCGATGTTTGCAGCGGTGATCTGCGCCTTGGCAATCTTCGCGATCTCGGCATTCAGATTGGCGATGCTGGCCCAGTCGATGTTCGCCTGCATAATATTTGCGGTAGTGATCTGCGCCTGCGCGATGATCGCAATCTGTGCGGCCAGTTCGCCGATGTCCGCCCAGTTGATGTTGGCCTTTTCAATATTGGCGGCAGTAATCTGCGCCTCGGCGATGGTGGCCAGTGCGGCATAGAGCTTATCTGTGGTGATGTTGTTCGCGGCAAGCTCCTGTATTTTCGCAGAGATCGCCGTGATGGCCGTGGCGTTCAGTTCGCCAATGGTGGCCTCGGCAATCTTCGCTTTGGTAATGGCCGCGTCCTGAATGTGCGCGGTCTGAATCGCGGCCATCTTCACCTGCAAACTGCCCACCGAGCCACTTTGTAGCTGTCCAGCGCCCACCGAATTGATGGCCAGCTTGCTGCCGGATATCACGCCGGATGGCAGCTGGCGGGAAGAAATTATGCTGCCTTCCAGCGTATCTGCTGCCGTACCCAGCGTCACGGAAGTGTATTTCTTGGTCAGACAGTCGTAGGTGTACTGCGTCATCCTCATGGACACTTCCACGCCAATGCGCCGGGCCATCACGCGCACGCTGTCACCGAGAAAAATGTCAGTGAGCGCAGCGTATTGCTTGTACTCTTCTGCGTCCGAGCAGTTGACGAAATCCACCTTCAATGTGATCGTAGGCAGATCGCAGCCCTTGGCGTATTCATCCTGCGCGGCCTTGCGCATTTCGGCATAGCACTGGGTTTTGCTTTTCGGCTCGTCGCCGTCCGTGACTTCCTTGGCTTCCGATACCGGCAGATGAATCCATTTCGGATGGGTATAAGCATTCAAATTCGGACTGTCGATGTAGAGTTCCGGCAGATACAGAATGTTCCCGTCCGCATCTTCGCCGGTGGGCATGATGCGGGTAACCACGTCCGTTTCGTCCACGTCATATGAAATGCCGGTCAGGTTCTTTTTCTCGCGGATGGATACGTCGGTATCGTTGCCCACGCGCTTCACCAGAAACACATCGTACCAGTCGCGGGCCAGCTCCGCGCCGTATTTGCTCACCAGCCCATTCTCTCCCAGCATGGCTTCCACAGGATTGACGTTTTCCCATTCCACGTCCTCGGCGGTTGAAGTCAGGTCGGAATAGAACGAGAAATCATGGCTTGACAGGCAGGCCCCTGACAAGCTCTGAACGACGGAAGCCCCCACCGCAGAGGGCGAGGGCTTCAGGCTTTTTACCATGTTGTCAAGCAAATCATAGAAAATGTGCCGGGCGTAGACCGTGACCTTGTCCAGCTCCGGCACCACGCGATAGATACGAAACGGCTGGTCGCGCAGCTGGCGGGCCTCGATGACCTGATTGCGAAAGCCCACATTGGTCTGCACCGTCTGCGTTTCCGTGCGCTGAAAGGTCAGGTACTGTGAAGCCATATAACCGCGCTTACCGTCCGGGGCGGTCACCTCATACCAGCTGGACGTGGTTTTGTTGAGCACAATGACCTCACGGCCCTTTTTGTACTTGCCGAGGATCTTATAATTCGTGCCTGTGCCGGAGCGCAGATGCAGCGGCCCACTTTTCGTGGTGATCTTATAGATCTGCACGTCGTAGGTGCTGGTCTGGTACTGCTGGGTCACCAGATCGACGCTGGGAGTCATAGCGGCGGGCACAGGCGCGCGAAGAATGCAGCCCTCCGAAAGCCGCGTCCATTTGCCGCGCTCGTCAATGTCGTGCACCAGCGTAAGCTCCCATTCGCCGTTCAGGGTTTCGGTAACGGTGCAGGACATGGGCGTGAACGCGCCGAGGCCGTTATTGGAAAAGTCGGTGCAGTCGGCGGGATATACACAGATCATGGGAATCACCTCTTTCAGGCCGTAAAGAAAGCGCCCAACCAGTCGGCGGACGCTCAAAAGAGAAACAGGAATTTGCCAGAGTTATTGAACCGCTCTCAGTTCGATATATCCTCTTTCGCCTCGCGGCTCCAGCTGAATACGGGGATTTGTTTCATCCCATACATATCCGATTGTTGATGGATCGTA
>CAKTZP010000085.1 GCA_934636045.1 uncultured Oscillospiraceae bacterium
TGCCTGTCCTGACTTCAACTGCGCTCTGCGGCGGGATGAGGGCATCCCGCCCTACGCAAAGAACGACTTTGAGCGCAAAAGATTCGATTCGGGTCAGAATACCCAGATGGCGGGAAGCTCTGCTTTGGTCAGGCCGAGCTTGGCTTGGAGAGAAAGGGAGGCGGTGTTGCCGTCAACGACGTGGCAGTACGGAACCCAGCCGCGCTGCAAATGTACACCGATCAGGTGCGCCTCCAGCGCGTAGCCGTAGTGCTTTCGACGAAATTCCGGCAGAATTTCCAGCATTCCCATGCTGCCCTCCGGGTGTAGCCCGATGAAGCCCGCGAGCCGGTCGTTTTCATACAGGCCCCAAATCCATTCGCGGTCGATGCACTCGTTGAAATAGCCCGCCGCGTCGTCGATCATGTGGTAGTGCGATGCGGCGAGGGCAACGTCGCGGCGCTCCAGAATGCGGATATCGCAGCCGCCGTCCGACGGGGCGGTTGGTAGGATATAGGCCCACTGGGAGCAGGGATTTTCGTCCGTGAAGCCGAAGCGCTTTTTTGCAGTCTCCGCAGCGGCGCGGCTCTTGACGGCGCAGACGCGGATACTTTTGAGATTTAACGAAGCGAGAACCGCGTCCAGCCGGTCGCCGTCCTGAATATCAGAATAAAATGCGTCCTCCTGTACAAGAACGCTGCCCTCCGGGCCTTCATAAAGCGGTTCGGCAAGCTGCCGCTGCCGCAGCGCGAAAAAATCCGCGCGATTGACATCGATCATGATTTTTCCTTTCTGTTCTATAAGTAACCGGACGTTACCGTCCGGCTTTGCTCGCTAAGTCTGCAACATAATTTTCCATCTCCGCGCGGGAGTGAATCATGGCGCACTCGCGGGCAACGGCCTTGCGTTCCTCCGCGTCGAGGGAGTCGAAATACTGCATGGCGTCCGGATTTTGCACCAGCAGCGTTCCAAAGCCCAGCGGAAAATTGGCGAACATATCGTGAAACACTTTCGGTCACCTCCGGGCTTAGCTTGCCCGGAGGCGGGACGGTCAATCCGCCTTTTTCAGCGCGTCGTGCAGCGCAGCGATGAATTCCGGCGTCGTGCCGCAGCAGCCGCCGACAACAGACGCGCCCTCGCCGACGAGGCGGCGCATGCAGGCGGCAAAATCCTGCGGCGTCATCGGATAGACGGCCTCGCCGGTGTCCGAAATGGTCGGCATGCCGGCGTTGGGCTTAACCAGCAGCGGCACGGCGGCGATTTTTTTCATATTGCGCACGAGGCTCACCAGCTGCTCCGGGCCGCAGGAGCAGTTGATGCCCACCGCGTCCGCGCCGAGTGCCTGCAGCGTCTCGACCGCCTCGAGGCAGTCGCCGCCGAAATAGCAGCTGCCGTCGGACTGCACCGTCAGCGAGCACAGCACCGGCTTTTCGCACAGGCTGCGCGCCGCCTCGAGCGCAACGACCGTCTCATTTACGCCGAGCATCGTTTCGATAACGAGCAGGTCAACGTCCGCCTCCAGCAGAGCGGAAACCTGCTCGGCATAGACCTCGTGCAGCTCGCTATAGCTCATGGCGCCGTCCGGCTCGAGGGCGATGCCGGTCGTGGTCACGTCGCCCGCCACCAACACGCCCGGAACCTGCCGCGAGAGCGCAGCGAGCGCGCGGTTCCAGTCGCGGACGTGCTCCTCCAGCCCGTAGCGCGCCAAATTGCAGCGGTTTGCGCCGAAGGTCGGCGCGTAGACGATCCGGCTGCCCGCTGCGGCATAGGCCGTTTGCAGGGCGACCAGCGCGTCCGGATGCGCCAAAATCCATTCCTCCGCGCACACGCCGCGCGGCATCCCCGCCTTCATCAGATTTGAGCCCGTCGCGCCGTCGAGCAGCACAGGGCCTGCCTTGGTCAAGGCCGAAAAATCTTCTCGTGTCATGTTTTTTGCTCCGTTTTTCCGTTTTTCTCTATTTTACCCTCTTCCGCTCCGGAATGCAATATTGAAATTGCCGCATCGTTCTGCTAAAATAGAGGCATTGCAGCGGCGGGGCTGCCCGCCGGAAGGAGGAACGTATGAAGAAAACGGTTCTGCGCAAATATGCGCATCTGATCGCCAATGTCGGCATCAACGTCCAGAAGGGACAGGAGGTCTTTATCAGCGCTGAGCTCGACCAGCCCGAATTCGTGCAGATGGTCGTCGAGGAATGCTACCGCGCGGGTGCGAAGCGCGTTGTTGTGGACTGGAGCTACCAGCCGCTGGCCAAGCTGCACTACCGCTGGCGCAGCAACAGGAACCTTGCCGAGCTGCAAAACTGGGAGGTCGCCCGCTGGCAGCACTATGTCGACGAGATCCCCTGCCGCATCTACCTCGTCTCCGAGGATCCCGACGGCCTGAAGGGCATCAATCAGGAGAAAATGGCCAAGGCAGGGCAGGCGCGCTACAAGGTCATCAAGCCCTACCGCGACCAGATCGAAAATAAGTATCAGTGGTGCATTGCGGCCGTGCCCGGCGCAGCATGGGCCAAGAAGCTCTTCCCCGAGCTGAGCAAGCATCAGGCGCAGGAAAAGCTGTGGGAAGCGATCCTGACCGCCTCCCGCGTCAACGACGACCCCGTGCAGGCGTGGCGGGAGCACAACGAGGATCTGGCCAACCGCTGCGCCTATCTCAACAGCCTGAACATCGAAACGCTCGAGTATCACAGCGCCAACGGCACCGATTTCCGTGTCGGCATGATCCCCGAGGCGGAGTTCAAGGGCGGCGGCGAGACCTCGCTGCAGGGCTTCTATTTTAACCCCAACATCCCGTCCGAGGAGGTCTTCATCTCCCCGAAGCGCGGCGTGGCCGAGGGCGTGGTCTATTCGACCAAGCCGCTGTCCTATCAGGGGCAGCTGATCGAGAACTTCTCCATCCGCTTTGAGGGCGGCAAGGCCGTCGAGGTGCACGCCGAGAAGAACGAGGAGCTGCTCAAGAAGATGATTGCCATGGACGAGGGCGCAGCCTACCTTGGCGAATGCGCGCTGGTGCCCTACAATTCGCCCATTCAGAACACGGGGCTGCTGTTCTACGAAACCCTGTTCGACGAGAACGCCGCCTGCCACCTCGCGCTGGGCATGGGCTTTGCCGACACCATCAGGGATTTTGAGCACAAGACCCTCGACGAGTGCCGCGCGCTCGGCATCAACGATTCGATGATCCATGAGGACTTTATGATCGGCTCGGCGGATATGAGCATCGACGCCCACACCCGCGACGGCAGAACCGTCCCCATCTTCCGCAACGGCAACTGGGCGTTCTGAGCCCGACAGCGCGTCGCAGTGCTCGGCGCGGAATCAATCAAAAGGTGCGCTGCAAGGCGGCGCCAGGATAAGCAGCGGCACCGGCTTCCCCCGAAAAAGGGGCTTGCCGGTGCCGTTGTTTGCGAAAGGTGTTCTGATATCGCCTCCGGAGCGAATGCGGGCGCGCTGCAGGTCTTGTTTCGCAGCGCGCCCGGAAAAGCTTATTTTGCGGTGATCTCGCCTGCTTTTTTCAGGGAGAGCTTGGTGATGGCCGGGCCGATGAGCTCGTAGATGAGCGTGCCGCAGAGGATGACCGCGCGAATCTGCGGCGCATGCTCCGGGACGACCTCTCCCGCAGCCAGCGACAGGCCGATGGCGACGCCCGCCTGCGGCAGCAGGCACGGGCCGAGGTACTTGCGCACCGCGCCCTCGCACTTGCACATGGCGGCGCCGATGGCCGCGCCGAAGTACTTGCCGACCACGCGCAGCACGATGTAAACGACGCCGATCAGCCCCACGGTGGGCAGGACGCTGAGCTGCAGATCCGCACCCGAGGCGACAAAGAACAGCATAAAGATCGGCGGCGTCACGCCGTCGCACAGATCCATGATCGAGCCGACATCGGCGGAGAAGTTCGCCACGACCGCGCCCATTGCCATGCACAGCAGCAGATCGGACAGCCCCAGCCACTCGGAAATGCCGAGGCCGAGGAAAATGAAGGCCGCGATGAGCGACAGCCGGTTGCCCGCCTTCTTGAAAAAGCGCAGCGGCAGCAGGAATACAAAGCCCAGTGCCGCGCCGACGACCAGCGCGCCGCCGATCTCCTTCAGCGGCGACAGAAGCGACGCGCCGAGCGACGCTGCGCCGTTGGACAGCGCCTGCGCCACGGCCACGGACAGCGAGAACAGGATCAGCGCCGTCGCGTCGTCAATGGCGACGACGGAAAGCAGGGTCTCCGTCACCGGCCCCTTGGCGCGGTACTGCTTGATGACCATGATGGTCGCGGCGGGCGCGGTGGCGGCGGCAATGGCGCCCAGCACGAGCGAGAACGACACGCTCTGCCCCGAAATGATCAGTCCCAGCACCACGAACACGACCGCAAACAGCGACTCCATGCACGCGATGACGATCGGCGCAACGCCGACGCGCTTAAAATAGGTAATTTTGAACTCGTTGCCGATGGAAAAGGCGATAAAGCCCAGCGCAACGGTGGAAATGATGCTGATGGTGTCCAAAAAGTCCGCCGACAGCACGCCGAACACGCTCGGCCCGATCAAAAGGCCGGCGACGAGGTAGCCCGTAACGTTGGGCAGGCGGATATGCTTGGCCATGCGGCCGCAGAACATGCCCGCAAAGATCATGATTGCAAGATCGGTCAGTGTATTAAGCATTACTTTGCAAGTCCTTCCACGTAGTCAATCGGCAGCGTAAAGAGGATGCCGGTGTCCGGGTGGTCAAGGCCGCCGGTGACCTCGTTGACGATCTTGCTGACGGCGGCGACCTTTTCTTCGGGGATGACCATGAAGATGGTCTTGTTTTCCTTGTGCGCCGGGTTCATCAGCAGCCGCAGCGAGCCGAGGAACCGCAGCTCGTCGTGCGCCTCCAGCTCCTGCGCCATGCCCTTGCTGTCAAGGATGGTCGCGCCGGGGATGTTGTTTTTGCCGAGCTTGGTCAAAAGTCGGTCGAGGCACTCGACCTTATTGAGAACGATAATGAGTAACCGCATCAAAATAGCCTCCTTTATTTTTTCCGGGAGCTATCTTATCACCATTCCCGCAAAAAAACAACAGAAAAATCGACGAAAATGCCGGAAAAATCACAGATTTTTCCGGCAAAATTCTTACAGCAGGGCGGCTATGGTCTTTTCCGTCAGCGCGGTCACCGCGGTGAAGTCGACGAAGGGCTTGCACAGGCGCTCGATGCGGTCGTGGTAGCGCTTGGCCTCGCGCAGATGGCGCACGGTCTGATACAGCAGCGACGAGACCGTGTTCGTGCAGAAGCTCAGCTCCTTGCGCACGCGCGGCGGCAGGGTCGAGTCCAGATCGATGCGGCAGAAGCACGGCCCGTCGTAGGGAAAGTCCGTGCTCTCGCTCACGAATGCCGTCTCCGCCGTCGGGACGAGCAGGTGCGCCGGGCGCTCCGCGGGCGAAAGCGGGCTGTGGCAGCGGTAGACCTCGTGGCCGAGCGCGACCGCCTTTTCCGCCAGCAGCTCCAACGCTGCCGGGGCAAGGCCGTAGTTATCGCGCAGCACATACACCCGCTTGCACAGCGCGCCCGGCGTCTGGCTGCACAGCTGCAGGCCCTTCGGCGTCACGCAGGACAAAAACCGCCGCCGCACGCGCGGCGCGTCGCCCACCGGCTTGAGCGCGGACAGCGCAAGGCACTCGCCGATGGCCTCGATCTCCTCGACCACGTGCGGCTGCCGCGCCTCCTGCCGCGCGCAGTCGAGCAGCTTGTCGGCCGCGGCGAGACAGGCCGTCACGGACGTGTAGCACGCCTTGTTCTCCCGCTGCGCCGCGAAGATCTCCTCCTCATTCGGCCGCATGGCCGCACTGTCATAAAACGCGCCGAAGTTCAGATAGTTCATGCTCCCGCCGCAGAGCTTCGGCTCCAAAACATGCGGCGCCGTCCCGTCGACAAAGCCCGTCGACAGCGCCGGAAGCACCACGCCGTCCAGCGAATCCGGGTCGGACGAGCAGAGGATGTACTCCACGTCGAGCCCCTTTTCCTCCGCCGCCCGGCCGATGGCGCGCATGAACGTCGATTTCCCGCAGCCCGAGCCGCCCTTGATGATCGTCAGCGTTTGCAGCTCGTCGAGCAGTGAGCCGGCATGCGAAACAAACCCCCGCGGCGTGCACGCGCCGAAATAAAATACAGATCGCATTTTTAAGCTCCCTCCATTCTGATCCTTATGATATATGCAGCGCGGGCGAAAATGGTACCGAAACGGCACGACTGCGCAAAATTCGTCACAGATTTTCCCGCCGCGAATAGACTGGAACAGGCAAAAGGAGGGAGCTGCGATGGAAACGACACTGGATCGGCTGCGCGTGGGCGAGAGCGCCACGGTCAGCGCCCTGCGCACGACCGGCGCGCTGCGGCAGCGGCTGATGGATTTTGGACTGATCGAGGGGACGCCGGTGCGCTGTCTCCGGAAAAGCCCGGCGGGCAGTCCGGTGCTCTATGCCGTGCGCGGGACGATGCTGGCGCTGCGCACCTGCGACGGCCGCAGCATCGCGGTGCAGCCATGCGGCTGATCGCGCTGGCCGGCAACCCCAACGTCGGCAAAAGCACGCTGTTCAACGCCCTGACCGGCAAAAACCAGCACACCGGCAACTGGCCGGGCAAGACCGTAGAGCTGGCGCAGGGCGAGCGGGACTATAAGGGGCGCACCTACCGTTTTGCCGATCTGCCGGGTACCTATTCGCTCATCGGCCGCTCGCCGGAGGAGCGCGTGGCCGCGGAATTTTTGGTCGACGGCGGCGCAGCGTGCACCGTGGCCGTCTGCGACGCGACGTGCTTGGAGCGCAGTCTGATTCTGGCGCTTCAGGTGCGGGCGCTGTGCCCGCGGATGGTGCTGTGTGTCAATCTGCTCGACGAGGCCGGGCACGCGGGGCTGGAGCTAGAGCTTTCGGTGCTCGAGCGCGCCTTTCACGCGCCGGTCGTGGGCACGAGCGCGACGGATAAGACCGCGCCGGAGCGCCTGCTGGAGGCCGTGCGACAGGTCTGCGAGGGCTATGCCCCGCAGGGCGCGCCGGAGGCGCCTCTTCCCGCCGCGGCGGAGGCCGACGCACTCGCCCGCTGCTACATTCAGCAGGCACAGACGCTGGCGGCGCAGTGCGTCCGCCGCCGTGACGCCCAGCCGCGCCGCCGCACGCTGACCGACCGGCTCGATGCGCTCCTGCTGCACCGCGTTTGGGGCTATGCCGCCCTGCTGGGGCTGGTGCTGTTCCTGTTCTGGCTCACGATCGAGGCGGCAAACTACCCCTCGGCGCTGCTGCAGGCTGGCTTTGACCGGCTCGGCAGCGCGCTGCGGCGGCTGTGCGCGGGACTGCCGCCGTGGCTGCGCGGCGCGCTGCTCGACGGGGTCTATGCCACCGTGGCGCGCGTCGTCGCCGTGATGCTGCCGCCGATGGCGATCTTTTTCCCGCTGTTCACGCTGCTCGAGGACTTCGGCTACCTGCCGCGCGTGGCATTTTTGCTTGACGAGGGCTTCCGCCGCTCCGGTGCGTGCGGCAAGCAGGCGCTGACGATGTGCATGGGCTTCGGCTGCAACGCCGCGGGCGTGACCGGCTGCCGCATCGTCGACCAGCCGCGCGAGCGCCTCATGGCCATTGTGACCAACGCCCTCGTGCCGTGCAACGGGCGCTTCCCGGCGCTGATCTTCCTGATTTCCCTCAGCTTTTCCGGCGGCTCGGCGCTGGCCGGAGCGGGGCTTTTGACGCTGTGCGTCGCCCTGTCCGTGGGGATGACGCTGCTGTCCGACCGGCTGCTGCACCGCACGGTGCTGCGCGGCGCGCCCTCCGCCTTTGTGCTGGAAATGCCGCCCTACCGCCGCCCGCGCGTGTGGCAGGTGCTGGTGCGCTCGGTGCGGGAGCGCACGCTGCGCATCCTCGCCCGCGCCGCCGTCGTCGCCGCGCCTGCCGGCCTTCTGATCTGGGTACTGGCCAACTGCCGCGCCGGCGGCGCGCCGCTGTTGCAAGTGCTCTCCGGCTGGCTCGACCCGGCCGCGGCGGTGCTGGGGCTCAACGGCGCGGTGCTCTTGGCCTTTCTGCTCGGCAGCCCGGCCAACGAGCTGGTGCTGCCGGTGCTGATGATGATCCTGACCGCAGGCGGCACGCTCGCCGACCCCAGCTCCGCCGCCATGGCGCAGCTGCTGGGGCAAAGCGGCTGGACGTGGCAGCTTTCCCTGTGCACGCTGGTGTTTTTCCTCTTCCACTGGCCGTGCACCACCACCCTGCTGACCATCCGGCGCGAGACCCGGAGCACCAAATGGACGCTGCTCGCCCTCGTCCTGCCCACCGCCGTCGGCGCGCTACTCTGTGCCGCGCTGCGGCTGCTCCTGCCGGGCTGAGACGGCGCTCCCCCACCCCGCCGTTTTTCCCCCTCGCGCCGCGGGTGTTCGACGACGGCGAACATTTTTCGATAATCACAATTTAATGCATATTAACCGGTCATTTTTGCCGTCTCCATTCGTTATTTTCGAAAAAAGATAACCCTCTCGCCTTGCGGGCGAGAGGGTTTTATTGTATAATGCAAGTATCATCCAAAAGTGTTCAATTTTTTCCATTCTCGTTTGTATTTTCTGCACAAACGCAAAGAGAGGTTCTCAATATGGCAACTTTTTTCCTCAACGGCGCTGAGGTCACCGTTTCCAAAAAGCAAAAGCTGTTACGTTTCCTGCGCGACGAGATGCACATCACCTCGGCAAAGGACGGCTGCAGCGAGGGCGCGTGCGGCGCGTGCACCGTGCTGATCGACGGCGAGCCCTGCCGCGCCTGCATTCCCGACACCGAGCGTCTCGACGGCAAGTCCGTCCTCACGGTCGAGGGTCTGAGCGATTTTGAAAAAGCGGTGTACACCTTCGCCTTCGGCGAGGCCGGCGCGGTGCAGTGCGGCTTCTGCATTCCGGGCATGGTGC
>CAKTZP010000086.1 GCA_934636045.1 uncultured Oscillospiraceae bacterium
CTCGAGGCCATTGCCGATGTCAGCAACATCGACGCCCCCGGCGAATATGACCTGAGCTGGACGCTCGATCCACCCTCGACGGTCGCCTCCGGCGATATCAAGCTCGTCGATACCAATTCCAATAAGATCACCGTCAAGGTGAGCGAATACAAGGAGCGCCCGGGGATTCCCGTCACCGTGGAATACAGCGGCACCCTCGCCGACGGCTACCTCCGCGACACCGAAACGGTCAGCACGCTGTCCGTCAGCGGCCCGTCCGAGGAGGTCGGCCTCATCGACCATGCCGTTGTGAAGGTCGACCTCGAGGGCGCAAGCACCAGCGTCGATGCGGACTATCCCTATACCTTTGTCGATGCCGACGGCGTGGAGCTCACGCTGAGCGCCAATGTCAAGGCCTCGACCGAAACGGTGCACCTTTCCGTGCCCATCCTGCGGTATAAGCAGGTCGAGCTGAGCGTCAAGCTCATCGATGGCGGCGGCGCGACATCGGCAAATACCGACTGCACCATCGACCCGAAGACGATCATCGTTACCGGCAGCGAGGAGGCCCTCGCGCAGCTGGATACGCTCGAGATCATGACGATCGAACTTGCCAAGGTCACCACCAGCCAGACATGGGACACAACGCCCGAGCTTCCTGCCGGCGTGACCCTGCGCGGCTCTGTTTCCAGCGTCAAGGTCAAGCTCCGCTTTACCGGACTGGTCACCAAACGCATTACCATCCCCTGCGCGGACATCACCCGTCTGAACGACAACGGTGCGCTGGAATTTGCCGAGCAGAGCGTCGTCATCTCCGTGCGCGGCAAGGCAGCGGAGGTCAATGCCCTCAATGCGGACAATATCCTTGTCTCGGCGGATATGACCGGCGGCTATGACGCGACCACCAAGACGGTTGCGCTGACAATCAAGCTGCCGGAAGGCTCCAAGGCCGGCGTTCTTTCCGAGCCCTACACCGTGCAGGTCGTCGAGGGCTGAGCCGATGCAGCAAAAGGCAACAGTAGAATCGGTACAGCCCGACGGCACGGCCACGCTGCTGGTGCAGCGGCAGAGCGCGTGCAGCGGAGACTGCCATCAGTGCGGCGGCTGCGGCGCAGTCGGCCAGACCCTCCGGATCCGCGCAGAAAACCCCATCGGTGCACAGCCCGGCGAGGTTGTCTATGTCGAATCCGAGAGCAAGACCGTTCTTTTCGCAGCAACGCTGGTGTATCTGCTCCCGGCGGTGCTCTTTGTGGCGGGGTATCTGACGGCCGAGGCGCTGGCGCTGCCCGCCGGGCTCATCGGCGGCCTGTGTCTTGTGCTGGGGATGCTCCCGGCCTTTGCCTATAACCGCCGCGTCAAGACCCATCCGCCCCGCCAGACCATCACCGGAAGGGCCGGGTGAGGCGCGGTGTTCGGCTATGTGCTTCCCCGCCGGGACAAGCTTTCCGAGCAGGAAAAGACGCGCTACCACGCCGCCTACTGCGGCCTGTGCCGGTGCCTGAAAAAGCGTTACGGCTTCCATGCCCGCTTTTTGGTGAACTATGATATGACGTTTCTGTACTTCCTGCTCCGCGGCGGGGAGGGACGGCAGCCCGAGCGCTGCTTTTGTCCCGCGCGCGTGGTCTGCCGGAAGAATTGCATGCCGCGCGACGCGGCGATGGACTATGCCGCCGATCTGAGCGTGCTGCTCAGCTATTGGAAGCTGCGCGACGCGCGGCTCGACAGCGGCCACCGCCTGACCGCGGGCGCGGGGCTGCTGCTGTACCGCCGCGCCTACCGTAAGGCCGCTGCGCGCCGGCCGGAGTGCGACCGCGTGTTTTCCGAGCGCCTTGCCGCGCTGCACGCGCTGGAGGCCTCCGACTGCGCCAGCCTCGACCGACCCGCCGACGCGTTTGCCTCGCTGCTGCGAGCGTGCGCGGGCTTTGTACCGGAGGGGGATACGCGGCGCGCGCTGGAGCTTTTGCTGTATCACGTCGGCCGGTATCTCTACCTTACCGACGCGCTGGAGGATCTACCCAAGGATCTGCGCAGCGGGAGCTATAATCCCATCCCGCGGCGCTTTGCGCTGGCGGACGGCAAGCTGAGCGACGGCGACCGCCGCGCACTGCTGGATACTATTGAAGCCTCCATTGCCATGGCGGCCTCGGCCTTTGCCCTGCTTCCTCCCGCGCAGGACAGCGCACTGGTACACAATATCATCTATGAGGGACTTCCCACGGTGCTGCGCTGCGTCGCGGCGGGAACCTTCCGTAAGAGAGGAACACAGAATGAAAGACCCCTATGAGGTGCTCGGCGTGCCGCACGGCGCGTCAGAGGACGAGATCAAAAAGGCGTACCGCGAGCTGGCGCGCAAGTACCACCCGGATAACTACGTCAATAACCCCCTTGCGGATCTGGCGCAGGAGAAAATGAAGGAGATCAACGAGGCCTACGCCGTGCTTACCAAGGGCGGCGGCGCGTCCTCGCAGCAGACCGGCGGCGCAGGCTACGCCTCGCAGCAGCGCACGCAGCAAAACGCCTCCGGCGTCTATGCCGAGATCCGGCGGCTCATCCAGATGGGTCAGCTTGATCAGGCGGAGGGTCGGCTGGACGGCATTGCCAACCACGATGCGCAGTGGTACTATCTGCGCGGGGTGATCGCCCAGCGGCGCGGCTGGATGGACGAGGCGGCGCAGAATTTCCGCATCGCCGTCAGCATGGACCCGACCAACATGGAATACCGCAGCGCGGCCAACGCCGGCGGCGGAGACTACACCACCTATCGCCAGCAGGGCGGCGGCACAGACGCGGACGATTGCTGCAACCTCTGCGGCACGCTGATGTGCCTCAACTGCCTGTGCAACGGCTGCCGCTGATCGAACGGAAAAAAGGAGGAACCCATCGTGATTTGCAGTATGACCGGCTACGGCCGTGCGGTGCAGACCCTGCGGGGGCGGGAGATCATTGTCGAGCTGCGCTCGGTGAATAACCGCTTCCTGGACTGCAGCGTCCGGCTGCCCCGCGCGTTTTCCTATGTAGAGGATGCCGTCAAGCAGCGCGTGAAGGAAAGCGTATCACGCGGCAAGGTCGACGTTTTCGTGACCGTCAATTCCACCGGCGAGGACGAAAATGTCCGCGTCGCGCTCAACCGCCCGGTGCTCGAGGGCTATCTTGCGGCGCTGAAAACGGTCTGCGAGGAATATGACGTGAAAAACGATATCAGCGCCATGACGCTCGCGCGTCTGCCTGAGGTCTTCCAGACCGAAAAGGCCGAGGAGGACGAGGCGCAGAACCGCGCGGACATTCTGGCCGTGCTGGATGAGGCCATTGCCGCTTATAATGCCATGCGCGCCCGCGAGGGCGAGGCGCTGGTCAACGACCTGCGCAGCCATGCGGCAGCCATCGTGCGCAATGTGGAGCGGGTCGAGCAGCGCTCGCCCGTTACCGTGGCCGAATACCGCGCCCGCTTGGAGCGCAAAATGCGCGAGGTGCTGGAGAGCACGACCATCGACGAGAGCCGCATCCTCACCGAGGCCGCCATCTTTGCCGATAAGGTCGCGGTGGACGAGGAGACCGTCCGCCTGCGCAGCCATCTGAGCCAGATGGACGAGCTGCTCTCCGGCGGCGGCGCCGTCGGCCGAAAGCTGGACTTCCTGCTCCAAGAGATGAATCGCGAGGCCAACACCATCGGCTCGAAGGGCAACGACCTCGAGCAGGCGCGCAGCGTGGTCGAGATCAAGGCGGAGCTGGAAAAGATCCGCGAGCAGGTGCAAAATATCGAGTAATGAGATTAGTCAATATCGGATTTGGGAATATGGTCTCCGCCGAGCGCGTGCTGGCCGTGGTCAGCCCGGACTCCGCGCCGGTCAAGCGGCTGGTGCAGGAGGCCAAGGAGCGCGCCATGCTCATTGACGCCAGCTTCGGCCGGAAGACCCGCGCCGTGCTGCTCATGGACACCGACCATATCGTGCTTTCGGCCATCGCGCCGGAGGCCATCACACGGCGATTTCACGAAAAGGATGCCGCGGTGCATCCCGAAGAGGAGGAAGAGGCTTGAAACCGGGCAGAATTCTGATCGTCTCCGGCCCATCCGGGGTCGGCAAGGGCACGATCGTGCGGGAGGTCATGAGGGCCAACCCATCCCTGCAATTCTCCGTTTCCGCAACGACCCGCGCCATTCGTCCCGGTGAGGTCGAGGGAAAAAGCTACTATTTTGTCACAAAGGAACGCTTTGAGGAGATGATCGCCGCAGGCGAGCTCCTTGAGCACGCCTGCTACGCCGGAAATTACTACGGCACGCCCCTGAAGCCCGTCGAGGAAGCCCTCGCCAAGGGTATCAGCATCGTGCTGGAGATCGAGGTGCAGGGTGCCTTGCAGGTCATGCAGCGCCGCCCGGATGTGATCTCCGTCTTCATCGCACCGCCGAGCTTTGCCGAGCTCAAGCGCCGGCTGGCCGGACGCGGCGATACGCCCCCCGAGGTGGCGGCGCGCCGCCTTCAGGTCGCGGTGCAGGAATGCCAAGCGGCCAAGCAATACCAATATACTGTTGTCAACGACGATCTGCAGCGGGCCGTCGGCGCCCTCGAGGCGATTCTGACTGCCGAGTCCTGCAGAAGTATTTATTCTCATATCGAACTCAAGGAGGAACCGTAAAAATGCTGTATCCTGCAATGTCTGAACTGTTAAAGCACATCGATAGCCGCTATCTGCTCGTTAATGTCGTGGCGCGCCGCGCCCGCCAGCTGTCCATCGAGGCCGAGACCTTCCATGAGCCGCTGACCGACAAGCCCGTCACCCTCGCCATCCGCGAGGTCGCCGAGGGCAAGCTGGAGGCATCCATTCAGGAGCCGTAATCGCGCAGCAAGATCAAACGAGCATGGGAGGGCGGAATATGATCGCAAAAATTGCCGTTGCCGCTGCAATTTATGCCATCGACAAGCCCTATGACTACCGGATCCCGGAGGGCATGACCTTGCAGCCGGGGCAGCGTGTCAGCGTACCGTTCGGGCGGTCAAACAAGCGCTCCGAGGGCGTCGTGCTGGCGCTGACCGAGGGCACTGAGACCAAGCTTAAGCCCGTCGAGCGGCCGCTGGAGCCAGCGCCTCTGCTGACCGCGCGCGAGCTGCGGCTGGCCGCCTTCCTGCGCGAGCGCTACTTCTGTACGTTTTACGAGGCGATCAAGGCAATTCTGCCGGCCGGCGTTTGGTTCCGGGAGGAGGAGCGCTATACGATCGCCGCGGAGGATTGGCGCGAGCAGATCCGCCGCAAGCCGGAGGCGCTGGCGGTGATGCAGGCGCTCGAGGCCTACGGCGGCAGCGCCGACCTCGACCGGCTCCGACAGCAATTTACCGAGGACGCTCTGCACGATGCGCTCCGATATTTGCTCAAAAAAAGACTAATTCTCTCAGAAACCTCCCATAAACGCCGCGTTCGCGACAAAACCGAGCGCATTGCGGTCTTGACGGCTTCTGCCGAGGAGGCGCAGAATTTCGCTGACAGCAAGCGTCACAGTGCGCCGCTGCAGACCTCCGTGCTGGAGCTTTTGGTCACGTTAGGCCAGTGCGCGGCAAAGGATCTGTGCTATTTTACAGGCGCGACCGGCGCGACGCTGAGCCGGCTGGAGAAGCTTGGCTATCTTGCGCTGGAGGAGCGCCCGCAGCTCCGGATCTCCCAAATCGAGCCGGCCAAGCTGGACGGGCCGCTCGTCCTGAATGACGAGCAGCAGCGGGCATTTTCCGTGCTGCAGACCCAAATGCGGCAGGAAAAGCCGGGCGTTGCGCTGCTGTACGGCGTGACCGGCAGCGGAAAGACCTCGGTCTATATCCGGCTGATTAACGACTGCCTCGAGCGAGGTAAAACGGCGCTGCTGCTGGTGCCGGAGATCGCGCTGACGCCGCAGCTTTTGGCGCTTTTTGCCGCGCATTTCGGCGAAAAGACCGCGGTTTTGCACAGCGGGCTGCGCATTACCGAGCGCTATGACACATGGAAGCGCATCCGGGACGGACAGGCGCGGGTCATCCTCGGCACGCGGTCGGCGGTCTTTGCGCCGACGCAGGAGCTGGGGCTGCTCATTGTCGACGAGGAGCAGGAGCATACCTATAAATCCGAAAATTCCCCGCGCTATCATGCGCGTGAGGTGGCAATTTACCGCGGGGCGCAGCAAAATGCGCTGGTGCTGCTCGGCTCGGCCACGCCGAGCGTGGAGACGATGTATCGCGCCAAAACGGGGGTCTTTTCCCTGTTTCGACTGGAAAATCGATACAACCGGCACCCGCTCCCGCCGGTGGAAATTGTCGATATGAAGCAGGAGCTGCGCGCCGGGAACGGCACGCTGCTCAGCGAGCCCCTGCTGCTGGCGCTGCGCCATACGGCCGAGAACGGGCAGCAGAGCATTCTGTTTCTCAACCGCCGCGGCACGAGCCGGATGCTGGCGTGCGTCGACTGCGGCTATGTGCCGATGTGTCCGGCGTGCACCGTGAACTTAACCTATCACGAGGCAAACCGGCGACTGATGTGTCATTACTGCGGCCATTCCGAGCCGCTTCCGGCGCGCTGTCCGCAGTGCGGCGGGCACTTCAAGCAGATCGGCGCGGGCACGCAGAAGGTGCAGCAGCAGCTGACGGAGCTTTTGCCGGATCTCGCGGTGCTGCGCATGGACGCGGATACCGTTTCGGCGGTCAACACGCACGAAAAGCTGCTCAGCCGCTTTCAGGATGAGCACATCCCCATCCTCTTGGGGACGCAAATGGTCGCCAAGGGACTGAATTTTGAAAACGTAACGCTCGTCGGCGTGCTCGACGCGGATATGTCGCTGTATGTCGGCAGCTACCGCGCGGCGGAGACGACGTTTAATATGATCACCCAAGTCATCGGCCGCGCCGGGCGCGGCGCGGTGGGCGGCCGGGCGCTGATCCAGACGCTGACGCCGCAAAACCGCGTCATTGAGCTGGCGAGCCGGCAGGATTATGAGGGCTTTTATGCCGAGGAGCTGCCGCTGCGGGAGCTGCGCGGCTGTCCGCCCTTCCGCGATCTGCTGACGCTGACCTTCCACGGGCGGCAGGAGCAGGCGGTCTGGGACGCGGCGCAGCGCTTTCGCGCGACGCTGGCGGCACAGCTTGCAGCGGAGTACTACCGGGGCGAGACGGTGCAGCTGCTCGGCCCTGCGCCGGCGCAGGTGGCGCGGGTGAACTACAGCTACCGCTGCCGCCTGACCCTGAGCTGCCGCAACACGCGGACGCTGCGGGAGCTGGTGGCCTACCGCATGCGGGAATTCTTAAAAGATAAGGCAAACCGTGGCATCGGCGTTTATGCGGATGTCAACGGCAACGAATAGGAGGAACAACACGTGGCGCTGCGAAAAATTCTGACGGTCGAGGAGCCGTGCCTGCACAAGGTCTGCCGCCCTGTGACAAAATTTGACGAAAAGCTGGGCGTGCTGCTCGATGATATGGCGGAGACCCTGGTCGTGGCCAACGGCGTTGGCTTGGCCGCGCCGCAGATCGGCATTTTGCGCCGCGTCGTCGTGATCGACACCGGCGAGGAGCTCGTGGAGCTGGTGAATCCCGAGATTCTGGAGACCTCCGGCGAACAGGACGGCATGGAGGGCTGCCTCAGCGTGCCGGACGAATACTGGATGGTCAAGCGGCCGGACCACGTTCGCGCCAAGGCGCAGGACCGCAGCGGCGAATGGTTCGAGATCGAGGGCGAGGGGCTCATTGCGCGCTGCCTGTGCCATGAATGCGACCATCTTGACGGCCATATTTATACCGAGATTGCCTACCGTAAGCTCTCTGACGAGGAGATCGAGCAGCTGCACGGCGGCGCGGAGGAGGACGACGAATGAGGGTTGTCTTTATGGGCACGCCGGACATCGCGGCGACCTGCCTGACGCGGCTGCTGCGCGCGCCGGTGGAGGTCGTGGGCGTTTACACCAAGCCGGACATGCCGAAAAACCGCGGCATGAAGCTGGAAATGTCCGATGTGAAAAAGGTCGCGTTGGCGGCGGGGCTGCCTGTGTTCCAGCCGACGACCTTCCGCGACGATGCGGCGGTCGAGGAGCTTCGCGAGCTGAAGCCCGATGTCATTGCCGTCGTGGCCTACGGAAAAATTTTGCCGCAGCGGGTGCTGGACATCCCAGCGCTGGGCTGCATCAACATCCACGCGAGCATCCTGCCGGAGCTGCGCGGCTCGGGCCCGGTGCAATGGGCCATCCTGAACGGGCTGGACGAGACGGGCGTGACGGCGATGTATATGGCGGCGGAGATGGACGCGGGCGACATCATTGAAATCCGCAAAACGCCCATCGAGCCGTATGAAAATGCGCAGAGCCTGCTCGACCGGCTGGCCAAAATCGGCGCAGAGCTGCTGTGCGACACGCTGGCGCGGGTCGAAAACGGCACAGTCACGCGCACGAAGCAGGACGAAAGCAGGGTCACCTTCGCGCCGATGCTGACGAAGGCACTTTGTCCCATCGATTGGAGCAGGACGCGCCGCCAGATCGTCGACCATGTGCGCGGCCTTGACCCGTGGCCGGTCGCGACGGCAATGATACAGGACAAGCGGTTTAAAATCTATGCGGTGCGCCCGGTAGAGCGCACGACGAAGCAGCCCGCCGGGACGCTTTTGGCGCTGACGAAGCAGGGGCTTGAGGTCGCCTGCGGCGACGGCGTGCTGGTCATCACCCAATTGCAGGCCGAGGGCGGCAAGCGCATGGCGGCGGCGGACTACTTCCGCGGCCATCCCATCACGCTGTGACGGCAAGGGACGCGGCGCTGCGGGCGCTGCTGGCCTGCCGGAAGGACGGCGCGTGGTCGGACGGGGCGCTCAAGCAGCT
>CAKTZP010000087.1 GCA_934636045.1 uncultured Oscillospiraceae bacterium
GTTTCCAATGTCGAATTTTTCTGCGGCGACGCCTCCGATGTGGCTGCCAAGCTCGCGCGCGAGCATCTGCGCCCCGATGTCATCACCGTCGATCCCCCGCGCAAGGGGCTTTCGGAAAGCGTAATAGAAAGCATCGCCTCCATGCAGCCCGAGCGGGTCGTCTATGTCTCCTGCGACAGCGCGACCATGGCGCGTGATGTGGGACGCTTCGCCGCCCTCGGCTATGAGGCGAAACGCGCCTGTGCGGTCGATCTCTTCCCCCGCGCCGACCATGTTGAGGCTGTCGTGCTGCTCACGCGCGGCACCGCTGCCGGTGGGCAAGAGGAGCCCTTTGAATTTCGGCAAAACGCACAATGACCCTGTGAAGAAATTGTAAATTTTTCCTTGACAAAGGGCGGGGGCAGAGTTTATGATATTTATACTCTATCACCGCATTACCGCGAAAAACGGAAAAATTTGATCTGATTTTCGGCAAACCGGTCGAAAGGCCGGGACGCAAAGCTATAGTGTCTAAATGAACGGAAGCATGAAAGCCGTCCACATGACAGACTGGCCGCGCTTTCTTGGCTGCGGCCGGTCTGTTTTTCTCTTCGGGAGAGGACGGCGGCGTAGCATCAATGATTCTGAGGTGAGTCTCCATGGCATATATGCGTTTGGGTGATCTGCTGCTCGCCTCCGGCCTGATCTTGCCGGAGCAGCTTGAGCGGGCGCTGGAGCTGCAAAAGGAAAATAAGGAGCGCCTCGGCGATGTGCTGGTGCAAAGCGGCATCATCACCGAACAGCAGCTCATCGACGCGCTGCGCATCCAGCTCGGCGTGGAGTTTGTCGATCTCACAGCGGTATCCATTCCGGTGGAGCTGGCGAAGTATGTGCCGCGCAGCCTTGCGAAAAAATACTGCATCGTGCCGGTAAAGCTGGTGCGCGATACGCTCTACCTTGCGATGAGCGACCCGCTGGACTTCATCGCGCAGGAGGAGGTCAAGGCCGCCTCGCGCAAGCGTGTGATCCCGATGATCGCCACACGCCGTGCGACTGAGCAGGCCATCAGCCGACTCTACGGCAACGAGGGCACCGCCCGCGTCATCGAGGAAATGAAGCGGGAGGCGGGCGTCGCCACGCCAGACATCGTGCCCGTGCAGTTGGCCGGACAGGAGAGCGACGGCAGCGATGGCGCGCCGACGATCCGCTTCGTCAACTCCCTCATCGAGTGCGCCTTTGCCGAGCGCGCGAGCGACATCCACCTCGAGCCGCAGGAGGGCGAGATGGTGGTGCGTATGCGCATCGACGGCCTGCTGCGCCGTATGCTGACCGTGCCGACAAACCTGCAGAATACCGTCATCTCCCGCTTAAAAATCATGGGCGGCATGGATATTTCCGAGCGCAAGGTTCCGCAGGACGGCCACGCCATGCTGCGCGTGAAGGGAAGCTCCGTGGATCTGCGTGTCTCCTCCATGCCGACCGTGTACGGCGAGAAGATCGTGCTGCGACTGCTCAATAAGTCCTCCGAGCTGCTCTCGCGCGACGCCATCGGCCTTGAGGGCGATGACCTCGCCTACTACACCGCGCTGCTGAAGAATACCGGCGGCGTGATACTGCTCGTCGGCCCCACCGGCTCCGGTAAATCCACGACGCTGTGCGTCATGCTGCGCGACCTTGCCCGCGAGGAGGTCAACATCGTCACGCTTGAGGATCCCGTGGAGTACTACATTCCCGACATCAGCCAGTGCCAGATCAACGAAAAGACCGGCATGACCTTCGCCAGCGGCCTGCGCTCCATTCTGCGTCAGGACCCCGACATCATCGCCGTCGGTGAGATCCGCGACGGCGAGACCGCCAGCATCGCCATGCGCGCGGCCATCACCGGCCATCTGGTGCTCTCGACCCTACATACCAACGACGCCCCCTCCGCCGTCGACCGTCTGCGCGACATCGGCGTGGAGCCGTGGCTCATCTCCGCCGCGCTGCGCGGCGTGGTGTCGCAGCGGCTGGTGCGCCGCATCTGCCCGCACTGCAAGAGGCCCTACCACCCCGCGAGCGACGAGCTGGCGCTCTTCGGCATGGACGACGCGCCTGAGCTCGTGTTCTACAAGGGCGAGGGCTGCCCCGAGTGCCGTCACACCGGCTACACCGGACGACGCGCCGTGTTTGAGATTTTGATGCTCAACGCGCCGCTGCGCCGCCTGATCAATCGGGGCGCGAGCGTGGATGAGCTTGCCGCCGAGGCGCGCAAGCACGGCTTTGCCACCATGCGCGAGCGCTGCCGCGACCTTGTGCTGCGCGGTGAAACAACGGCCGAGGAGGCCGCCCGCACCATCAGCTCCACCATGGACAGCTGAGGGCGGAAAACCGAGAAAAGGGGCAGGTGAAACAGCTTGACGACCTATAAATACAAGGGCCAGTCGCTCGACGGAGCCAGAGTAAGCGGTGTGGTGCGCGCCTACGACGAGTTCGAGGCCGTCGCCAAGCTGCGCGACACCTGCGCGTTCATCACGAAGATCGAGCCGGTGAAGGAGCGCGAGAGCGCATTCTCCAAGCCCATCGGCTTCAAACTCAAGGACAAGGAACTGGCGCTGATCTGCTCTCAGTTCTCCATCATTCTCACCACGGGGCTGAGCGTGATGCGCTGCGTGGAGATGGTCGCCTCGCAGACGCGCAACAAGCATGTGCGCCGGATGTTCGAAAGGGTGGCTGAGGAGGTCGGCGCGGGCTATTCCCTCGCGCAGAGCTTTGAAAACAACGCCCCCTACCTGCCCGCGACCTTCATCGAGACTGTGCGCGCGGGTGAGGAGTCCGGTACGCTGGGGCTCTGCTTCGACCGCCTGCACCGCTATTTCGAGCGTGCCGCCAAAACGCGCGCGAAAATCGTCAGTACCATGACCTACCCTACGATGGTCCTTGTCGTGGCCATCATCGTCTTTATCGTCATCATCACCGTCGCCGTGCCGGCGTTCTCGTCGGTCTTTTCCGAGCTCGGCACCGAGCTGCCGGCCGTGACGCGCGGGCTCATCGCCGTGAGCGGCTTTATTACCCGCCGGTGGTGGCTGCTGCTGCTCCTTGCGGCGGCGCTGGTCATCGCCTACCTCGCCTTCAAGCGCACCGAGCGCGGGCGGCTGGCCCTTTCGACCTACGCCATCGAGCGCGCGCCGCTGCGGCGGCTGCGCAGCATGAGCGCGGCGGGCCGCTTTGCCAACACCATGTCCACCATGCTCACCGCCGGCCTCGGCGTGCCCCGCGCGCTCGAGGTCACCAGCCAGGTCGTGGGAAACTACTTCTTTTCCCTCGGCGTGCGCAAGGTGAAAGAGGGCGTGGAGCGCGGCCGCGGCATCGCCGAGACCATGTCCGGTGTGGAGTGCTTTCCCAAAATGCTCACCGAGATGGTGGGCGTGGGCGAGCGCGCAGGCTCGCTGCCGCAGACGCTCGAGGTCATCGGCGGCTACTTCGACAGCGAGGTGGAAACGCAGAGCGCGCGCCTGCTCAGTGTGCTCGAGCCGGTCATCACCCTCGTGCTGGCGGTCCTCACCGTCCTTTTGCTGCTGGCGGTCTATCTGCCCATGTTCACCATGTACGGCGGCATCTGAATTTCGTTATCCACCCTGCGCGCCAACCCCGCGCGGGATGATATAAAATCAAAGAGAAGGAGGAACTTCACTATGCTCAAGAAGTTCACCAATAAAAAGGGCTTTACCCTGATGGAAATGCTGATCGTCGTCGCGATCATTGCTGTCCTCGTTGCTATTGCGATTCCTACCTTTGCCAGCCAGCTGAACAAGGCCCGCGTCGCCGTTGACGAGGCCAACATCCGTGCCGGTTATGCCGATGTTACTCTTAAGATTTTGACTTCGGATACAGACATTCCTAATGATACCAAATATAGCTTGAATCCGGATGGCACTGTTGCTGATGGTACTGCTGGTACTTACCAGACTAAGGGTGAGAATAAAAAGACTGAAAATAATGTTGGAGGTCTTACTGTCGGTAGTTGGGACAAAGAAAAAAAAGTCACCTACACTGTAAAGGATGGCAAAGTTTCAACTATTACCTTCTCTTAAAATTTTTGTAATTTTCGAGCCCTCGCCGGAGCGCCCGCTCCGGCGGGGGAACGCCCCCTTCCTTCTTGGATGAGCCGATTCTGCAGAGGGCTTATCCCTCGTCTGCGAGGTCAAGAAAAAGGGGGTGGCCGAGGGTTGGCGGCCATCCCCAATGAAGGAACTTCTTCCAAGGAGGAAAGCGATGCTTTATCTCACCCCCTTCATCACGATCTACTGCTGCCTGCTCGCCGCCGTTTTCGGCGCCTGCGTGGCAAGCTTTACCGGCTGCGTGGCGTGGCGCATCGTCCGCGGCGAGAGCGTGTGGCTCGGCCGGTCGCACTGCGATGCGTGCGGCCATGTGCTCTCCGCGCGCGACCTTGTGCCGATCGCGAGCTATCTGCTCGCCGGCGGAAGGTGCCGCTACTGCGGCGCAGGGCTCTCCGCCCGCTATGTGTGGGGCGAGGCTGTCGGCGCGGCGGTGTTCGTGTCGCTTTTGCTGCAATATGATATTTCGCTCCGGCTTCTCGAGGCATGGGCATTGGCGGCTATTTTGCTCGCCTGCTCCTTCGCGGATCTGGAGGGGACCATCATTCCCGACCGTTTCATCGCGGCCGGCGTTGTGCTTTTTTCGGCGTCCCTGCTTTTCTCTCCCGCGCCGCTCTCTCGCCTTGCGGACGGCCTGCTCGGCGGCCTTTGCGTGCCGCTCGGCGTGCTGGCCGTGGTGCTGGTGATGGAAAGGCGCATGGGGCGCGAGGCCATGGGCGGCGGCGACCTCAAGCTGCTGTTCGTCACGGGATTGTTTCTCGGCTGGAAGGGAAATCTTTTCTGCCTGATCGCGGCCTGCGTCTTCGGCATCGTCTGCGGCCTTGCCGCCGCAAGGCGCAGCGGAGAGGCGGGCGCGCCGATCCCGTGGGGGCCGTCCATCGCGCTTGCCGCGTGGCTGACGGCGCTCGTGGGCGAGCCGCTGATCGGCTGGTATCTGAGCCTATTATAAGGCATTTTTCGCAAAGCTCCCGGAAAGGAGGTCGAACATGAACAAGATCGTTGGCTTTGACATCGGCGAAAACAGTGTGAAAATGGCGTATTTCGCCGGCCGTTCACTGAAAAAGGCCGTGCGTGTCGAGCTGCCAGACGCGATGGTGTCCGAGGGGCGCATTCTCTCGATGGACGCGATGGCGGACTTCCTGCGCGACGCGGCGAAGGGCCACGGCATTCCGCTGACGAACGCGGCGCTGGTCCTGCCGGGCAGCGAGGTCTACACGCGCATCATCACCCTGCCCGCCATGACCGAGCAGCAGCTTTCCTACAACCTGCCCTACGAGTTCCACGACTTTCTCACGCAGGAAAAAAGCAAGTATTTCTTCGACTATGCCGTGCGCCGCATCGACTGCGGCGAGAACGGCGAGCCGAGGGAGATGGAGCTGTTTGCCTGTGCCATGCTCAAGGCCAAGGTGGAGGCCTACCGCGCGATGCTCCGCCGCGCTGGCTTCCGGCTGCGCGTCCTCGCGCCGACCGAGTGCGCCTACGGCGCGCTGATCGGTGCCTATCTCAGACGCAGCGGCAGCGGCGACGACGATGTTGACCGCTGCATCGTGTCCATCGGCCACCGCAGCACGCACCTGTATATTTTCCGCGGCGCGCTGTTCGACAGCCGCCGTGAGATCGACATCGGCGGCCGTCTGCTCGACGAGCTGATCGCCGAGCACTGCGGCGTGGACATCCATGTGGCGCACAGCTACAAGCACAGTAATTACAATGGTGTGCTGAACGCGGACTACGCCCGCGAGAGCTACAACCGCGTTGCCGTCGAGGTCGTGAAGGCGGTCAACTTTTATAATTACAACAACCGCGACCGCGAGCTGCGCGACCTTTATGTCGTCGGCGGAGGCGGCGTCGAGCCGCTGCTGCGCACGATCGGCGAGGCGACAAAGCTGGCGCTGCACCCGGTCTCGGAGCTACTCCCCACAGATACGCAGGTCGAGGAGCCGTGGCTGTATCTGCGCGCCATCGGCGGCGTGAGCGAAGGCATCAAGGGGGGATTGGCATGACCGTGGAGAAGGAGACCAAGACGGCCCGCGCGTCCCGCCGTCCGGTCCGCTGCCCGCAGAAAACGGGCATCAACCTCAATATGCGCGAAAAGCGCACCGGCGCGGTGCTGACGCTCGTGATCGGCATTGCGTGCATCGCGGTGCTGGCACTTGCGGCGGCGAAGCTCGGCGTCATCGACCTCTTTGGCCGGCTCGCCGACGCGCAGAGCGCGTATGCGCAGGTGCATCAGCAGAACCTTGCCGCGCAGGAGAAGCTCTCGCGCTTCGACGAGGTGCTCTCGGAGTACCGCACCTACTCGATGGACTGGATGGAGAGCGAGGAGAACGAGGCCTTGAACATTGCCGTCGAGCGCACGGAGGTGCTCGATCTGATCGAGCGCACGGTGATGCCCTATGGCGAGCTCGGCGCCGTGCAGGCGCAGGGCGAGCGCGTCGATGTCGAGTTGGGCAACACGGATCTTGACCGCATCGCCGAGGCGCTGGGCGTTGTGAAGGCGTCGGGCATGGTGGAGTCGGTCGGTGTGGAGTTCGCCGAAACGGAGCGCGACCGCCCCGCCGATGTGATGAAATGCACGCTGCACATCGTGCTCAAAAGCGAGGGGGGGTGGCAGGATGAACCGTGAACTGACGACGAGGGAAAAGGTGCTGCTGCTCGTTTTGATCGTGCTGGTGATGTCGCTGGGCTACTTCAAGCTCCTCTACGAGCCGGTCAGCGACCAGATCGTCCGCTGCCGCGAGGACGCGGCACAGGAGCAGCTTGCGCTGGAGCAGAATGCCGTCCGGCTGGCGCAGATGGAGAAGATGGAGCAGGCGCTCGCGAAGATCCGCGCCGACGACAGGAGCAAGGCGATCCCGCGCTTCAACAACAGTGAGGCGCTGCTGCGCGAGCTGCGCGCGCTCCTTGCCGGCACAGGAGAATACGCTCTCGACTTCGGCGACGGCACGACGCAGGAGGGCTATATCGTCCTGCGCCCCATTTCCATGACCTACCGCACAAGAACCTACGAGCAGACGCGCGCGATCATCAATGCACTCAGCGCAAGCGACAACATCAACCGGATCTCAGACCTGAGCATCCGCAGGGACGAGAGAAGCGGCGGCACGCAGATGCCATGGCAGACCACGCTGACCGTCACCTTCTTTGAGGTCGCCCCGTAACGCACGGAGGAGCATACCATGAAATACATCAGGGCAAACAGATACAACGACCACGGCTTTACCCTCACGGAGGTTTTGCTGACCGTGGCGATCCTTGTCGTTCTGTTTGCCCTTGCTGCTGTTACCATCGCAAGGATGCAGCGCGAGCTGCGCCAGACGGAGCTGGACGCCAAGGCGGAGCTTTTGTTCCAGACCGCGCAGAACAGCCTGACGCAGCTGCTCGCCGCCGGTATGCAGGAAAACTATCGCAGCGGCGGCGTCACGGAGCTTCCGGGCGAGGAGGGCAGTCAGCTCTGCTATGTGACGAGCATGGATAAGGATGCCCCGGGCAAGGCGGCGTATCATATCCTGCCCGAGGAGCAGACCGATACGGAGCTGCGCGGCGGCTACTGGCTCGTGGTGTACGACAAGCTCAGTGCCAGCACTTATGAGGTGTTTTACAGCAGAGAGCCGCTGGACAATTACAGCGAGCTGGAAAAGCTGCGCAACTACAAGGCGCGCGTCAAAACGGCGAAGGTCGGCTATTACGGCGGCGACTCCGCGACCGCCAACGAGACCGACAAGCTGGAGTTGGAGCTGCGGATCGACAATGGGGAAAAGCTGGCGCTGCACATCGACTGCACAAGGCCGTACAGCGGGATACGGGTGACCTTCCATGTGACTGTCCGCGACAGCGCGGGCAACACGGCAAGCTGCAAATTTGAGCACAGCACAGCGGCATATTCCGCCGTGGTCGAGCAGAAATTCCGCAGGTATGAGGTGACGGTGACGCTCGATGACCTGAGCGATGAGAGACTCCGCTTTGCCAAGCGGGACTGGCTGAAGAAGCTGACGCCCGGCGCGGACCTGACCGTGACCGTTATGGCGGAGAGCCACGACGATCTGGTGGACGACGCAACGGTTTCCGGCAGGACAAACGGCTTGTTCAAGGAGCTGCGCGACAGCGACACGGCGGTCGTCACCTGCGCGCGCCATCTGCAAAATCTGGATACGGGCTCCGGTGTGACAGACAGGGTCACCAAGGCGGTGCAGGAGAACAACATCGACTTCACCGGAACGGACGGCTGGTCGACGGCCTACGGCGCGAAGCCGTTCATGCCCATCGACAATGGATGGCTGCGCGAATACAGCAGCAGTCACACCGTGGACGGCACGGAGCACCACCCGGTCATTGCGCATCTGCCGGTCAGCACGGCGGGCGATGCGGGATTGTTCAAGAGCTTTTCCAGCGGCACGCTGAAAAACATCCGGCTTTCCGGCGCGATGCTCAAAAGCACGAACGGCGGCACGGTCGGCGGTCTTGTCGGCACACTGAACGGAACGGTGAGCATCGAGGGCTGCCGCGTCTATCTGGACCCGACGAACGACCTCGGCGGAAAAACAGAGAGGGATCCTTGGATCGACGGCGGGATCGCCGGCGGTCTGATTGGATGTGTCAACAATGGCACGGTGACGATCAAGGACAGCTTTGCCGCCACGGTGCTGAAC
>CAKTZP010000088.1 GCA_934636045.1 uncultured Oscillospiraceae bacterium
AGGCTGTAAAGGATTATAAAAAAGAAACGAAAAGCGGAATCAAGGTGATATTTGATGTTTGGAAGAACGAGGATTACAAAATCTACACTCGACTGCTCGGTGCAGATACCAAGGCTGAAAACCGCACTTGACGAAGCAGACGCGGTTGTCATCGGTGCGGGCGCGGGGCTTTCAACCTCGGCGGGATTTACATACGACGGCGAGCGGTTTCATAAATATTTTGCTGATTTTGAGGTGAAATACGGCTTTCACGATATGTATTCGGGCGGTTTTTACCCGTATCATACACCGGAGGAACACTGGGCATATTGGAGCCGGTATATCCTCATCAACCGCTATACGGACGCGCCGAAGCCTGTCTATGAAGAACTGTTCCGTCTTGTGAAGGACAGGGACTATTTTGTCATCACAACGAATGTTGACCACTGCTTTCAGAAAGCGGGATTTGACAAAAAACGGCTGTTTTACACGCAGGGCGACTACGGGCTGTTTCAATGCAGTGAGCCTTGCTGTCGGGAGACATGGGACAATGAAGCGGTTATCAGGCAAATGGTCGCAGAGCAAAAGGACATGAAAATTCCGTCTGCGCTCGTCCCGCGCTGTCCACACTGCGGAAAGCCCCTGACCATGAATCTTCGTTCAGACGACTGCTTTGTCGAGGACGAGGGCTGGCACGCGGCGGCGGAGCGGTATGCAAACTTCCTGCGCACCCGTGAGGGACAAAAGATATTGTTTCTCGAACTCGGCGTCGGGTATAACACGCCAGTTATCATCAAATATCCCTTCTGGCAGATGACTGCGAAGAATCCCCGCGCTACTTACGCCTGTGTCAACCGCGGCGAGGTGTTCTGTCCCGACGAAATTGCCGACAGAGCGATTTGCGTTGACGGGGATATCGGAGAAGCAATCGAAAAAGTTCTGTGATATTTCATTCTGTTTTGACTTAGCAGTTGCATTTGCGTGAGTTCTATGGTATACCGGGTACATAAAAATTCGTGTGAACAGATAGACTTGTCACCGAGGTGTCATTTTCATCAGGCTCTAGCCGGGGTTCCTCGGTGAAGGTTCAAGTCCTTTTACCCGCACCAGCAAAAGGCCTTGAAAACACTGAGTTTTCAAGGCTTTTTGCTTTTTATTTTCCGCTGTCACACGGCGGTCGGGGGATACACGACTCGCTCCAAGGTCAGAAACGAAAAATGTTCCTGACGGCAGAAAATTTTTTGAAATTATTTTTTGACACCGAAAAAGCCACCCGATTTTTTCGGTCGGGTGGCTGCATAGTTCGACAAATAGATTATATTCTCCACATCGCTGTCGAGATGCCGATGCGCTCGCTTCTCCGCATACGCTATCTTACGAAGAGGCTGTGGTTATCGTGAGTGTTACAGCATCCCCTCCGAGCAACGCTGTAATCTCATCTGCGGGCAGGTCAATATGTCCGAGTTTGGTATAAGCCCAGGTGTTGCTTCCGTAAAACAGCACCACATTGCTTGAAGCGTAGAGCATGATGTCGCCGCTTTCGGCGGTCAGCCGCACATCACTCGCGGGATACGCTCTGCCGAGAGAGCCGACCTGTTCAAAGCCGCCGTATGGAGATAACGGAATCGTTATATTGCCCTTTGCGGCTTGTCGTTTCAGTTCTGCGGTGCTCTCGTTTTCTTCCCATGTGACCGGTATGATCCGTCCGTCGATTTGCAGGGTCAAAACGCCCATGTGTTCCTCCGTTTTTTCGCTGTTGTTAGGTTCTTCGGATGTGATTTCGTCCGTCTCGCTGTCGGACGGAACGGTTTCCGCTGTTGAGCCACCCGCAGTAGCATTGTTCCGTGTGCCGCAGGAGGACAGAACCCATGCACAAAGCAGCAAAAGAAGGACAAATAAAGGAAGATATCTTTTCATAGTGCTTTTCCGAGTTCATAGGCACGGCGGAGCGCATCGGCGTGATGTTTTGCGTCCCCGCTGTCGCCGATCCCGCCGCCTGCGACAAGTCCGCAAAGCTCTGCCTTCTCAAAGCAGTCCACCCAGCCAAGCAGACCGTTATATGCTTTTTCAAATGCAGAATCGCTGTCCTCTGCCGCCGTTGCGATCATACAGACCTTGCGGAAGCGGTAATCCGAGGTGTAAAGCGGATTGAGACGGTCGAGCAGCGTTTTCATCTGTCCGCACATTTCGTAGCAGTAGATCGGCGTGGCAAAAACGAGCACATCGGCGTTTTTCACCTTTTCACAAAATTCTGCCGCATCGTCGCGGAGCACGCACCTGCCCGTGCGCTGACAGGCAAGACATCCGATGCAGTAGCCGATGTTCTTGCCCTTCAGAGTGAGAAATTCCACTTCGTTTCCGGCGTCGGTTGCGCCCTTTTCGCATTCGTGCGCAAGATATTCCGAGTTGCTGTTCCCGCGCAGGCTGGTTGAAACGATCAGTACCTTGCTCATGTTTTTCGCTCCCTTCAAAGGCTTGCTTTGAGAATTTCTTTGATCTCGTCTGAGGTCAGCACCTTGTATCCGCCGTCCATAACAAGGGTTGCGGACGCGATGCCGTCGATCATGTCGGGTGTTACGCCGAGTTCGGTCAGATTCATCACAAGTCCCAGCTTCTTCATCCACGCCTCCATACGGCAAAGTCCTTCTTCGGCGACCTCGCGTTCGGTTTTTCCGTTTTGGTCAACATCCCAGACATTCACGGCATAGCGCGCAAATTTTGCGGTGCCGTAGGGGAGGATATGACGGTAATACGGCATCGAAACCGCCGAGAGCGTCATGCCGTGGGTGGCGTTTGTATACGCGCCTACCGCCTGACCGAGCATACGCACCATCCAGTCCTCGGTCTTACCCTTGGCAATCAGGGTATTGAGCGCCCAGGTCGCCGTCCACATAATGTTGCTTCTCGCTTCATAGTCGGTGGGGTTGACCGCCGCGATTTCCGCCGCGTGAATCAGCGAACGGAGAAGCCCTTCGGCGATGTAATCGCCGGTGTTGTCATCCTCACCCGAGAAATACTGTTCCAGAATGTGCGACAGGATGTCGTAAATACCGGAGATCATCTGATCGTGCGGAACCGTGAAGGTGAATTCGGGGTTCAGGATCGAAAACTTCGGGTAGACGTTTTCGCCGAACACATGACCGATTTTCAGCTTCTTTTCCCGGTTGGTGATAACCGAGCCGCCGTTCATTTCACTTCCGGTTCCGACCATGGTCAGCACGCACCCGACCGGAACGATTTCGCAGGAAACATCCTCAAAACGGTCGAAATACCTGTCCCACGGATCCTCGTCGCAGTGGACTGAGACCGAAACCGCTTTTGCATAGTCGCAGACCGAACCGCCGCCGACCGCAAGGATGAAATCCGCTTTTGCCGCTCTGGCGCGTGCAACGCCCTCGCGCAGTTTGTCTGCCGTGGGGTTGGGCATCACGCCCGCGTCTTCAAATACTTCCTTACCGTTTGCTTTGAGTGCGGAAACCACTTTGTCATAGATTCCGTTCTTTTTGATCGAACCGCCGCCGTAAACCAGCAGGACGTTCTTTCCGTATTTCGGAAGCTCGGCGTTCAATCCGTCAAGCGCGTCCTTGCCGAAATAAAGCTTGGTGGGATTGCAATAAGTAAAATTTCCTAACATGACTCATTCTCCTTTTTGTATTCATTCGATTTGATCTTATTTGTCAGATAGTCGAGACAGTCGATCTGTTTTTGCCCTTTATGCACATCGGACAGCACGCATTTACGGTGTGCGGTCAGTTTTGGAAGCATTTCACTCAGCGTGCCGTCCCCAAAATGGCGCAGGCATTCCGCAGTCAGCTCCTCGTCACATCCTGCGTCTGCAAGACACTGCCGCAGGACTTCTTCTTTGTTCAAAGCGTTTGGCATTCTGTCCCTCCCTTCGGTATTTTCATTATAACACAAACCGCGTGAAATTACAAATATCTATATTTTATATCGTGATATGATTGACAGGAATATCAGATCGGTGTATAATAGAAGCAGATCATAATAGCGGAGGCGGTTATGGAAATCAGAGTGTTACGTTATTTTTTGGAGATTGCGCGCGAGGGGAGCATGACTGCCGCCGCAGAGGTGCTTCATGTATCGCAGTCGGCACTTTCCAAGCAAATGAAGGAGCTGGAGGACGAACTTGGCAAAAAGCTGTTCCGCCGCGGAAGCCGCAGTGTATCGCTGACGGAAGAAGGTATTCTGTTGCGCCGCCGCACCGAGGACATTCTCGATATGGTGGACAAAACGACCGAAGAATTCCGTGCAATCGACGATTTGCAAGGCGGAGATGTGTACCTCGGATGTGCGGAATCTCATCTCATTGCGCATATCGCGCGGAAGATCAAACATTTCAAAGAGCGTTACCCGCTTTTTCACTATCACATCATCAGCGGCGACCGCACGGTGGTGCTTGACCGACTTGACCGCGGACTTTTGGATTTCGGTGTGGTCGTGGAGATGCCGGACATTGACCGTTATCAGTATCTGGAGTTGCCGGGAGCCGACAGATGGGGCGTAATCATGCCGAAAGACCATCCGCTTGCCGGAAAGGAAGCCGTTCGTGTGGACGACCTGTACGGCGAGGAACTGATCTGCTCGGAGCAATCGGTGGAGGCAGACATCCCGCGTTGGTGCGGAAAGAAAGCCGATCGACTGAATTTTACCGGAAACACGAATCTCGCCTACAACGGAAGCATTTTTGTCGGTGAAGGACTAGGCTTGATGCTGTCCTTTGAACATCTCATTCAACCAAGTGCAGAAAACGGTTTGGTGTTCCGCCCGTTGGAGCCGAAGCTTGAGAATAAAATGTATCTGATCTGGAAGAAGTATCAGGTGTTTTCTCCGATTGCGCAAAGATTATTGGACGAGTTTCTGAATCCCGCAGACTGCACCGCAACGAAAAAATCGTAAACGAGGATATGTCCACCTATCAGATAACAAAAGCCACCCGACTTTTTTATGGTCGGGTGGATGTGTGTTTATGTTGTCTCAGTCAAAGACCGTTTGCATACTTGGATTTTCAAAGGCTTCAAAGCACATCAATATTTGCTCCCGTGTACACTTTTCAACTGCAAGATTTGCTGGCAGTTCCTTCTTGCCGAAAAAAGAAATCGCTGTTGTTTCGATGTTCTTTCGGAACGTTCCCCCCTCATATCTGCACAGGACAAACGCCTTCAGAACACCATAAGCATAATTTACCACATTGTGCTTTCTCCAATCCAAAACAGCAATGAGCCTTTCCGCTGTTACGATCAATCCGGCTTCTTCATGAACCTCTTTTTCTGTATTGGATGCAATGGATTGATCTACATCACACCAGCCTCCCGGCAATGCCCATGTTCCGTTATTTTCACGGACAAGAAGGATTTTCTCATTGACAAACACAGCCGCTCTGGTATCGACTTTTGGTGTTTGGTAGCCGGATTCGCCGCAGAACAAATCAAAGACCTTGTTTACCGGAATATCTGTCTTCAGCGACAGCATTTCTGCCGCAATTTCCCGCAGTTCTTCATACCGTTCTTTGTCGTACTGATCTTTTCCGTATCGAAGCCCTGCCTGCGCAATGCTCTGAATACGAATCGCAAACTCAATCTACTTATCATTCATATAAGTACCTCTGCAAATTCAAGTTTGTCGATTTGACATCATAAGCACTTAGCCACCCGACCGTAAAAAGCCGGGGGGCTGTTGTTATCAGAAGGTTTTCTGGACTTGTCGCCACTTGCATAACAGTGTGTGACTATACCCTGGAGGATGTCCTGCAGGACATGGATCAGGGCATGGGCGGAATGTAAGCGGAAGCGGTTGAAAAACGGGAAGATTTATGGTATAATAAGATATCGATAAATCGGAATTTGTCAGTCTGTAATTTTTTTACTTCCAAAATATTGTGTCAAGATTAAAATCAAAGCAGTAATTGCAAGTATTCCGTCCATTATTCCCGCCGGCAGCATAAACATCATTAAAGCCATTGTAATTACACAATTTATTACTGATAATACTAATCCCCACATTCTGTTTTTCCATAATCCAACTGCACCGATAACTCTTACAACTCCGTAAATTGCTCCCATTACAAGCATCAAATTCATGCTATCTTTAAAATATGGAACAATAAAAGAAATATATTGATTTATATCGAACTTATCACTGCCTATAACAAATACAGGTATGAGTGCTAAACATCCTCCTATTTCCATAAATGCTCCGTGTATAAACATCAATGTTGATGCAATTCTATATTTTTTCATAAGTTATACCCCGCTTTCAAATTCCGATTTGTCGATATCTCATCCTTGTTCTTTTATATACATTTCAAACTGCTCCCGCATAGCTTGCAGGCGTTTGGTCACGGCGCTGTGCGTCTTATAGTCGAGCGCCTCCGCAATTTCCTTAGTTGTGCGGGCGTATATTTTTTGTCATCGAAGGCAGGGATGTTTCCGGTAAAATCATGCGTTTCATAATATGTCTGAAGCGCATTCCGAGTCTCTTTATCGTATGGCATGGCGAATCCTCCGTGGGGGTTATTCTTTCTAAATTAATTATACCATTTTTTCGGCTGTTTTTCAAGGCGATCTTTCATGGAGTGATTGAGCCTTTCCGGAAGATTTGTTTTGTGATTAAAACGATTCTATCAGAACTCAATCACTTTTTCTATGCCTTTTTTCGTTTTTAGTCTCACATCAATTGTAACACTATAATTACAACCTACATTTTTACATTTTTATGTTGACAAGTAGGTTATAATATGATATACTAATAGTAGTAAAATCGGAGGTGATATAATGAACATTTCCATAGAATCAAAATACAAAAAGGCGCTTTTAAAGCGTTCGGATATTGAACGAGAGCTTCAAAGCTTGCCACACGGATATATTTCAAAAAAAGTTATTCACGGAAAGACGCAATACTATCTGCAACGGCGCGTTGATAAAAGAATCATCGGAAAATATATTCCGGATGCTGAAGTAGAGACGGTCAAAAAAGGGCTTTTACGGCGTACTGCATTAAGAGAAGAATTGTTAGGTGTTAATGCTCGTATTTCCGAGCTTGAATCGGCGGCAAGGTTAATTGATACGAGTGTATATAACAAATTATTGCTTTTGAAGGTATGTGTGCCGATGGAGCATCTGACATCAGAAGAAAGATATAAGGCATCCTCGTTTGCGGGAGCTATGAATGCTGTTGAAGGTGTTCACTCAACTACGGAGACACAAAGCGCGATTCGTAAATGGATTGCGGGAGAGGTATCCTTTCTTTCCGTTTATGAGAACACGCTAAAAAGATACGGTTTCCCAGTGAAGGGCAGATAAATGAGAGATCCATATTTATACGAAGATGTTGATGTCCTCAAAAATCGCGCGAATATTAAGGATGCCGAGCTTTTGAGAACTGCCGAGGCAGATATTACCAATCTTGCTATGACGGCTATTTATGACAGAAAATACGATAAATTCAATCTTGATGCGTTGCTCGATATCCACCGAACGATTTTCGGACAGATTTATGAATGGGGAGGCGAGTTCCGTACCATTATGATGACCAAATCCGAGGATGTACTTGGCGGTGACACCGTTCGGTATGCCTATCCAAAGGAGATAAAAAAACAGCTTACCGAGACTATGAAGGAGGTCGGTAAGCTGAAGCGTACGGGCGATAACGACAAAGATATCGTATTTCGCCTGACGAGAATTATTGCATCGATATGGCAGACACATCCATTCCGTGAGGGCAACACCAGAGCCGTAATCGTATTCGCGGTTCTTCTTGCAAAGCATCTTGGCTTTGAGGTCGACCACGAATTGTTACGTGTGCACAGCTCATATGTTCGCAACGCACTTGTTTGGGCATCGCAAGGAATGTATTCCGAGTACCAATATATCGAGAAGATTTTCTTTGATGCCATTCTCCACGAGGATAGCACAGAGAAAAAAATTTCCGAAAGTAAGTCCGCAAAGTACGAAAAGATTGGAGACTACAAAGTCGGGGATTATGTGGAACGGCCGCACGAATATAAGAAATAAGGAGTTATTCTATGGGATTGCTTGAATGCGCAAGCTCTGCGTCACTTTTTCGCGGACACGACTATTATGAAAACAAAAAAGTTAAAAATCTGACGGAAATAAGTGCCGGGGTGTTTGCCGCTGATGTCGTAGGAACTGCGAGTGAACCGTATACGGTGGAAATCGATGTTACGCATCCGAGAAAATCAACTTGCAATTGTCCTCACGCCGATGGTAAACGTATTGTGTGTAAGCATATGATTGCAACATATTTTACTGCATATCCCGAAAAAGCAGTGCAATTTTATCAGGAATATCTGAAGGCACAAGAAGATGAAGAAGCGTGGGAAGAAGAAATATCCGATAGAGTGCAAGAATATGTTTGGAGTATGAAAAAGAGTGAACTTCAACAAACGCTCTTGGAACTTCTGTTTAACGGTCCGGAATGGCAGTTTGAAAAGTTTATCAGAGACCACGACTTAGACGGATATTGATATCAAATGCACTTGATTTTTCTTGCATTTTATGCTATACTGCAAGTGATATAAAAATGGTGCGAAAAAACTTTCGCCGAGGTGTCGCAACCATCAGGTTTTAGTCGGGGTTCCTCGGTGAAGGTTCAAGTCCTTTTACCCGCACCATGGCGAGTGTTCTTACAGCATTTGAAAAGCTGTGAGGACACTCGCTTTTTTCTGCTCAAACAGCGGGTCTGTC
>CAKTZP010000089.1 GCA_934636045.1 uncultured Oscillospiraceae bacterium
CGGGCGTGAGTTGCTTGTCTTCCGAACTTTTTTGCAGTCTGTCAGCGTGTCGAAAAGGGTTTTTCGACACGCTGAACCGCCAACGAAGCACGTTGGCGGTTTTTTCATTGCTCGTTTCGGATTTGGTTTTCCTCGGGCATCGGCTCCGGCGGCAGCTCATCCTCGGGAACGGTACAGAAATGGTGGGTATGCTTGACCACACCGATCGCAGCGATCAACGCGCAGCCGACGGCAAGCGATTGCTGCCCGCTCGCCAGCAGATATCCCGCCGCCCCAAGGCCGAACAGAGCAAACACCAGAATGCTCTTGCGGCGATTGGACGTAATCTTCACGCCGATGGAGAAGAAAATATACAGTCCCGCCAGCAGCAGCACGATGCGCGATGCCGGCAGCAGCGCCAGCAGCACGCCGAAGGCTGTGGCGATGCACTTGCCGCCGCGGAAATGGTTAAAAAGACCGATGGCATGCCCCAGCACCGGCGCGGTCATCACGGCGGCAAACAGCAGACGGGACATATCGAGCCGCTGACCGGCCAGATACACCGGCAAAAAGCCCTTCATCAGGTCGAGCCCGAGGCACAGCAGCCCCATGGTCACGCCGCAGGTGGCAAACACATTCGCCGCGCCGGGGTTGTGATCGGGGGTGTCCTCGGTGACGTCCTTGCCCAGCAGCAGCTTCGGCAGCAGTCGGCTGAACATGATGCTGCCCAGCAAAAAGCCGCCGAGGATCCACGGATACCAAAGCAGAACCTGTGCTCTCATCGCGTCACGCTTTCTATGATCCGGTCGGCAGCATCGGGCGGGATATTCTCTCGCTGTGCCGCGCGCATGGTCTCAGCCTTGTCCCTGTTGTGCAGGAGCTCCAGTGCTGCGCAGACAGCCTCCTTCGCGTTCTCGGCGCGGACGGACATGCCGTGCGCAGAGAAAAATGCGGCGTTTTTTGTCTCGCAGCCGGAAAAGGCCAGAATATGCACCAGAGGAATGGTCGCAACGGCAGCCTCGGTGCTCGAAAGTCCGCCGGGCTTGGAGATCATCACGTCCGACGCGTTCATATACCGTGCGACCTCGCGTGTAAAGGGGACGATGTGCAGCCGGCCGCAGTCGGCATAGGCGGCCTCCAGCTCCAGCTGCAGGTCAGTGTTGCGGCCGACAAGCACATAGATGGCAAACGGCTCCGACCCCTGCTGCAGCAGCTCGTTGCACAGCGCCTGAATGTTGCCGCAGCCAACGCCGCCGCTCATGATGAGCACGACGGGCTCATCGGCGTCCATTCCGAGCGCCTCCCGGGCGGCAGCATGCCCGACCCGTTCGGCAAAGCGGGCGCTGACCGGGATGCCGGTGCCGAAAATACGCTCCGTGGGGATGCCCTGCTCTACCAGCTCCTGCCGCAGCGCCTCATGCGGAATAAAATAGCCGTCGAGCTGCGTCTCGCGCAAAAATGGGATGCAGGTATAATCGGTCAGAATGCCATAGGTCGGTACGGCAAAGTCCGTCTTTTTCTTCAGCGCGGTAATGGCCTCCATCGGGAACAGATGGGTACAGAGCACGGCGTCAAAGCCCTCCTCCTCGATGTAGGCGCGCAGCTTGCCGGAGTAACGGGCATTGGCCCAATACACCGGCGAGGTCAGGCCGGTCGAGCTATACAGCGCGCCCGCGCCGTAGATTGCACCAAAGACCGCCGGGACATTTTTGATGAGGCCGTTATAGGTGTTTGCGGCGATTTTTGCCGCGTTTTTGCTGCGAAAATTGAGCGGATCGGCAAGGATGTATTCGCAGCCCTTGCGCTGCGCCGCCTCAATCAAGGCATTTGCTGCGCTGTTGTGGCCCTCGCCGGTCGCGCAGCTGAGAATCAATAGCTTCATAAAGAATCCTTTCTCCGCCGTCGGCGTTTGCAGAGGGCGGTCAGAGTGCGGTTACGCGCGGGGCAGGCCGAAGGCCTCCACCAGCGCTTCGATCTCTTCATCGGTAATGTGGATGATCTCGCCAAGGGGTGCCGTGTCGATCACAGACCGCGCCGTCGCCTCCATAACCTCCATGCGGTCAAACGCCTTCAGGAGCGTGTTGCCCGTTGTCACCGCGCCGACGTTTTCCGCCAAAAGCGCTGGCTTGGCCGGGGCAAACCGGGCGGCGACGGCCTCCGGCGCGTCATAGTAACGGTCAAACGCTTCGTACAGCACGTCGCGCAGTTGGATATAGCTCTCCGGGATCGTCCGCGCGTCAAGGTATCTGTGGCAGACCGCGAAGGCCGTCAGATACGGCGGCTGTGCGGTGATCACGGCGTTGACCTCCGGGCGGGCACGGTAGAGCGCGGCGTGCAGCTGCGCCTCGGTCTGCACCGTTTCGGTGCCGTCGGGGATCCAGAGCAAATCCTCCGGCTCGAGCAGCGCGAGGTCAAGGTCAGACGGCGTGAGCAAAAAGCCGCCCTGCGGCAGACGCACCGAGCAGCTGCCCTGCGCAGCGGTAAAGAGTCCCGTGCGGCAGCAGCGGCGGGTCAGCTTCAAAATTTCCTGTGCCGCAGCCTCCGCGCCGGCAGGGCTAGGCTGTCCTTCCGCCGGGCGCAGACGCCGAACGCACGGTGCCGGCTGGGGAGTGCCGAGCCGCCGCGCGGCCAGCTCCAGCTCCGCACTGTAATTGAGCAGCACAAAGCGGCGGAAGGCCGTAAACATTTCCGGCGCAACAACGCATACGCCGTGATTTTCCATCATGGCAATGTTTTGTCCCTTGGCAAAGACCCGGCAGACCTTTTCTCCCAGCGCAGCGCTGCCGGGGACATCATAGCCTGCCATGGACATCTCACCTTGCGCCGTCGCGCAGACGAGGTCCTGCAGCGGCAGCCGCCGCACAATGGAAAACGACACCGGCACCGGCGGGTGCGCATGCAAAATCGCGCGGACATCCGGCCGCAGACGGTAAACGCCGGAATGGAACGGCAGCTCGCAAGAGGGCGCGTGCTTCCCGTGGCAGATGCCGTCCGGCGAAACGCAAACGATATCCTCCGGCGTCAGAGAGCCCTTATCGATGCCGGACGGGGTGATCCAAATATTTCCCTCCTCGTCCCGCACGGAAAGATTGCCGCCGGACATGGTCGTCAGCCCCTGATCATAAATGCGCTGCATAAAAAACACCAGCAGCTGCGCGGGCGCAATGTTCCTGTTCATGATATCGTTCCCCTTTCCATATAAAACCTCATGCATGCGTACCGCACCACGAAAATGCACAAATACCGGTGCACGAAGCTTTTGTGCAGCATTTCCGGTTGCCCTGCAGGGGCGAGGAAATGGCTGCGTTCTTATTTTGCTATGCTTTTGTATAGCAAAATAAGACGCAGAGAGCGGGCATTCCCCTCTCTGCGTCTATTTTAAACCGAAAAACAAATTCTGTCAATATTCGTACGCCGCAAACCTGTCGGCACCTCACGCCTCGGCCGAGCGGTAGACCGTCTCATAGCCTGTGGGGCTCTGGCGGACGATCATCTCGATCTCCTCGGCATCGGCCGCCTCAGGCGGCAGCCAGCCCCCTTCACAGCGGACGCAGGTGCCGCAGCTGCTGCTGAGACTGCGCGGCACCGGCATCAGCACTGCCGGAATCCCCGCGGCCTCACAGGCGCGCTTATAGCGAATCGCGCCAAAGTGGGAGTAGACCGTTGCGAGGTAAATCATTTCGTGAAGGTCAGCGTATATTCGCCGTCGCTCTCCTCAACCTTGACGCCGTAGCCCTGATGGGCAGCGTAGCGGGAGGTGTTTTCCTTCGCGGCGTGGTTATCTACAATGATCTGATAGGATTTTTCGTTTGAGGCCATCGCTTCCCGCAGCAGCAGAACCGGCTCCGGGCAGGACAGACCGCGTGCATCGATCAATTTCATATAATTTTCTCTCCTTATGCTTTCTTGCGGAAGGTATTCAGACAGGCGATCACGGCCACGACGCCGAGGCCGATGAGAACGGCGACCTTGCCGGCAGAGGTGGGGCCATCCGCGCTGGAGGCGAGGCCGAAGTTGTGCGCAAAGGCCGCGCCTGCGGTCAGGCCGAGGACGGTAATGGCACTGTCGCCGTTGCCCTCGCCGGATAGCACGAGCTGGCGCAGTGGGCAGCCGCCGAGCAGCACACAGCCAAAGCCGACAAGCAGCATGCCGAGGCCGTTCCAGAGCCAGTCGGTGTGCGCGACGGGCTGGCCTTCCATTGCGAGTTTAAAGTAGGTTCCGTCGGTCACACCGGTGAGGACAAGGTTCATCACCAGCGCGCTGAGCAGAATGGCGATAAAGCCGAACAGCAGCTTGAATTCCTTGAACAGGACGGCATCACGGATGCCGCCAACCATGCAAAGACGCGTGCGCTGCGCCAGTGCACCGACAATCAGGCCGGCGATCAGGCTGATGGCAATGGCCGCATGCTTGGCGCCGGGGCCTTCTTCAGAGAAGAAGAGGAACGCCGGAGCGGCAATGAGCAGGACAAGCATCACGACCTGCGCCGCGGGGAAGACGATGCCGTCGAAACGGGAGAGCTTATAGGTGCGCTTGAGGGTGTAGCCCTTCTTGAGGAAGAAGACACCCACGAGGATACCCAGCGCGAAGCCGACAAGGCCAAAGATGGCATTCACGTCGCCGCCCGCAATGCGGAGGATCATACGGAACGGGCAACCGAGGAACATCAGGCAGCCGATCATCACGAAGAAGCCGAGCGCAAAGCGCGTCATCGGCGCGCTGCCGCCCTTGGAGCCAAACTCCTTCTTGCACAGCGCCATAATAAAGCTGCCAAGCACAAGGCCGATGATCTCCGGACGGATGTACTGGACAGCGGCGGCACGGTGCAGGCCAAGGCTGCCGGCGGTGTCGCGCAGGAAGCAGGCGATGCAGAAGCCCATGTTCGCCGGATTCCCGAAGAACACCAGCAGCGCAGAGATCACGCCGATGATGCACCCAGCCACAACGATCCAAAGCTTTTCTTTTTTCAGGGACATGGTAACACTCCTTTTTTCTGAGAAGCCGATGATTTGGGCGCAAGCCGGACGCCGGGCTTCTCGATTATATAATTCCAGTATATTGCTCCGCGGCGGAAAAGTCCAATTGTAATTATTTATAATCTTTTAGAATTTATTTGAAAAACCAATAATTTTGTGGTATCATGGAAGAAAGAAACGGAGGCGCAAATCCCATGGGAATTTATTTTGACAATGCCAGCACGACCTTCCCCAAGCCGCGGGCGGTCGCGGAGGCCATGGCGGCGTATCTTTTGGACGAGGGCTGCAACATCGGCCGTGGCTGCTATGCGGGAGCCTACCGCGTGGAGGAGCAGGTCTATGAAACGCGGCAGCTGCTGTGCAAGCTGTTTCACGGTGCCAACGCGCGAAACGTCGCCTTCACCAAGAATGTCACAGAGGCTCTGAACGTGCTGCTCAAGGGCTTTCTTCACCCCGGCGACCATGTGCTGGTCTCATCCATGGAGCACAACGCCGTTATGCGTCCGCTGACGCAGCTGAGCGCGCAGGGCGTCAGCTTTTCGCGCATCCCCTGCCGTGCTGACGGCACGCTCATCCTTGAGGCCATGGAGGAGCTGGTGCAGGAAAACACCCGGCTTGTCGTCATGACGCACGCCAGCAATGTCTGCGGCACGCTCCTCCCGCTGCAGAGGGTCGGCGAATTCTGCCGCGCGCATGGGCTGCGGTTTTTTGTCGATTCGGCGCAGACGGCAGGGGTTCTGCCGCTGGACATGCAGGCGCTGCACATCGACGCACTGGCCTTCACCGGCCACAAGGGGCTGCTTGGGCCGCAGGGCATCGGCGGCTTCATCCTCGCGCCGGAGCTGGTGGAGCAGCTGGAGCCGCTCCTTTCCGGCGGCACGGGCAGCATCAGCCACACAGAGGAGGTACCGCCGTTCATGCCTGACCGTTTTGAGGCCGGAACGCAGAATCTGCCGGGCATTTTAGGTCTGCGCGCCAGCCTTCAATGGCTGCAGGAAACCGGTCTTAACCACATCTACACCCACGAGCAGGAGCTCACGGCACAGTTTTTACAGGGCGTGCACGATATCCCCGGCCTGCAGCTGTTTGGTCTGCCGGACGCCGAGGGGCGCACGGGCGTTGTGTCCCTCCGCCTCGGCACGACAGATCCGGCGCAGCTGGCCTATGCACTGGACACGACCTACGGCATCATGACCCGCGTTGGCCTCCATTGCGCACCAAATGCGCACCGGACACTCGGCTCCTTCCCGACCGGCACAGTGCGGTTTTCCTTTGGCTGGTACAATACGCAGGACGAGGTCGCGCAGGCCGTTCAGGCGCTGCGCGCGCTGCAGGAGGACACGGCATGGAGCTAAAGCAGCTGCAATCCTTCTGTGCTGTGGTGGAATACCGCAGCTTTACTAAGGCGGCGGAAAAGCTCTATATTTCCCAACCGACCATCAGCACGCACATTCGTCAGCTGGAGGAGGAGCTGCAAACCCCCCTGCTCATCCGCACGACAAAGAGCCTGAACATCACGCCGCGCGGGATGGAACTCTATGACTGCGCCGGGCGAATGCTGCATTTGCAGGACAATCTGAAAAAGCACTGGTTCGAGGAGGACAGCCACGTCATCCGCATCGGCACCTCCACCATCCCCTCGGCCTATGTGCTGCCGGAGGTGCTTCCCGCCTTCCGCCGCCAGTGGCCGGACGTACAGTTCAATATTTTTCAGGGTGACAGCCAGCGCGTCATCGACAGCCTGCTCATGGGCAGCTATGAGGTCGGACTCGTCGGCACGCAGACGCAGGAGGACAGCCTCTGCTTTGTTCCCTTTCTGCGCGACTCGATGGTGCTCATCACGCCGGTGAATGAGCGCTATCAGAGGTGGCGCGGCGGCTATTCCATCCGGGACATTGCCCAAGAGCCGCTGCTGGTGCGCCAGCAGGGCAGCGGCAGCCGCAAATGGATGGAAACCTACTTGGAGCAGTGCGGCCTGCGCGAATCCGAGCTGCGCATCATGGCGCGCCTGAACGATCAGGAGACCATCAAAAATCTCGTCGCGGGCGGACTAGGGCTGTCCATCATCTCGGCCAAGGCCGCGGCAGATTTCGAGCGCGAGGGCAAGCTGCTGACCTTTGCCCTGCCCGGTGCGCCGGTCGGCCGGTGGCTGTACCTCGTGCACCGCAAAAACGACTATTTTCACCGGCGGACAGAGCAGTTCGTCCGCTTTGTGCAGAATTATTATGCGGAGGAATGACTATGGATATCGCAACATATTACTGCAATGACCCCACTGCGCCGAAGCCCAACTGTCCCACCCACATCGGCGCGAACGTCCTGCTGCAATGCCGCGGGCGGCTGCTGCTGGAACGGAGGACAGACTGCGGGCAATGGGGGCTTGTCGGCGGGCGGCTGAAAAACGGTGAGCGTCCCGCTGCCGGGATCGCGCGTGAGCTGCGCGAAGAGACCGGCATTGTTCTGCCGGAATTTGCCTTTGCACAGGTGCGCGTCTGTGACGATGCGCGCATCGCCGCCTACCGCGACGGCACGGTCTGGCGCATGGTCATCGTTCTGTTTTCCGCCGAGCTGGAAAATGCACCACCACTGCAGTGCAGCCGTGAATCGACCGAGCTTCGCTTCTTTTCCCCCGACGAGCTGGATTTACAGCAGGTCGTCATCACCCACCGCGACCTCGTCGCAGCGTGGATTGAGCAAAACCGCCCTGCGCGCTGAGCGCAAGGCGGTTTTTTGCACCTTCGCAGCTGTGTCGGCATAGGCTGAAACGGGTCGAAACCCCAAGAAGGAGGAAACAACCTTGGAAATAAGAACGCAGCCGATGGTGCAGCGGGAGGCGGAAAAACCCGCCCTATCCGCCGGGATCGGCACGCTGCCCGCGCAGGCGCCGCTGGCCAACCCGTTCGTACCCTTTCAGCAAAAGAACCCGCCGACCTATCCAGCCAAGGAGGGTGTTGTGCGCGGTACTCTGTTCCCCGGCCTTGATCTGCCGTTTTCTGGCATGGTCAAGGAAGGCCCGCTCAGCAAAACACCGCTGCAGGAACTGCAAACGCTCAGCTTCGCCATCGTGGAGCTGGGAGAGTATCTGGACACCCATCCGGACGACACGGACGCGTTTGCGCTGTTTCAGTCCTATGCCAAGCTCTATGCGGAGGGGCGAGCGGCCTATGAGCAGCAGTTCGGCAGCCTGACGCAGCGCGACAGTGCGAATGGCTCGCGCTACTGCTGGCTGAACGATCCATGGCCGTGGGATTTCGTGGCCGGTGAGGAGGAATAAGCATGTTTGTGTATGAGAAGAAGCTGCAATATCCCGTAAAAATTCATACGCCTAATCCCCGCCTCGCCGCCATCATCATCACCCAGTATGGTGGACGTTATTCCAATAGACTACAATATCAGACATTTCAAACACCTTCGCCGGAACCCGGCGAAGGTGTTCTTCGTTATCTCTCGCGGTACATCTTCTGCAAAAGCTGCACTTTTGTGGCTTTCTCGATCTGTTGATCATGTGAGTACTCATACACCGCCATGATTGCCACCGGTACCTCAAGGCCCTTCTGCCGGTATGCCTCCATGTGCCCCAGCACACAATCATGCAGCGCCGTCGCGTGGGTCGTCTCCTCGCCGGAAAGCCGTGCAAACAAGCTTGCTGTCTCCGGCTCGGTGTCCCGGTACTCCAGCGCCAGCTTCGCGTAGTCGCAAGCGTCCTGCAGCTCGTCGTCGATGCG
>CAKTZP010000090.1 GCA_934636045.1 uncultured Oscillospiraceae bacterium
TTGCCGTAGGTGGTGGTTTTCAGATTGCCGCCGGTGCCGGTGTTTTCACCAGCGTAGTCATAATACGTGTTGGTCGAGAGGGTCCGGCTGCCGACCTTGGTTGTGGTGGGCTGACCCCAGATGTTGTAGGCGAAGTTATAGTACTGGTGCTTCCAGTTGTCGCCGTCCTTGACCTTGCGGTCGAGGGTCGCCAGACGGCCTTCCGCGTAGATATAGTCGATGCCGACAACACCGGTACGGTAGACCCCTGTCGGACGGAGCGAACCGTAGTCGTTGGAATAGCCCGTCGTCTGGCCCTTTGCGTTTGTGATCGAATTCACTAAGCCGGTATAAGCGTCGTAGGTGTACTGTGTCGTATTGCCGTTGGCATCGGTCATGGAGGCCGTGTGGTTTTGATCGTTCGTTGCCGTCGCGCCGGTTTGCAGATAAAGCGACGTTCCGGTGGCCGTCAGCTTCGAGCCGGTCACATTGCCCGCGGCATTGTAGGTCGTCGTTGCAGTCAGACTGCCAATCGTTGCCGTCGTCACATCGTGAGCGGAGTTATAGGTGTAGGTATACTTTGAGCCATTGGCGGCGGTGTAGCTCGTCAGGTCGATGCCGTTGGACGCATACGTCGCGCTCTCCGAGCCGGTCCCCGGCTGGGTCGCGGCAATGGGGTTGCCGTTCTCGTCGTAGCGATACGTCTGGGTTGGCTCCATCCGCAGGGAGATGTTGTCGAAATAGGCGGTGTTGGCGTTATTGTCGTAGGCTGCTACGACGACGATCTTTTTGATGATGCGATTTTTGTTCGCCTCGCTGGGCATCAGGATGCCGCTGCGCTCCTGCCAGCCGGAGGAATACGGGTCGAACGAAAAATAGAACACGTCGCCATCGTTCAGATTATTTTCATCATAGCAAAGGCGAGCAACAAGGCCATAGTAGGGGTGGCCTTGGGTTTCGGGGGAAAGCGCCGCCACGCTGCCGGGCAGCGCGTTGGCCTTGCCCCAGCCGGAAAGCAGGAAAGCCGAGCCTGCCGGAGCGTTGACCATAAGCTCTTGGCTGGCCCGGTGCGCACCGCTTCCGCCGTTGACCTGTAGCATCTGAGCGCCAAACAGAATCCCAGCATTGGTGCCGCTCTGGAGAGAAACGCTGCCGGAATAGTACCAGCCGCAAACCTTTTCGTTGGCCTTATAGGGCTTGATGCTGTCGCTTTCTTCAAACGAACCGCAGTTCAAGAGGTTATACGACGAAGCAGATTCGGATTCCTCAAGCTGGAAGCAGTCGCCGTAGGCCGTGGCGGAACCCAAGTTTTTGGAGAGCACTGCCGTGCGCACGACGATCTCTCGCTGCGGCGCATAGGTAAGGCTCACACGCTGCCAGCCGCCATCAATGGCCGACGTTGTGGTCTGGAGGTACGGCGAGTTCATAATATCACGGACTTCGGTGGAGGAAATGCTCTCTTGGAACGCCAGAGAAACGCCGCCATTGCTTGCCGTAGTTCCGTTGATTTTGATGTATCCGGAGAAGGTATAGGTTTTGCCGGGATATAGACGGAACAGCTGATACAGCTCATTGCCGTTGATTTGGAAAGAATGTTCGCCGCGATAGGCCACGTTTGCAACGGTTGCGGCAGAGTTCCAATAGTTACCGCTGTATTCTGCGCCGCCGTTTCGCATCAATTTGACGCCGGGCTGAGCGGTATAGGCGCTGGCCGCGAGAAGGTTATTCGCCTTGCGTTCGCCGCTGGAGGTATAGGCTGCGGCGCTGCTGCCGAGGATGCGCTGTTCGGTGCTGTCCGTCGTATAGGCGCTGATGGTCCGGCCCATACGGTTGAGCACCTTGAAGGTCAGGTAGTCGTCACCGTCAATGGGATTCTCGTTGGCATCGAGCGCCGCTACCTGATCCTTTCCGTAATCGCGATAGACTGCCAGCAGATGTGACCGCTTGTAGCCGCGCAGCATGGTACCATAAACTCTGGTATCGTTATTCTGTACGTATTCAAAGATATCTCTGGTTTTGCCATTGTAGCTATAGTCGAACGAGATGCCATAGTTCGCTTCTGCATCGTATGCGGACGAGAGCTTGTTGTTGCGATAGAAGCCTGCGCTGCTTCCATAATAAGTATACTGCGCAAGCCGGTTGCCGGGATATTCGATGCCGGTCAAATTGGTATAACTGGAATTGGCACTGGCCGGTTGCCGCAGCAGGGTAATACGCCGGGAGGCTTTGCTGTCGTCGCTCTCATAATTGCACTTTGGAATAATTGTCGAAAGGAAATTTTTGTTGTAACCGAGAACCAGAATTTTTTCTGCGGCGCAATTTTTGTTCTGGCGGTAAACGTAGCTGATATAGTGCGAGTCGCTGGCGGAGGATGGTTTCCACGCGGACGAGCCACTGCTGTATTCCGTATTATTGTAGCAATAGTACAGCGCATTGCCGTAAGCGTCCCGTACCTCGGTCAGATAGCCGTAGGTGAAGATTTTCTTGTTGCCGTATTCATCAGACAGCGTGTATTGTGCGCGTGAACCGCTAATCGTCAGACGGGTATTTTCCCCTTCCTCGATGTAAATGCCGTTACCGGAATGAATATAATAATGTTCCGTCCCGTCGCCATCTGTATAAATAAGGTAGTCCGTTTCATCCAGCGACAACGGCACGATCGTTTCCTGCAAGGACAGCTTCCAGCCGATGCCGATCTTCATGGTATCAAAATTGGCGGTATGCACGTCTTTGTAATAGCCGGAAAAATAGCAGCCGTTCAGGCTGGAGTTATACACCAGCGACACGGAAAGGGGCAGCGTGTCACTCGGGTCGCTGACCAGAGGAACGACCAGCGTGGTCTGCATGGCAAAGTCGCCGATGTAGGCCGTACCGGCATTGCCGATGGAGGCGGTTTGGTAAGTGTAGTCAGATTCAATACCGCGCACGTTGCGATACTCGATCATAATGCGCGGGCGATTCCCGCTCATTTTCGGGCCATTGAAGCTCGCACGCGAGGCGATCGTATCCTCGTTTGCGGGGATCAGAGCAAAGCCGAGATTGGCCAGATACAGTTCGTTTTCGCCCTCTGCTTTTCTTTCGCTGTCGTACCAGCTTGCGGCGAGGTTTGTAATGTCCCACCCGACATAGCCGAGGGTTGCGCTGCTGACCGTTTGGCGGTCAATAAATTGTGTATTGTGAGCGGCATAGCTGCCGTTGTTGACGTTGTTCCATGTCAGTTCACTTGCCCATGCCTTCCATGTTGCGGTGGAGGAATGGCCGTCCAGTGAACTGCCGCTTCGTTTTGCACTGCTCAGGGCGTGCAGGCCGATATCGATAGAGCCGCTGCCCTCAAAGGCAGACTGATAAACGCCGAAAACTGCATGGGTCAATTCGCAGCCCGCCGGAAGATACGGGAGCGCGTTAATATGAAAATAGCTGCGGGTCTTTTTGTTTACGTTGTTGTTATTGCCGACATATAATCCAGTTTCATTCGATTCTGCGGGCGAACCGGCATAGCCGCTGCGGACAAATGCAGCGCTGATATCATCGCTGCTTGCTGCCGTTTCCGTTACCGTGGGGTCAAGAACGACAGGATAGGCGCGATCCTTGTCGTTCATCCAGTCCGCGTCAGCCGTGACCGTCAGCAGCCAGCCGCCGTTGGCTTCTTCCAGTGTATAAAAGGCTTCGTGCGAAGTCTCGTCTTTCGCGTCGATCATATACGGCGCGGGGATGGTGTAGATGGTTTTGCCGTCCGCGTTAGTCAGGGAGATGCTGCCGTCGTCCAAAAGCTCCGGTGTCAAGCTGGTGACTTGCAGACGGAAAGAATAAGTATATTCCTCCTGCCGCGCGGGGATGATGATGCTTTCTTTTACGCTGTTGGCGTAGTTCTCATAGCGAAGTGTTGCACCGTCCAGCAGATTTTCATATTCCAGCGCGGAATACAACTTTTCCGGCTGCACTTGGGCGAAGAAAGTGTCCGTAACTTCTTCCTCCGCGGGCGCAGCAACGGTCAGAACCTCGGCAGAAACAAGCGGCTCGACCTTAGGGTCAACTGTGATTCCCGCACCGACCGTTTCCGGCTGCTGGGTTTCGGGTGCAGTTGTGGCAACAGCAGTTTCGGCGTTTTCCGAAATTTCCTGCTCTGTATTATCAGAAGCGACTGCATCTGTAGTTTCTGCGTCGTTTTTATCTTCTGCATCCAGTGCAGCATCTGCGGCATCGTCGGCTCCGCCCATAACCTCGACCGGAGGCTCCGGCTCGACGGGCCGCTCTGCGTCCGGGGTCAGCACAGGCGAGATCGTCAGGACATACTCGCCCTTCGATACTGACAAAAGCGCCTCGCTGTCCGCCTCCGCCGCAAAGAGCCGCACGCTGTCGCCGTTTTCCACGCGATAGCCCGTCGCCTCGCCGCTGCGGTCGATTGTATGTAACGTATTGTCATACTCCTGCCAGTTCCCCTCGTCATCCAGATAGTGAACAGGAGTATCGTAGACGACCGCCCGATAGCTGCCGTCCTTCATACGGAAATGCTTCACATTTTCTTCTCGAAGTGAAATATCCTCGAATAAAATTTCATCACAAACCGGCTCATCCGGAACAAGGCTTGCCTCGTCCGTCAGCATCAGTTCGTCAAGACTTCTGGTGTCGTTATCATCTTCGGTTGCAAAGACCGCCGCAGGGACGATTTGAAGAACAATTGTGAGTACCAATAGTAGCGACAACAGTGATCTGTAGATTGTTTTCATTGCGTTCCTCTCTTTCTTTTCTGATTGTCTGGGTTTACATCTTGCGGGTTGCAGTTTCTTCATCGAATAAGTATGCAGAATAATTCATTATCACCCCTCTCCAAAAACAGCATATACCACACAAAAGCAAAAGTCAACATATATTTTTGTAAAATAGGTATTGATTTATTGAGATTATTTTGTATTATGTATTTAGTAGTCCCGTCGCGATGGAGGATTTACCAGAAATTTAGGAGGATGTGATGGCTAGAGAGAGTGCACAAAGCAGTTATCAGAGAGGTGTCATGTCACTGCTGATACTGGCTTTGCTGGAAGGCGAAGATATGTATGGATATCAGATTGTGCAGGCAATTTCGGACTACAGCTCCGGAAAAATCGTGACGCAGGAAGGCTCCCTTTACCCGGTGCTTTACAAATTGCAGGAGCAGGGCCTGATTTCTGACAAAAAGGTCTTGGTCGGCAAGCGAATGACGCGGGTTTACTATCATTTGGAGGAGGCCGGAAGGGTTCGTCTGCGCGAGCTGACGAAGGAGTATCAGGACGTGACACAAGGTGTTTTTCAGATTATCCAGAGAGGGAAAGAAAAAGATGGAAACAACTAACCGGGCAGCCGGACGCTATTGCCGCAGCGTGCGGTCTTGGCTGCCGAGCGGAAAAATGCGGCGGACGATCATGACGCAGATCAAGGATACTGTGAACGAATTCGTTCAACAAAATCCAAATGCAGATTATGAAGCGATTCAGGCGCAGCTGGGTTCGCCGCAGGAGATCGCCACAGCATTTGTAGAAAATATGGGAGCCGCCGAGGTCCTGAAGGGACTGCGGGTCCGAAGGAGAATTTTGACAGCAGTTTTGGCAGCGCTTTTCATCATACTGCTGTCGTGGACTTGCCTCGTTGCCAGAGCGACGATTCGCGAAAATGCACACGCCAACGGGTATATCGAAGTTAACATCGAATAACTTTTAACGGAGGAGTTTATGAAAAAAGTAATTGCAACGCTTGTTGTGTTTGTCCTGATTCTGTCAATGCTTCCCATCCAGATTGCGTACGCAAGTCAGGAACCGGAAATTTTAGAGGTCGTTCAATATGAGGATGGAACTTATCTTGAAATCACGTTGGACTCTGCACCACAGACCAGAGCCTCTGGCTCACTGACAAAAACAAAAAACTATACTTACAAGGACGCAGACGGCACTGCTCAATGGAAAATCAGCCTTACCGGCTCGTTTACTTACACGGGAACCACGTCTACCTGCACCGCTGCGAGCTGCAATGTAACAATTTACCAGAGCGACTGGTCTGCCGCATCAAAGTCGGCAAGCAAGAGCGGTAATACCGCCTACGGAACGGCTAGAATCCTCCGCAAATACCTTGGCGCAACCGTTTCCGACAAAACCTACAACCTTACCCTGACCTGCGATAAGAACGGCAATGTGAGCTGAATCCATAATAGATTTGCTGGGTTTCCCAAGCAGCGCGCAGCAAAGCAAATAGTTACCGCACACCACGATTTGAAACTTCATTCGAAACGGAGGTAGGCACTCACCGAAAAATGTGGGTGCCTACCTTTTTATCATATTTTAGAATAGAAAAGGTGTGGAATTATGGGAAAGAAAGATGTGCTGCGCAAGAGATTAGTACCTGAAAAGCGGCCTTGTACGAATCTGTCCTTCCTGTTTTTTCATGTCCCAGACAAACGCGGAAAAGCACCTTTGCAATAACGTGCGGTTGATATAACTTCAACCATCACAAGCCCGTGACTGTTGCAAATATTGCAATCCACTGCCGCGGGCCTCCGGTCGAGTTGAAATTCTGATTTCAACTTGATTGGAGGTTATATGGCTTGTGCCAGAAGAAAAACATATGGATCAACGGTCAGCCCGTCGAGGTGAGTGACGCGGTTTTTGCGGCTTATCAGAAGGGCGAGCGGAAAATGCGGTATTTTGAGTACGACCTGAAGGTAGATCGCGCTGCATCCGGCGACGAAAACCGGACGCAGCGCGATTTGAGTCGTGAGGTTTCGCTCGAGGGCTTATCGGCCGCAGGCGAGCAATTCGCGCAGGACATCCCCGGCGTGGAGGAGGCCGTGCTGCAGCGCCTTCAAGTGGAAGCGCTCAAGGCGGCGCTGCAAACGCTCTCGGAGGAAGAACGCCGGATCATCAACGCGATCTTCTACGAAGCGCTGTCGGAGCGCGATGCGGCAGGGCAACTCGGCATTACGCAGCCCGCGTTACATAAGCGAAAAGTCAAAATTTTGAAAAAATTGAAAAAATTTTTAGAAAAATAGAAAAAAGTGGTTATCAAACCCCTCACTTAACGGCTAATTAAGTGAGGGGCTTTTTATTTGCCCGGTGTACCTTGAAAATTTCATAGACATTCGTCAAGTACTTTCCTGCTGCGTGAGAGATGCCGCGGCGGGGGCTGCGCCATGACCTGCGGACTTCGCGGTGAGCGAGAACCGGCCTCTGCCCATACCGGATGGCTTCCGGCGTGAAGCGGCGCGCAGTGGGGACAATGATACTCCTGTCCAGTCACAGTTCCGAGCGTTGAAGCGCATCCTGCGGGTGCGCGAGCCGTCGCAGGCCATGAGGGCAGCCGACAGAGATCCTGCCGGGGGTGAGATTCCCGTGGAGCTGGTTGCCGCCAGCCGCTTGACGATTTCCTTTGGCCGGGCGTCGAGGACAAACAGGCCACTACATAGGCAGACGATGCCGAAAAAAGAAGAAGGAGGAAACGCAATTGAAACGATATTTACGAGGCGATTTATACTATGTGGATTTCGGCACGGGCATCGGCTCGGAGCAGCAATCCATCCGACCGGCCGTGATCCTTCAGAACAATCTCGGCAATTATTACAGCCCGACCGTTATCCTCGCGCCGCTTACGACAAAAACAACGGTCAAAGCGCGGCTGCCGGTGCATTGCCGCCTGCCGCCCGGCGCGGGGCTGGCGCAGCCGTCGGTCGTGATGCTGGAGCAAATTCGCACGGTGGACAAGCTGCGGCTCATGGAGTTTATCGGCCATCTGGACGAAGCGGCGCAGCGGCGCATCGATTGGGCCGCTGCCGTCAGCCTTGGGTTTGTCGCGGATTACAACGAGCCGCCGTTGGAGCTTTGCCTCTGTCCGGCGTGCGCGAAGCAGTTTTTTGATTCCAAGGAATACCGCATCTCCCGCGCAGACCTGCTGCAAACAGACAAAGGCACTTGCGACTATTGCTCCGTGCGGACGGGCTACGATTTTATCATCCGGCGGAAACCGCAGAAGCACCCGGTATTGGATGCGGAAAAAATTCCAAAATAAACCGGCCGCACCTTGGACAAATCTGCCGCGGCATTGTATGATGACGGTGGAGGTGAAGCATATGAAACAAAAACTGATCAGCGTATTCCTGATTTTGCTGCTGCTGAGCGGCTGCGCTGCGGCAACGGAACCAAGCACAGAGCCGACGACGGCAGTAAAAGCAACGACTCCCGCCGAAACAGCATCCACAACGCAAGCGCCGACGCAACCCACGCCCGAAACAACGGAAGCGATTCTCGCACCAACCCAAACACTGACCGAGCGGCCAACGCAAGCTGCCGAACCGCCGCAGATGCAGCCCGCCGCAGAAATGCCCACCGCCCCACCGGCGACGCAGCCGACGGAACCGCCAACGGAAGCGCCGCAACCGACAGAAGCGGCAAGCTGGGACACCGAGGAGGCAGTGGCACAGGTTTGCGCGGATTGCAACGCCTACATCGTATCGATCGGCTGCACAGCAGACCCTGCGGCAGCCAGCTGGGCCGCACCGCAATACACCCACTGGGAAGGCGGCAGCGCCGCGTGGCTGCGCGACCAGCTCATTGCCGGAATCGACTATTACAAGTCCACCGGCGTGACTGCCCTGTATGTCACCTACGAGGCCGATCCGCGCGGCG
>CAKTZP010000091.1 GCA_934636045.1 uncultured Oscillospiraceae bacterium
TTTTTTATACATCCTTTCTAGCATTACATTGTATCCGGGTTGTATCCTGCGGCAAACGGCGCTCATTAGCACCATCGTAGCAGGAAAATATTTAAGAATCAACCCATGAATGTTTAAGATTTGTTTAAGACGGGAGGCTGGCAAAAGTATAGCAGGATAATTATTGTTTGTCAATAATATTTTTCTGTTTATTGGCGTCAGTAGGAGCTCTCCAGTGCCTCAGAGGCTTCCTCCCATTGACCCATGAGGTCCTCCAGCGCGGCTTGCTCGGTCTCGTGCTCGGCGGTGAGGCGCAAAAGCTCCTGATAGTCGCTGGCCGCGGCGGAGAGCGCTTCGTCGAGGGCGGCGAGCGTTGCTTCCTTGGCGCTGATCTCACGCTCCAAGCGGCGGACGAGCTTTTCCAGCTCCTTGCCTGCCTTGACGGGCTTTTCCTTGCGCTGGGGCGCGGGCTGCTTCTGCTTGGCTGCAGCCTCATGCTCCTTAATCGCGCGATATTTGGCATAGCCGCAGGGGAAATCGTGGATCGTGCCGTTTTCCATCTCCCAGACGCGGGTGGCGAATTTCTCGACAAAATAACGGTCGTGGGACACAAACAGCAGCGTGCCCTCGTACTCGTCGATCGCGCACTCGACCCATTCGCGCGAGGCCACGTCCAAGTGGTTCGTCGGCTCATCGAGGACGAGGAAATTGATTTTCTCATCCATCAGCATGCACAGGCGCAGACGCGACTGCTCGCCGCCGGAGAGGGTCGAAACGGTCTTGAATACGTCCTCCCCGCTGAACAGGAACGCGCCGAGACGGTCGCGCGCGCTCTGGGGCGTGCAGTTTTTTTCGTAGAGCATGGTGTCATAGAGCGTGCGTTCGGGGTGCTCAAAGCGGATGACCTGCGGAAGATAGGCCGATTTGACCGAAGGGCCGAAGCGCACCTTCCCTTCCGCCGGGATTTCGCCCAGAAGGGCGCGGATAAAGGTCGTTTTGCCGGTGCCGTTGTCGCCGAGCAGGGCGATGCGCTCGCCGCCGCAGACAGTGAGTGTCACGCCGGAAAAAAGCGTCCGCTCACCGAAGCGCTTGCCGAAGTCCTTGACCGACAGCACCTCGTCGCCGTGGAATTCCTTTTCGCCAAAGCGGGCGCGGAGGGTCTTTTCCTTCGTGGGGCGCTCGGTCTTTTCGATGCGCTCCATGCGGTGCTGGATGGACATGGCGCGGCGGTAGAGCACGCGGTTGTTGATGCCCCAGCCCTTCATGCGCTCCACGGTAAAGCCGAGCTGCTTGAGCTTGGCCTGCTCCTGCTCGTACTGCTTGAGCTGGCGGTCGAAGCGCTCCTGCTTTTCCTGTAGATAGAATGTGTAGTTGCCGCTGTAAAATTCGGCCTTTCCGGCGCTGATCTCAATGATGCGCTCGACGACGCGGTCGAGGAAGTAGCGGTCGTGCGAAATGGTCAGCACCGTGCCCTTAAAGCGCTTGATATAGTCCTCCAACCATTCCACGCTGTGCAAATCCAAGTGGTTTGTCGGCTCGTCGAGCAGGAGGATGTCGGTCTTTTCCAGCAGAAGGCGGCCGAGATTCACGCGCGTCTTTTCGCCGCCGGAGAGGCGGTCGAATTCCTGCGTGCGCATGGCCGCGGGGATACCGAGGCCGTTGCAAATTTTATCCGTTTCCGTGTCCTGCTCATAGCCGCCGCCGACGTGGTAGGCGTTGCTCAGCCGGTCGTATTCGTCCAGCAGAGCCTTGGGCGCAGAGGCGGTGAGCTTCTGCTCCAGCTCCTCCATCCGCGCGCGCAGCCGCATGAGCGGCAGGAAAGCCGTGCGCAGCACGTCCTCCACGGTATAACCGGCGGGGTACTTGGGGATCTGTGAGATGAGGCCGAGCTTTTTGCCGGCAGCAATGACGATCTCGCCCTCGTCCGGTGTCAGCTCGCCGGTCAGAAGGCGGAACAGCGTCGTCTTGCCGCAGCCGTTGCGTCCCATGATACCGACGCACTCGCCCTCGTGGATATCAAAGGACAAGCCATCGAGGAGGACAGAGCCGACCTCGAAGGACTTGACCAAATTGTTTACTGAAATATCAATCATCGTTTTCTCCGTATTGCAGGAATTCCTCGCGGGTCATCAGCAGGTTCAGCGCCTCCAAAAAGGCGTTCGCGCCCAGCTTTTCCGGAAGGTGCAGCCGATGCATCAGGCGCTTGCGGCGCGCCTCGCAATCGGCCGTGCCGGAAAGCCCGGCGAGATATAGGTCGGTTTTGGTGATTCTTTGCGCGGGCAGGGTCGTTTCCTCCGCCAGCGCGCCGGCATTTTGCAGCGCCGTAAGCAGCACCTGCGGGGTCATGCCCTCCACGCCGAGCTTTCCCTCCTTGCCGGGGTGCGCCTTGCGGCGCTCCTTGCCCAGCACGTCGGGAATGTAGGCGTGCAGCACGTTTTCCTTTGGCAGCGCACCCTTGAGATAGTTGCGGATGACGAAGCCCGCGCCGTCGGAATCGGTCAGAATGATCAGCCCACGGCGCTGCGCCACCTCGCGCAGAAAGGCCAGCAGCTGCCTGTCCTTCATCACGCCGAAGCCGCGCGTTTCAAAAATCGGCGCGTCGATAAGCTGAGAAAGCACGTTCTTATCGTAGCGTCCCTCCACAACGACAGCCTGCTTGAGCTTAATCATGGCCGGCCTCCTCCGCAAGGGACAGAATCAGCAGCTCCGGCAGCCGCTCCGGGTCGTCGTATGACGTTTTGAGCCGGTAGTCCGTCTGGCAGCACAGCTCCACCGCCCGGCGGCAGAAGCGCTCGGAAAGCCGCCGCGCCTGCTGCATGGTCTTTGTGGCGGCATAGGGGGCGATGCCGCAGAGGCTGGCAAGCGCCTCGGCGCTCTTGCCGGCGTTTTGCAGAAGCTTGGCTGCGTAGAGCCGCCGCGCCTGCGCGCCAATGGCCGCAACGATGGGGATGGGCTCGGTCTGGAGCTTCAGCAAAACATGCAGCCGCTCCAGCGCGCGGTCAAAATCGCGCTGGCCGAGGGCATCGGTGATCTGGAAGACCACCGCCTCCAAGGTCGGCTCCACAACGGCGTCGATGTCCGCGCGGACGATGGTGTCCGCGCCGGAGTAGGCACAGATCTTCAGGATTTCGCCGTGCAGCCGCGACATGGACAGCCCGCACTGCTGCAAAAGATAGCTGCAAAGCTCCGGCGCAAGCTGCTTCCCCGCGCTGCGGAAGTGCCGGGCGATCCACGGCTTCAGGTCGCTCTCGCTCTGGTAGGCAAAGTCGGCCAGCACCGCGTTTTTTTCGATGACCTCCCAAAGCTTTTTCTTCCGCTTGTCGGGCTTGAACTCCTCCAGATGCACCACGAGGCAGCATTCCGGCGAAAGGTCGCTCAGCAGCGCCGTGAGCGTATCGGTGTCCCCGCAGTCGAAGAGGTTCACGTCCTCCAGCAGCACCATGGTGCGCTCAGCCATCATTGGCAGCGCCTGCAGGGCATCGGCCAGCGCCTCGAGTGAGAAGGTCTCATGATTCAGCCGATGAAAATTGAAGCTCTCGGTCAGCTCGTCGAGCAGCTGCTTCTTCATCTCGGCCAGATAGTACCGGCGGAGGTAATCCTCCTGCCCGGAGAGAATATAAAACGAGCCGAGGCGCTTTTCCTTCAGGTCTTTTTTCAGTTGGGTACAGCCGGCACTGCTGCCGGTCGGTTTTGCAGCCATAGGATTCACCTCGCAATGGAAATATCGCCATCCAGATCCGTGCGCAAAACAACCGCGCCGGTCGCTGCGATGCGGTCGAGCGTCTCCTGTGTCGGATGGCCATAGCGGTTCGTACCGACGGAGATGAGTACCGTCTGCGGCGCGGTCTGCTCCAGAAGCAGCGAGCCGGTGGAATCTCGCGCGCCGTGGTGCCCGGCGACGAGCACATCGGCCTGCAGCAGATCATAGTCCCGCAGCAGACGAGCCTCAGCCGCGGCGTTCATGTCTCCGGTGACCAGTATATCACATTCGTCAAAGGACATCAACGCCGCGAGGCCGCAATTGACTTGAAAACTTTCCTTCGGCGGATACAAGCGGACAGTCGCCTCGTCCAGCTCAAGCAAAAGTGCCTCCTGCACAAAGCACACCTCCGTGCCCGCCCGCTGCGCAGCGGTGATCAGCTCCGCGCGCATCGGACTGTCCGGCTCGATCTCCGGCAGGAGCAAGCGCTTGACCGTTACGCGGTGCAGCAGCTGCTCCACGCCGCCGGTGTGGTCGGTATCGTAGTGGGTCAGGATCAGCGCATCGACCGTGCTGTCGCCCGAAGACAGCAGACGGCGCGCCAGCGCTTCTCCGGTACGGTCGCCGTCGCTGCCGCCGCAATCGACGACGACACGGAAGCCGCCGTCCTGCAAATACAGGCACTGTCCCTGCCCGACATCCAGCATAGTAAAGCGCGTGCGCGTTCCGTCCAGGCGGGCGAAAAACAGCGCCATGCTGAGCGTGGCCAGCACAGCCATGCACAAAACGCGCAGCCGCAGCTGCCGGCGAAGCAGCAGCGCCGCAAGGAGCATCAGATAGACCGCCCCCACCCAGAGGACAGCGTAGACATTGTCGGTATACAGTGCGGCATACGGGAAGGCCGCGAGCGCGTGCACTGCGGCAAGCACGAGGCGCACCAACGCGGAGATGCCCAGCGCCGGGATTGCCCCGAGCGGCACCCAGAGCATGCCCAGCAGCGCGGCTACGGCGCCGAGGGTGAAGATTGCACTGATGAGCGGCAAAAGCAGGACATTCGTCACGACAGACACCAGCGAAATCGTGCCGAAGCAATATGCCACGAGCGGCATGGTGAAAAATGACGCACCAAGCGAGGTGGCAACGGAGGCGGCGAGGGCGCGCATTGACCGGCGATACAGTCTGGGCATGGAGCGCTCGTCCGCCTTGGTCAGCGACAGCACCCGCCGATAAAGCCCCGGGGAGAGCAGGAAGATCCCTGCTATGGCAAGAAAGGATAGCTGTAGGCTCAGATTTGCCAGCGACCACGGGTTGAGCAGCAGCAGAAGCAACAGCGCAAAGCTCAGCGAGGTCGGCGGGTCGTTTTCCTGTCGGAGCAGCGGCGCGAGCAGGAGCATCGTGTTCATGATCACCGCCCGCGTGACCGACGGCGAGAAGCCGAGCATCGCCGCAAAGAAGAGCATCACGCCGATCGAAACGCCCGCCGCGAGGGCGCGGCGGCGAATCAAAAGCCCGATCGCGCCGATCAGGAGCGAAACGTGCATGCCGGATACGGCGATGACGTGCGACACGCCAGCAATGGACAGCTCGTTTTGCTGCGCATAGCTCAGCCCGCTGCGGTCGCCAGTCAGAAGGGCGCGGACAAAGCCCTCCGTCTCTGACGGAAACACCCGTGTGACCGTGCTGCGCAGATACGCCGCCGCGGCGGTGGGATACCGCCACACGGGCACATGCTCCGCGCGCTCGATGGTATAGCCGCCGCGTGAGAAGATGAGCAAGGAGATATCACGGGATTGAAAGTACAGTGCGTTGTCCGACCCGCTGCCGTCGGTGATCGTACCGGTCACGGTCACCCGGTCGCCGAGGCGCAGATCGAGGGCATCGGCGGGAAGGTAGCAATAGGCGTTCCCGCCGTGCAGCCGCACCTCGACGCGGCAGCCGTAATCCGTCGGCTCGGGCAGCTGGCAGACCGTGGCGGTAACGGTGCGGTCCTCGCCGCACAGGGCGCGCAGCGGAACGAGGCGGAGCCGTTCATAGCCCCAGCTCCACAGCAGACCCGCGGCCGCGCCGAGGGCAAGAATGCGCACACGCTTTGCGCTGTCGCGGCGCACCGGCAGCAAGGCCAACAATGTCAGCCCGCAGCACAACGCCGCAAGCAGCGCCGCATGCGCCGGAAGCAGCCAAAGATATCCCGCGACCGCAGCGGCAAACGCGACGGAAAACAGCATCAGACGGCGCATTGCGGCTCCTCCCTCCCTTTTCGCAGCAAAGGCGGGCAATCGCGCCCGCCTTTGAAAAAACTATAATCTGCTTAGTTGAAGCTGCCCAGCGTCTTTCCGCCGAGGACGTGGAAGTGCAGGTGCTGCACGGTCTGCCCGGCGTCTGCACCGCAGTTGGTCACGACGCGGTAGCCGTCGGAGAAGCCCAGCACGGACGTCAGCTTCGTGATGACCGCGAAGATATGGCCGACAAGGGCGCAGTTATCCTCGTTGATCTTATTCGCACCGGTCAGGTGCTCCTTCGGCACCACAAGAAAATGCTGCGGCGCGAGGGGCTCGATGTCATAAAACGCATAGCAAAGGTCATCCTCATAGAGCTTCTTCGAGGGGATCTCTCCGGCAATAATCTTGCAGAAAATGCAGTCGTTCATGGTGCTCGCTCCTTATTTCTTATTTATTTTACGTTATTCATCACGAAATCGTCAACCAGCGCAAGGGCGTTATCCAGCTTGAGCGCATCCTTGCCGCCGCCCATGGCAGAGTCGGGCTTGCCGCCGCCGCTGCCGCCGCAGATCGTGCAGACCTCCTTGACCAGTGCGCCGGCCTTGATGCCCTTAGCGACGGCGTTCTTGCCGCAGACGGCAAGGATGCTGATCTTTTCGCCGCAGCAGCTTGCCAGTACCGCCACGACATCCGGGTCGCGGTCGCGCAGCTGGTCGCCCATCTTGCGCAGGTCGCCCGCAGCGATGTCGTTTTTCAGCGCCGTCAGCACCTTGAGGCCGCCGACGTTCTTCGCCGAGAAGAGGACACGGTCGATCTCGCCGCCGAGGAGCTTGTCCTTCATGCGCTCAAGATTCTGCCGCAGCTCCTTGATCTCGGTCATAACGCTGTGGGAACGCTGCAGCAGCTCCTTCGGCGAGGTTTTCAGCTCGTTGGCCGCAGTCAGGATAATGCGGTTGAACTGCTCCATCTGCTCCATCACGCGCTTGCCGGTGAAGGCCTCGATGCGGCGCACGCCGGAGGCCACGGAGCCCTCGGAGACGATGCGGAACGGGCCGACCTTGGCGGTATTGTCCAGATGCGTGCCGCCGCAGAATTCAAGGGATTCTTCGCCCATCTTAACCACGCGGACGGTATCGCCGTATTTTTCGCCGAACAGCGCGGTCGCACCGAGCTTTTTGGCTTCCTCAATGGGAAGCACGAGGGTCTCAACGTCTTCGCCGCGGAGGATCATTTCCATCACATCGTTTGAAGCGGCAAGCAGCTCCTCCGGCGTGACTGCGGAGAAGTGGGTAAAGTCAAAGCGCAGGTGGTCAGGCTCGACCAAAGAGCCGGCCTGATGGCAGTGCTCGCCGAGCACGCGAGTCAGCGCGGTCTGCAGCAGGTGCGTGGCCGTATGCGCGCGGCAGATGGCGCGGCGGCGCTCGGCGTCGACAGCGGCGGTAACGGTATCGCCGATGGAAACCGTACCGGAGATGACCTTGCCGTAGTGCATATATTTGCCGCCCTTATTCTTCTGGACGTCGGTAACATGAAAGCGGAAGGCATCGGCGGTGATGGTGCCGGTGTCGCCGATCTGGCCGCCCATTTCGGCGTACATCGGCGTTTCGTCGAGGACGAGGATGGCCTCCATGCCCTCAGACACCGTGCCGCACAGCTCGTCGCCCTGCACGATCGCCGTGACCTTGCCTTCGGCGGTCAGGCAATCATAGCCGACGAATTTGCTTTCGGGAACCTCCTTGCCGAATTCGACGCCCGCCCAGCCGAGGTCGCCGAGCGCCTTACGCGCCTCGCGGGCGCGCTGCTTCTGCTCCTTCATCTGCTTGGAGAATTCCTCTTCATCCACGGCCATGCCCTGCTCGGCGACCATTTCGGCGGTCAGGTCGATGGGGAAGCCATAGGTATCATACAGCTTGAACGCGTCAGCGCCGGAGAAGCGGGTCTCACCCTTGGCCTGATGCTCGGCAAGCATCTCGGAGAAGATCTTCATGCCGCCGTCGATGGTCTTGCAGAAATTCTCCTCCTCGGTACGGATGACCTTGGTGATATACGACTGCTTTTCACGCAGCTCGGGGTACTGGCACTCGTTTTCGTGCACGACGGTGTCGACGACCTCGTACAGGAAGGGCTTATCGACGCCAAGCAGCTTGCCGTGGCGCGCGGCGCGGCGCAGCAGGCGGCGCAGGACGTAGCCGCGGCCCTCGTTGGATGGCAGAACGCCGTCGCAGATCAGGAACGTCGAAGCGCGGATATGGTCGGTAATGACGCGCAGGGAGACGTCCATCTTATGGCTCTTTCCGTAGCTTGCGCCGGTCAGTTCGGTGACCTTATTGGTAATGTTCATGACAGTGTCGACATCGAACAGGCTGTCGACATCCTGGCAGACGACCGCAAGGCGCTCAAGGCCCATGCCGGTGTCGATGTTTTTCTGCTTGAGCTCGGTATAGTTGCCGTTGCCGTCGTTATTGAACTGGGAGAAGACGTTGTTCCAGATCTCGATATAGCGATCGCAGTCGCAGCCGACGGTGCAGCCGGGCTTGCCGCAGCCATACTTTTCGCCGCGGTCGTAGTAGACCTCAGAGCACGGGCCGCACGGGCCGGAGCCATGCTCCCAGAAGT